>JBEKPA010000188.1:0-7245 GCA_049521195.1 Occallatibacter sp.
GAGTTCGAGGGACTTCTCCACTGCCGCTGCCTCGATCTTGCGGCCATAGACCCTGTCGCCGTATCACTGCAAAATGGCCGGCCCCTTGTTCACATAGGAGGCGAGAAACTGCGCATCGCGAGGCTCGTCGAAGCGGCGGATCGGTTGCCAGGGCTTCTCTGTCACACACACATCTTCCGGGTGGCAGTTGGAGCCGCACTTCTCGCCAAGTTCGGCCTCGAACACATCCAGCAGCGCAGCCTCTTTCCCGTCCGGATAGCAGGTCTCTCTCAAGGTGAGGCAACCGGGGACCCTTCGGCCGACAAGCCGGACCCACTTCCTGGTCACAAGGCTGATTCCGGCCACACAGCGATGGTCGTGCTTGTAGGAGTTGGCGAGGCAGACAATGCGGTCGAGGCCCATGCGGGCGGACCTCCCTCCAGGATGCAAATTAGAGATGGTGAATTTCTACGCCTTCCCAATGTTTCTGTAAATACTCGAGGACCAAACGGCGGTGACAGTGCTCCGCGGTTGGCTCGCTGCACAGGAGCACGGTTCTTCGCGCAAAGCTCCCTTTGTCGAGAGCGGACTCGATGTTTCTGGCGCGCATGAGGGCAAGAAAGGCATCCTCATAAGCCTCCCAGCCGCCCTTGTGCTTCTTATACGCGTCGAGCATCTCCTGCGTGGGGGCGAGCAGCGGCTCGTGTTCATAAGCCGCGGCGCAGATTTCGCGCAGGAAGTAGGCCAGATCGGCCTGCTTGGCGAAGGCAGCGAGCTGCGAGGTGTTGTTCAGCCGCACGTCCAGCAGGCGCTCGATGCCGTGAGCCTTCAGTGCGCCGAAGAACTGGCTGGCGCTTTTTTGGGTAAAACCGATGCTGTAGATCTCCATTTGTCCTCGTCGAGTTCAGCAAAGAGCGCGGGCTGGTCGGCGACTAGCGGCTTTCGGGCTTCGGCGGCGACGGCTTCGTCGGAGTCCAGACGGCCGTCGCCGCGGATGTGTTGCATGGTGTGGCCACGCCCGCAGAGGACGCGGCCGATGAGCAGGCGGCGATGGCAGTGAGCGGGGTCTTCCTCGCCGCAGAGCAGGGCCACGCGGAAGCGCTCCATGCCGGATTCCAGGCGGGCGATGGCGGCCTGGAACATGGGGTCGTCCCGGAGGCGGCTGTAAAGAACGCGGCCCGAGGCGTCGTAGTAAGCGGGGTTGGCGGGACGGCCGCCGAGTTCCGCGCCGAGAAAGAGGTAGCGGATTCCGGCTTCTTCCAGGGAGCGCTGGATGAGTTCCTTGTCGAACTGGGGGACATATTTCGAGTAAGGAGAGCTGCGCGTATCCACCACCACCTCGATTTCGTGGCGGCGAACGAGGGCTAGCCAGGTCTCGATGGAGTGGTTGGAGTGGCCGAGAGTGAAGAAGCTGCTCATGCGCGCCCTTGGCATGGAGGATAGCACTCCGGCTGCCGCCGGGCGGCGGGAGTTGGAAGCTGAAGGGGATGAGTCTCCCGTTCGCGACCGGCCGCCGGATCTGCGTTTGGGTCTCTCCAGGCTCCGCGAGCGCGGGTTCCCATTCGCCCGATGGCCCAGATGAAAGGCCGCGCTTGATCGCGCTGATGGTTTTCAACTGGATGATTCAAAGCAGGATAGGTAAGGAATGCGAGAACTGGCGGCAGGCGGGAGCAAGGCGTGGGCAAAGTGCGGCTGGGCCGCCGCCCGGATTGGGGCGGTCCGGCCGCGTGCCGGGCTTTCTTGCCGGATTGCCCGGTCCGTTCCCGGTTTTCCGGATCCTGGCCGGCGCTGCGAATCGGGCATGGACCAGGCGCCGCCGCGGGCTGGTCAAGTTTATTTACCGTCTTGATTCCGAAAGAGAAAGAGGTTTTTGGGGGAATTGCCGGTTCAGCGACATTTGGATATACAATTAACGGTGGAAAAGACTATGCGGCTTTGCTGCAAGGCGGCAGAGCCGGAGCCAGTCGAAAATCTTGGAGGCCATCGATGTTCGATCGTTCTTTATTCAAGGCACTGATGCTGATCGGTATTGCCCTGCCCATTGCCAGCTGTACGAGTTCGCCGTCGCTGACCTCCATTGTCGTCACTCCCGCCTCCATGAACTTTGGCGGTGCGGGTCTCACCACGCAGTTGACGGCCACCGGGTACTACACCCACCCCAACCACCCGGCGGAGACCCAGAACATCACCGATCAAGTTTCCTGGGCAAGTTCCACTCCCGCATGTGTAACGGTCAGCAGCACGGGCCTCATCACCTCGGGTGGCAACATATGCAGCAATATCCCGGTCACCGCCAGCGCGCCCGGTTTCAACGGCTTGATCTCCGGCAGCATGATTGTCAACGTTACCCAGCCCAACTATGGGAACGCCGACATCGTTTCGATCTCCGTCATACCGGCGGCGCAGACGGTTGCATCGCTGAACGTTCCCATCCAATATGAAGCGGTTGGGACCACAGCCGGCGGCTCCACGGTGGCACTGGCCGGTTACCCGCTACAGCTTAAATGGGCTTCCAGCAACGTAACTGTCGCCACCATCGTCGCGAGCACCGGACTGGCCACCACGGTCGGATCGGGCACATCCACCATCACGGCTACGTTCACCAATGCCGACGGCAGCGGGGCAGTCGGAACCGCGGTTCTGACAGTGGCTCCTTCGGGTTCGCCGGAGCCTCTGACCTCGCTTACCGTCTCTCCGAACGCGCAGACAGCATCGGCCGTGGGTCAAACGGCCGATTTCCTCGCGATTGCCACCACCGGATCCGGCTCATCCGTCAATCTGACCGATCAGAGCGCTGTCGTCAACGGGAAGACGATCGCCGCCGCTGTTTGGACCTCCAGCGCTCCAGGGGTCGCGAGCATCGACCCAGCAACCGGAATTGCTACGGCGGTCAGTGCCGGCGCAGCCATTATCACCTCGATCGCCACCAATCCCGACGGAACCGTTGTGACGGGTACAGCGACCTACACGGTGGCCGGCACCACCACGACCTCAGCTGAGCCGCTGGTGTCGATGGCCATCGTTCCGGCAACGCAGACGGCCCTGGCAGCCAATCAGACCGCTAATTTCATCGCTATCGGCACCACCGGATCGGGCTCGACGGTGAACCTGACCAATCAGGCGGCAACGATCAACGGCAAGACGATCGCCGCGGCCGTATGGAGTTCCAGCAACCCGTCGGTGGCCACCGTCAATGCAGCCACGGGAGTTGCCACGGCGCTCAGCGCCGGCGCAACTGCCATCGTCGCTATCGCCACCAATCCCGACGGAACCGTGGTGACGGGAACCGCGGTCTACACCGTGACGGTTTCCAGTACGACGGAGCCGCTGGAGTCGCTGGCTGTCGTTCCGGCCTCGCAGACCGCCCTGGCAGCCAATCAAACCGCTCACTTCATCGCCATCGGCACCACGGGATCGGGCGCCACGGTGAACCTGACCAATCAGCCGGCAACGATCAATGGCAAGACGATCGCCGCAGCCGTCTGGAGTTCGAGCAGCCCGGCGGTGGCCACTGTCGATCCGGCCACTGGAATTGCCACGGCGCTCAGCGCCGGAGCAACCGCCATCACGGCCATCGTCACCAATCCCGACGGCACCGTGGTGTCGGCCAGCGCGGTTTACACGGTAACGATTTCCGGCTCGAAGGAGCCCGTGGTTTCCCTCGCCATCCTACCGGCCTCACAGACGTCCCTGACAACCGGCGCAAGCGCCAATGTCAACTTCATCGCCATCGGCACCACCGCGTCAGGCACCACCGTGAACCTGACCAATCAGTCGGCACGATCAATGGCGCAACAGTCCCCGCGGCCGTCTGGGGTTCCAGCAACCCGATAGTGGCCAGCATCAATGCGGCTACCGGCGTGGCCACGCCGAAGAGCGCCGGCGCAACCGCCATCACGGCCATCGTCACCAACCCCGACAGCACCGTGGTGTCGGCCAGCGCGCCGTATACGGTGACGGTTCCAGCCGTGACCGAGCCTTATGTGTCGCTGGCCATCGTTCCGGCCTCGCAGACGGTTACTACGTCCGGTCAACAAGCCCGGTACCTCGCCCTGGGTATTACCGGGACGGGCGCTACGGTGGACCTTACCAATGCGCCTGGCGTACTGTGGACCACCAGTAGCAGTGCAGTGGCCACTATCGTCAGCAATGGGGTGGCCCAGGCAGTAGGCAACGGCGTCGCCGCCGTCACCGCCGAGGTTCCGAATCCCGGCATTAACGGCAATCCCCCGGACGGAACTGTCGTGTCCGCCAGCGCGTCGCTCACTGTCAACCTCGGAGCTACGCAAGAGCCTCTGCTCTCGCTCTCCATCCAGCCCAGTGCGCAATCGGTTGCGGGAGCGCCTCAAACCACCCAGTTCCTGGCCATCGGAGACTTCTCGGCGTCCTCCTCCACTCCGGGCATGCAGAACATGGCGAACATCGCCACCTATACCACCGCCTGGTATTCGAGCAATCCGCAGGTCGCCAGCATTTCCGCGACCGGCGTGGCCACGGCGGTGGGCCAGGGCGTAACGGCCATTACCGCAATTGCAACCAATGTCGCCGACAAGAGTGGGGCAACTGCCGTAGCCACCTTCACGGTGTCGGGACCCTCCGTCGAGCCGATCTCCGCGCTCTCCATCTTCCCCGGCTCACCGTCGCTGACCTTGCCGGTGATCGGATCGACAACCCCAGCAACCGTCAGCTTTATCGCCATCGGAACCAACGGAAGCACCGGCCTTCAGACCAACGTGAACACTCTGACTGGCATTTTCTGGACTTCCACCAATCCGCTGGTAGCCACCATCGATAACACCGGCAAGGCCACAGCCATCGGCCAGGGCACGACGACGATTGCCGTCACCTACACGAATCCGGCCAGCGCCGGCTCCGGCGTGGTAACGGCGACGACGACCCTGACGGTTGCGGCTCCGGCATCGGAGCCTTTGCTTTCCGTTACGATTTATCCTGCGAGTCCTTCGTTATCGGTGCCCAACCAGACCAGCCAACTGCTGGCCATTGGAACCTTCTCCGCTCCTCCAATAACGCAGGATGTGACCGCGGGCCTCGCCAGCCCCGCCATCACCACCAGTTGGAGCTCCAGCAATACTGGGGTGGCTACCGTGACCACCGCTTGCCCCACCGGCCTCACCGCCGAATCCTGCACGATCTCCGCTTGCCCTCCCGGATCCACCGGTGCAACCTGCACCACCTGCCCCGTCGGCACCTCCGCGGCCGGTTCATCCTGCGCTACCCTCAATCCCGCGACTCCGATCGGCATAGTCACCTCGGTTAGCCAGGGAACAGCGGCCATCACCTCCATTTCAAGTAATCCCGATAAATCCTTGGTGCTTGCCACAACCTCCTTCTCCGTGCTGGGAGGCAGCACAGAGCCGTACACCGCCCTGACCATCGTTCCAAACGCAATCGCGGCTACTTCGTCGACCCAACAGAACCAGTTTATTGCGCTGGCCACCGACAGTGCTGGCCTGCAGCACGATGTGACCAGCCTGGTTGTATGGAAGTCCAATACTTCGACGGTTGCCTCCATTTGTACCGCTGTCGCCGGGGTCAACCCAGTCACCCCAATCTCCTGCGGAACTACGCCAGGTCTGGTGACGGCTATTACGGCCGGTTCTACGAATATCACTGCGACCTGGACGAATCCTGACAACACCCAGATGGTGGCGGATGCGACTTACTCGGTTGCCATCGGGGCGGCGCCGGAGCCTTTGATTTCGATCAATGTTGTGCCTGGCGCTACCCAAGTTACGAATAAGGGCATGAACCAGCAATACCTTGCCTTCGGAACCTTCACTACCACTCCCACCCTTCGGGATATCACGGACTCGGTCACCTGGATTACCCTCGAACCGAACCTTGTATCCATCAACTCAAATGGGACGCCTGGGGAACCGGCTGGGCTTGCTACGGCCCAGGGTTATGAGGGTCTTGGCGTCATCTATGCTGAAGACACGACCGCGAACCCTGACGGCACTCTCGTCCTCTCCAATCCCGTTACGTTTACGTGCGAGGTGCCGGGCACCGATCCTCCCATATGCAGTCAGGATGTGGCCCCTGCATTGCTAGCGACGTTGACCGTCTTCAACGCGGGCAACAACAGCACCAATTGGCTCATTACGGCTCCCTCCGACCAGAATGTGGCGAACCTGATCCACTGCGGTCCAGGCTCGGCGCTTGCCGGCTTGGGGGACTCGGTTTGCACGGGAACGTATGCCGCGGGCACCAACTTGAACATAACGGCATATCTGGTCGTAGGCGGGGTTCCAACTTCGGTTAATGGTAACACCGCCTTTGGCGGCTGGACAGCAAACTGCGACACCACGGTAGATGTGCCGGTTTTGACCGACACTTGCGCTTTGCCGACGCCGGTGACTGGTGGCGATCCCTCGGGACTCGTCGGCAATCAATCGGTTGGCGCTCTCTTCTACTGAGCCCTGACGAACAGCTCGTCCAAAGGCATATCGACAGGATGGCCGCCCTTCGGGGCGGCTTTCCTGTTTGCCGCGAAAACCCTCCCTTCCCAGACACTTCGCACGATCGCTCCGAGATGCAGCAGGGCGCAGAAACTGCGTTGGCGCAAGGGCAACCGTTTAAACTGGTAGGGTTGCGCAGAGCATGATGACCCACCGGTTTGCCCGCATCCGCCGCTTTCAGTTCAATCTGCCGCAGCGCATTGCGGCGGGGTTGCTGGCGGTTTTTCTCATCCAGGGGCTGTGGCTTGCCGGCCGCCAGACAATGAGCGACCGCGACTACCAATATGCCCGCTGCGGGCGCGAGATGTGGGAGCGGCCATGGGCCGTACCCGGCTACTTTACCAGCTGCGGGAACATTCGCGATGGCGTTCTTGGATACCGGCTGGCGGGGCTGCCGCTGACGCTGAACCTGGAGCTGGAGCGGGGCCTGGACCGGCTGCGCAAGCCCGAGGACCGGGTGGCGCAGACCACCGGAGAATTGAGCACCTGGGAGCTGCGCCACCAATTGACGCACGCGCTGCTGCTGGAGCGGCTGCCGTTCCTGCTGGCGGGAGCCGTGCTGGGCGCCGGGCTGTGGTGGGTGACGCGGCGGCTCTACGGCAACCGGGGCGGCTACACGGCGCTGGCGCTGTACTGCTTTTCTCCTCCGGCGCTGAAGGCCTGCGTGACGCCCAGCTCCGAGATTCTCGCCGCGCTGGGGGTTTATGCCGGCGTGTATACCTGCATCGGGGTGGCTCACGCCATGCTGGGACCGCGGCGCAAATGGAGGCCGCGCATGGTGATGCTG
>JBEKPA010000189.1:0-7244 GCA_049521195.1 Occallatibacter sp.
TCTCTCATCCAAGCCAAGAAGGTAGCCATCATCGGCTACGGCTCGCAAGGGCACGCTCATGCCCTCAACCTCAAGGACTCCGGCGTCCAGGTCAAAGTGGGCCTGCCCGCCACGGAAGCGGAGTCCGTTGCCAAGGCGAAGAAGGCGGGCTTCGAAGTGATTCCGGCGGCGGAAGCGACGAAGTGGGCCGACGTGATCATGATCCTCGCGCCCGACCAGATTCAAGCCAAGATTTATGCCGCGGATATTGAGCCGAACCTCACGGCGGGCAAGCTGCTGATGTTCGCGCACGGCTTCAATATCCACTTCAAGACCATCGTTCCGGAGGCGGGCATCGACGTGGGCATGGCCGCGCCCAAGGCGCCCGGCCACCGCGTCCGCGAGGTCTTCATTGAAGGCGGCGGCGTCCCTGGCCTCATTGCCGTCCACCAGGACGCCACCGGCAACGCCCACGCGCTCGTACTCAGCTACCTCAAGGGCATCGGCTGCACTCGCGCCGGAGTGCTCGAAACCACCTTCAAGGAGGAGACCGAGACCGACCTTTTCGGCGAGCAGGCCGTGCTCTGCGGCGGCATCAGCGCCCTCATCAAGGCCGGCTTTGAGACGCTGGTCGAGGCCGGTTATCAGCCCGAAAGCGCCTTCTTCGAGTGCATGCACGAGCTCAAGCTGATCGTGGACCTGATCTATCGCGGCGGCTTGGCCTATATGCGCTACTCCATCTCCGACACCGCCGAATTTGGCGACTACGTCAGCGGTCCCCGTGTCATCAACGCCGAGAGCCGCAAGGCCATGAAGGCCATTCTGGCGGAAATCCAGGACGGCAGCTTTGCCAAGCGCTTCCTCACCGATCTGAACTCCGGCTGCAAGGAGTTTTCGGCCTTCCGCGAGGCCGAAGCCAAGCACCCGGTCGAGATCATCGGCAAGGAATTGCGCGCCGCCATGCCCTTCCTCGACCCCGTCACCGTGGAAGAAGTGGCCAGGAACCGGTAGCTTTCAAGACAATCTGGGTGCGCCACCGTCACCGTCCGCCACGGTTCGCCGCGGCGATTCCTTGCGGCCAGGGTGGGAAACCACGACGCATCCGTTATGGGCCGGATACAGAAAGCCCCGAATCTCCATGTGGAGATTCGGGGCTCGATGAAAGGCTTGAAGAGCAATCAGGCGCGGAGCTTGCGGCGCACCAGCCCAGCCAGGCCCAGCAGGCCTGTGCCCAATAACAGGAAGCTGCCCGGCTCGGGAGTGACATCCGCATACAGGAACGTGTCGTCGTTATAGTTAAGGTCGGAGCCGGGTACCGGCAAATCTTCCATACCCACAAAGGTGACAGGAGAGCCGTTTATGCTTGTCGGAAGAATGACGCCCAAGGTTCCAGGCAGGTAGCCGCCCGTCCACGGAGTGGCGTAGGCGTGATTGTAACCGTCGGGGCTATCCAAGGGATTCGAAGTGAGAACGATGCCACCCGGATAGCTGTTGCCGTCGAAACTCGTTACGTTGGTGTCCTCGATATCGAACTCCAAAACGTCGCCCGCGGTTACATTCAAGACATCCTGCCGCTCACTGCCCAGGGCTGTCGCCTTGTTGTCGAAGAACCAGGCACTTGATTTGCCGCTCGTCACGTCCACCACCCGGACCCAATCGGTATAGGCCCCGCCCGAACCGTAGTACCAGACATCGATACCCCCGGTTACGGGCGCTGTGAAGATATTGGTTGGCGCCGGCGTTCCCACGTTTCCATACGGAATTGGGCCGGCTTTGGCCTGGGCCGCGAAGAGTACAAAAGCTGCCGCTGCGACGAGAAACTTCCCTTTCATCTCTTCATCCTCCCGTGGTGCTTGCCGGGGACGAACGCCTGCAGACACCACTCCCTGCGCTCTAATCCCTGCAATTTGCGGTCCCTTTCCTTGGCGCTGAAACAAAAGACCTTACGCTTATTTCCTTCAGGGCATGTGCAAAAGATTGCAGCCAATGTGTGTAGAAATTTTCCCTTTTGGCTCCTGCTGAAGGTCACCGGACCACTGTCGGGAAGGCCGCACTCATCCTGTGCCGTTGAGCAGCTTCTTCACTTCGGCGTGCAGCCGCACGGTGATCTGGGCCTCGGTCTCCAGGGGCGAAAAGCGCATGGGCCGGCCCACGCGGACTTCGACGGCGCCGGAGCGGAACCAGCCGCGCCGCCGCGTCTTCAGCTCGCCCAGGCCGCGGATGGCCATGGGCAGAACAGGCGCTCCGGACTGCTTGACGAGCAGGCCGATCCCTGCCCGGAAGCGCGCCAGCTCTCCCGCCGCCGAGCGCGTGCCCTCGGGAAACAGCAGCACGTGAAATCCCCGGTCCAGAGCCTCGCCGGCATGAGCAAAGCTGCGCTGGAAGTCGCGCTGTTTGGGCAATGGAAAGACATTGAACAGCGCCGTAAGTAGCAGATAGATCAACGGCCCAGGCGGATAGAACCGCGCCTCCGCCGTGACCCGCTCGGGATTGCGGAAGTGGCGATAATCCTCCAGCATCTCGCCGGACATGGCCACCGCAATCCGTCTTCTGATGCGGCCGGGGAGCGCGTATTCCAGCAGCGGACCATCGTAGCTGGTCACATGATTGGCGACGATCAGCATGGGTTCATCAGCGTTCAGGGCGCCGGGCTCAGCGGAGACGACCGCGGGCTTGGCCAGCAGCCATACCAGCGGCCGCATCGCCGCCTCGACAAAAGCCGCGCGCAACCACCGGAAAGGCCACCACCACGGCCAATGCGGATAGAGATAGCGCGCCGGAGCAGGCTCGGTCTGAGGCTCCTGCCAGACGGAGGCTGGCTGGAGTTCGTGGTCTCCCACCCTTTCCGCAAAAAGCCGCGGAAAGGATAGGGCACCCACCCGTTGTGGTGCGTCCGGCGCGGCGTTTCCAGCCACCAACTGGCGCAGTTCCCCCAGCGTCCGCACTTCTTCCAATAGCCCGCTCTCGGTTGCCAGGTCCAACCGTTCCTCAATGGCGGCGGCCAACTGCACGCGGCCCAGGCTGTCGAGATGCAGGTCTTCGCTCAGGCGCAGTTCGTCGCCGGAGCCCGGCAGGGCTTCGCCGCTGATTTGCGCGATCAATGCCAGCAGCCAGTCCGCGCCTCCGGCCCGCGACGGCCCGTTCGCCGCCGTCGCGCCGGCCTGCGTGGCGGCCTTGTGCTTCTCCGCCAGCCACTCCGTCACGGCCTTGCGCCTCACCTTGCCGGTCGAAGTTCGAGGCAGGTCCGGCTCGGGCCATAACTCCCATCGCATGATCCGCTGAAACTCCGCCAGCCTGCCGTTGGCGTGTTCGATGGCCGTAGCCGCCTGCGCGCGACTGCCGCGAAACGCGAGCACGGCGCAGGGTTCCGGACCGGCGGCCGTATCCGCGCCCACCACTGCGCAGGCCAGTACGCCCGGTTCCTGCTCGATGGCGGCTTCCAGATCCTCGGGGTGCAGATTCAGCCCCGCGGCGGTCACGATCACCTCGCTCTTGCGCCCCAGGAAACGCAACTCGCCGGAGGGCTCGGTCTGGGCCAGGTCGCCGGTGGCCAGCCAGTCGCCCGAGCGCGGATGCAGCTCGCCGCCGGACCAGGTGGCGCCGGAGATGGACGCGCCGCGCACCAGCACTTCACCGTCTGCTCCCAGCTTCACCTCGCGTCCAGCCAGCGGCTTGCCGATCGTTCCCTGCGCCACGTGGAAGGGGTGGTTCAAGGTGATGAGCGCCGTGGTCTCGGTCATTCCGTAGCCCTGCACCACCACCAGGCCCACCGCATTCCAGAACTTCTCCAATGGTCCGGGCAGCGCCCCGCCCCCGGAGATGATGGCCCAGAACTTCAGTCCGAAGGCCGAGTGAACATCGCGGAATCGCCACCAGCGCATCGGGACGGAAACTCCGGTAGACGTTCCCTGGGGGCTGAGAACGCGTTCGGGAAGTCCGGGCAGCGTGGCTTCGAGGTGCGTCTTCAGCAGCGCCAGCACCCTGGGCACAGCGGCCAGAACCGAGATGCGCTCGCGGCGGATGGTTTCGATCAGCCGGGGCGCCGCCAGCCGGTCTTCAAAGTGAAGCTCGGCTCTATAGATGGGTGGAACCCACAGCCCCATGGTCTGACCGAAGACGTGGCTGAGGGGCAGCGTGTGCAGGATGCGCAAAGGATGGATCAGCCGCTCATATCGCATGTAGGGCTGTGACGCGTCCTCGATGGGGCCCACGCTGGCCAGCACATTGCCATGCGTGAGCACGATCCCCTTGGGATCGCCGGTGGTGCCGGAGGTGAAGAGAATCTGCAATGGCGTCTCGGCCGAGAGCCCCGGGACGGGGCCGGTCTCTTCGGCGGGCAGAGCTGTGAGCCAGTCCTCAAATGTCAGATGCGGTGCTCCGGCGGACAACCGGTTCAGCAACAGCGCATCCCCCACGGCCATCTTGGGCGTTACGTCCGCAGCCACTCGCGCGGCAAAATCCGCAGTCCCGTTGGCGTCCAGGGGAACGGCCAGCACGCCCCGCAGCAGGCAGCCATGGAAGGCGGCAATCCACTCCGCGCTGTTCTCGGCCCACAGCAGCACGCGGTCGCCCGGCCCGATGCCCCGCTCCGCCAGCAGCGCCGCAAAGCGGCCGGCGAGGCGTGCGATCTCACCGTAAGTAATGACCCGGCGGCGGTTGCCCTGGTGACGCACCACCGCGGCCTCGCGCCCGTAGCGGCGAAAGTCGTCGAGGAGTGTAGCCAAATGGTCGCGCATCGGCGCTCCGGCAAGGATCGTGGTTGGATGTCAGTGTGTTAGATGCTGAATCGGCGCTTTCGTAGCAGCTAAAACATAAAAGCTTCAATTATTTACCGAAGTTCGGGAACTCGAAATGCGGTCTCCTCGGCAAACCGGCGGCTTGAAGACCCTATGGCCCGCGCGCGGAGAGTGTGCGCCGATTCTCGCGCCAACGGTGCCAGCCAAGACGCTGCCCGTTCTTCTGCGGCTCCCCGACCGCCCTATGCTTCACAGCTTGCCCCTGGCATCGCCTTCCCCTCACTCCATCCGGATGGAATTCTGGCTACTCGCCAGTGTCTATCACCGATAACATTCCACCTAGGGTGTTTGAGATCGAATACACATATCTACCCTTTGACTCCAAGAATAGCGGATAAGAAGTTGCCGGAAGAGATATGTATCCATCCACACTTGGAGAAGTTGGATTGGACACATCCACTACCGCTACCGATGAATTTGTATAACATGCCACATACGCTGTGGTTCCTTCCACGGTAACGTCTTGCGGCTTGCATGTTCCAATCAATGAAGCCGAGCCCGCCTGAGAAAGCGATGAAGGATTGGATATATCGTAAATGTCCAGCGAGTTCCCATCGTAAATCGTCTCATACCAGTAACTTCCTTCGACATCCAAGCCTTGCGGACTGTGCCCCACCGGTAAACCGCTAAGCAAATACGGCGATGCGGGATTGGAGATGTCAAATACAAGTATCTCGGATTGCCCGTCGCTCTGCCCTGCCACATAAGCGTATTTTCCAACTACCTTGATGTCGGCTACATTCAAACCGGCAGTTCCCGTATTGGTCGATCCCGCAATCGCCGGCGATGCAGGATTGGAAACGTCAACGACATCCAATGTGCTTATGGAAGACACGCCTACATACGATATAACATAGGCGTACTCCCCAGATACCCAAAGACCAAATCCATACAGTGGGACTTGAACGCTGCCGACAAACGCAGGAGCGTAGGGATTCGATACATCGTAGATTTGCAATAGATTTGTACTCGCCGTTCCTGTAGAAGATACGAGGTAGACGTATTGCCCCTGCACTCTTATCCCGGACTGCCCGGGGCCTATAAATCCAGTTATTGACGTCGCGCTGACGACGGCCATGCTTGCCGGATGCGTAATATCCACCACATAGAATTGCGCAGCCGAGGATCCTGAACCTTGATTGCCGTTGTCTCCTAGAATGTAAGCGTAATTCCCTTGAATGTCGAAAGCGTCAAGTTCGTAAGAAGAGTTAAGCACTACGCTGCCTACGACAGTCGAATTCTGGGCTTCTCCGTAAATCTGTAGACTGACTTGAGAGGAAGCTCCGCCGCCGGGTACGGGATTGGCAACTACTACCGGATAGCTGCCGAGTGCATATAGATCGGACGCAGTTAGAGTGATAGTCAGTTGGCTGGCGCTGATGTAAGTCACGGCATGGGCAATGCCGTTGTAAGTTACCGTCGAAGTGGCGAGGAAGTTAGCGCCATTGATAGTGAGCGTCTGCGCCGCGCTTCCTACCGTCAGCGAAGCGGGAGAGAGGCTCGATATGCTGGGCACGGGATTGGTGACGGAAGCCGTGTTGGCCGATGCGCCGCATCCGGCAAGGAGCAGCGCTCCGCATAACAATCCAACTTTGCAGGCCGCGAGAGAGGCGGCCCGAATCGTAACTCTCATGGTCTAACTCTTCTGCTGGAATCCTTGTCCAGCATTTGCATGCCCCTCATGGCGGATGAACTTCTGCTCCGGCTAGCCCCGGCGCAGCGGCTTCTGCATGGGGACCACCTGCACCGTGACGTCGCGAACCTCGTTGAGAAAACGGTTCAGCACCGAGCCGCGCAGCAGGATATCCCACCGCGAACGAACCGACTGGCCGAAGACCACGTGCGAGATGTTCTCCTGCTGGGCAAAGCGGATGAGGGCGTCGGAGACATTTCGGTCGGTGAGCGAAACCACCTTGGCGCCCAGATCCCGCGCCATGCGCTGGTACTCTTCCAAGCGGTGGTAGGCCTCCGGGTCGCCGTGGCCCTTGTCGTCTTCGGGGCGGGTGACGTAAACGGCATACCAGTTGGTGGCCAGGCGGCCGGCTATACGCGCGCCGACGCGCAGCAGCCGTTCAGTGCCCGGCCTGGTGCTGAGGCAAACCATGACCTTCTCCGGGATGGGCGCCTGTTCCAGTCCCTGGGTGCGGCGGTATTCCGAGGCGCGGCTGCTCACCTGCTCGGCGGTGGTGCGCAGAGACAGCTCGCGCAGCATGTTCAGGTTGCCCTTGCGGAAGAAATTGGCCAGCGACTGTTCGACCTTTTCCGGCGCGTAGATCTTGCCCTGGCGCAGACGCGACCGAAGCTCCTCCACCGTGATGTCGATGTTGACCACTTCATTGGCGCGCTTGAGAAAGTTGTCGGGGATGGTCTCGCGGATGATGGTATTGGCGGAGCGGTTGACGGCATCGTTCAGCGTCTCAAGGTGCTGAATGTTCACTGCGGTCATCACGTTGATGCCGGCATCCAGCA
>JBEKPA010000190.1:0-7240 GCA_049521195.1 Occallatibacter sp.
TGTGCCTCGGTTCCGTAGTGCGGATAAAGTCATCGTAGCTCATTCCCAGCCGGTCCCATAGGTCGCGCCACTCTTGCGCAATGGCGGTGGCGAACTCCATGGGCGTGCGCCCGGCCAGTGCTGCCGATCGCTCGATCTTCTGCTCGTGCTCGTCAGTGCCGGTGAGGAACCAGGTCTCGATTCCCAGCGCCCGCTTGCGCCGCGCAATGGCATCGCACACGATGGTCGAGTAGGCGTGGCCCAGGTGCGGCCGCGCATTCACGTAGTAGATCGGCGTGGTCAGGTAAAAGCGGGCTGGGTTCTGTGTGGAATCGCTCATGGGCGGGACTTCGCGTTCAACTCCCCGCTGCCGCCAGCGGAAATATTGGTGCGATCTTCTCTCTATCTTACGGCATTCAGATTGACTTTATGCCGGCCTTCCAACGAACACCCCGTGCCCCATCCTTTCGCCTTTCTTCTGGCGAAAGGGTGGGAAACCACGAACCCCGCTTAGGCGATATCCCGCAGTCTCACGGCTTCGCAACCGCAGTCAGTCTGTTAAAATTACCTTGAAAATCAAGGATTTCTGAGGCCCTCCCGACGTGTATCTGGAACTGCAAAACCGCTTCGCCGAACATCTTCGTGGTGTTCTCAAGTCAAAATACGATCTCGATATTCAAGACCTCTACATCGAGATTCCGCCCGACCTGAAGTTTGGCGAACTTTCTACGCCTACCGCCTACGAGTTGGCCCGCAGACTCCGCAAGGCGCCTAGGGTGATTGCGCAGGAGATCGTGGCGGCGCTCGGCGCTCTCGCGGGCTTCACGGGCTTTGAGGTTGCAGGCGCTGGTTTTATCAATGCCCGTCTCGACCGCGCGAATGGCGCGCGCCTAGTTGCGAGTGGCTTTGGTCTTGAGTTGAAGTCCAGCGGGATTCATGCGTTGGTGGAGCACACCAGCATAAATCCAAACAAGGCCGCGCACGTCGGGCACTTGCGCAACGCCATCCTTGGCGACACCTTCGTCCGCCTGTTGCGCGCCGCTAGCCTTCCGGTCGACGTGCAGAACTACATCGACAACACCGGCGTCCAGGTGGCCGATGTGGTGGTGGGACTTCAGCACCTTGAAGGCAAGTCGCTTGCGGATGTACGGCAACTGCTCGAAGATCTCAAAAGCAAGGGCGAGCGCATCGACTACTACTGCTGGGATCTCTATGCCCGCACTTCGCACTGGTACGAGCAGGGAACCGCGGAAGAAAACGAAGCGCGCAAGCGCCTGCGCTACGCCACTTTGCACGAGATCGAGCGCGGCGGCAATGAGACAGCCGAGATCGCCGAACTCGTCTCGACCGCGGTGCTGCTGCGGCACTTGGAAACCATGCTGCGGCTGGGCATCGAGTACGACTTCCTTCCCCGCGAGAGCGAGATTCTGCACCTCAAGTTCTGGGATGCCGCCTTCGAGCAGTTGAAGCAAACTGGCGTTCTTTATTTCGAGACCGAAGGCAAGAACGCAGGCTGCTGGGTGATGACTCGCCCCGGCGCGGAGTCAGCTGACGGTGAAACCGACGAGGACGCGAAAGTTATCGTCCGCTCCAACGGAACGGTAACTTACGTCGGCAAGGATATTGCCTATCACCTGTGGAAGTTCGGCCTGCTGGGCAAGGACTTCGGTTACAAGCCCTTCTTCACTTATCCGAATCATGAGTGCTGGATTTCAACCGAGCATGGCATCGAGCCCCACCCGCGCTTCGGCGGAGCGCAGGCCATCTACAATGTTATTGACTCGCGCCAGTCCGATCCGCAGGCCAATGTTATCCAGGCCCTGCGCGGCATGGGATATGCCGAACAGGCCGATCGCTATACGCACTTCAGTTATGAGATGGTGGCGCTCACCCCGCGCTGCGCGGTCGAGCTTGGCTATAACATATCCGACGAGGACCAGGCCCGGCCTTACATTGAAGTCAGCGGCCGCAAGGGCTTCGGCGTCAAAGCCGACGACCTGATCGACAAACTCATCGCCGCCACCCGCGCCGAAGTCGACGCCCGCCAGACCGGAGGCGCGGACGCTGAAGCTGGCCGCCAGCGCATCGCGGAGCAGATCGCTATTGGCGCGCTCCGCTACTTCATGCTCAAGTTCACGCGCAACTCAGTCATCGCCTTCGACTTCAAGGATGCCCTGAGCTTCGAGGGCGAGACCGGCCCCTACATTCAATACGCAGTGGTCCGCGCGCGCAATATCTTCCGCAAGGGTGGAACAACGCCCGAGGCTGTGCTGGCCGAGTTCGCCGGCATCGATCCCGCCCCCTATCTCGAAGGCCAGTCCGTGCAGGACATCTGGGCGCTGTGGCTGCGCGCCGCCCGCCGCACGCTGGTCCTGGAGCAGTGCATTGCCACCTCCGAGCCCGCCTATCTGGCCAAGCACGCCTTCCAGTTGGCCCAGGAGTTCAATAACTTCTACCACCGTCACCACATCCTCACCGAAGAAGACCCGGCGCGCAAGACGTTTCTGCTGGCAACCGCCGCCGTCGCTCTCCGCGAACTCACCGAACTCCTGAGCTGGATGGGCATAGAGAGCCCGGAGGCGATGTAGAAAGACCGCCGGGGCTTGACCATCGATCGAATCGCCGCGGCCATTGCCACCCCTGATTTGCAGGTGGTAGCCTCATCCTTGACCCCGCGCGGAAAAGGACCCCTGAAACCCATGCAAACCACCTACAACGGACTGGAACTTCCCCAGGACGGCCAGCCCATCGGCTACACGAACGGGCATTTCGAGGTGCCCGATCATCCCATCATCCCCTTCATCGAGGGCGACGGCACCGGGCGCGACATCTGGAAGGCCTCGCGGCGCGTCTTCGACGCTGCGGTCGAAAAGGCCTACGGCGGCCGGCGCGCGATTCGCTGGTTCGAGATCTTCGCCGGCGAAAAGGCCTTCCGCAGGTTCGGCGCCTGGCTGCCCGACGACACCGTGGCCGCGGCCCGCGACCTGCGCGTCTCCATCAAGGGTCCGCTCACCACGCCGGTCGGCGGCGGCATTCGCTCGCTCAACGTGGCCCTGCGCCAGACACTCGACCTCTACGCCTGCGTCCGCCCGGTCAAGTATTACCAGGGCGTGCCCAGTCCCGTGAGGCATCCCGAGAAGCTGGACATCGTCATCTACCGCGAGAACACCGAGGACGTTTACGCGGGCATCGAGTTCAAGCAGGACAGCGCGGACGCCGCCCGCCTCATCGACTTCCTCAACAACGATCTGCTCAAAGGCGGCAAGAAGAAGGTGCGCGCCGACTCCGGCGTGGGCATCAAGCCCATCTCCATCTTCGGCACCAAGCGCCTGGTGCGCTACGCCATTCGAGCCGCCCTCGAATCCGGCCGCAAAACCGTCACCTTGGTCCACAAAGGCAACATCCAGAAGTTTACCGAGGGTGCATTCCGCGAGTGGGGCTACGAGGTCGCCGTCGAGGAGTTCCGCGCCGCTACCGTCACCGAGCGCGAAAGCTGGATTCTGGGCAACGCCGACGCCAACCCCGGCCTCACGGCTGAACAGAACGCGGCGCTCATCGAGCCCGGCCTCGACCTGGGCTCTCCGAGCTTTCGTGAATCGGTTTGTGCTGAGGTCAGGCAGGTGCTGGACTCCATCGGCCCGAGCCACGGCAACGGCGCTTGGAAGTCGAAGCTGCTCGTCAACGACCGCATCGCCGACTCCATCTTCCAGCAGATCATCCTGCGCCCCGAGGACTACAGCGTGCTGGCCACCACCAACCTCAACGGCGACTACATCTCCGACGCCGCCGCCGCGCAGGTGGGCGGCCTGGGCATCGCTCCCGGCGCAAACATCGGCGACGGCTACGCGGTCTTCGAGGCCACGCACGGCACCGCGCCCAAGTACGCCGACAAGGACGTGATCAATCCCGGCTCGGTGATTCTCTCCGGCGTCATGCTGCTTGACTTCATCGGCTGGAAAGAAGCAGCCAAGCTCATCGAGCAGGCGATGGAGAAGACCATTTTGCAGAAGTTCGTGACGTATGACTTCGAGCGGCAGACCGCCGGCGCGACCAAAGTCGGCACCAGCGAGTTTGCGGCCCGAATCATTGGCAACATGTAAAGACTGGGACTAAGGGACCAAGGGACTAGGGACTAAGGGACTCTGAATCGGCTTTGAAAGGGCACAGCTTCGGCCGCGCCGCCTTTTTGCAGAATAGGAGGCTGGGATTTAACCCCTGAGGGAAACGAAAGAGGTTGCTATGATCCATTGTATGAAGCGTCTGCTGTTCATCTTTCGTTCACTGGTGACGGCGGTTCTCGCCGCGACGTTCATTGGCTGCTTGCCCGTATCATCGGCAGCACAGCCAACCATTCCATCACTGTCGAGCCCACTCGCTGGGAGCTGGCTCTTGACCGGTTCGCCACCTACAGGCTGGGGCGGATCTTCCAGTGCGCACGCTGACCGAAAGCTCGACTCCAACGATGTTGCCTTGGCGGCAACCTTCACAGTCGACGGGAAAAAGGTAGTAGCTGTCATCTCAATGCTTTGGCCGTGTGGTACAGGATTCACTGGAGGCCATATTCAGGATATTACGGGGACAATTGATCCCGATGGGAATCTCGAGCTTCGTAACCGATCGGAGAACGGGTACACACCTCCCATGTCCGTGACGCTGACGGGGAAGGTCCCAAACCCGGGTGAGTTGAGTTGGAGTGGGAGTTACTCTCTCGACGCTGCGGGGCAAAACGGCTGTAGGACGGTTTCAGGGCCGTTTCAGGCCACTCCGATCATTCTCAAACCAGGAAGATATGAAGGAGGGGGAACAGCTTCTATTTACACTCCGGACCGCAAGGTACATCCCAGTCCGATCTCCACTGCGAAAGTTCGAACCATACTTTGGCTTGAAGGTAATGGACAAGACGATATTGCTTTGGACGGGAGCGGAAGGCTAATTGGAAGAAAGGAACGCGCTACTTTGGTTATTGAGGGGGGTATCTGCGGGAAGCCAACGGAAAAAAAGGTGGAGATCTCAATTGAGGGCAGCACACTGGTGGCTAATTTTTCAGGAGATAATGGATCATTGGTCGGTCTGACCGGTTACGTCGAGAGCGCTGAGGGGGCGAAGCTCAGCGTCAATATTGGACTAATTAATATTGGGTATTGCGACACAACTTTCCAATTAGATCTCCCAGTTTCGCTCGTCGACCTAGGGACAGGCAACGGCGAAGCAGCTACCACCGATACGCGTTTGAAACAATGAAATTCTAATTGCTCAAAAGGAGAACATGAGAGTCATGCGCAAAAAAGTAAGCATCATCGGCGCGGGCAACGTGGGCGCCACCGCCGCGCACTGGATTGCTTCCAAGGAACTGGCCGATGTGGTCCTCATCGACGTGGTGGAAGGCGTGCCGCAGGGCAAGGCGCTCGACCTGCTCCAGGCCATGCCCATCGAGAAGCGCGACGTCACCGTCACCGGCTCCAACGACTACGCCGCCACCGCCAACTCCGACATCGTGATCATCACCGCCGGCATTCCCCGCAAGCCCGGCATGAGCCGCGACGACCTGCTGCACACCAACTTCAAGATCATGTCCGACGTGGTTGCCAAGGTGGTGGCGCAGTCGCCGGAGTCGATCCTCATCGTCGTCTCCAACCCGCTCGACGCCATGGCCCAGGCCGCCTATCGCCAGGCCGGCTTTAATCGCGAACGGGTCATCGGAATGGCCGGCATCCTCGACTCGGCCCGCTTCCGCGCCTTCATCGCCGCCGAGCTGGACGTGAGCGTCGAGAACGTCACCGCATTCGTCCTGGGCGGCCACGGCGACACCATGGTCCCGTTGCCCCGCTACTCCACGGTCGCCGGCATTCCCATCACCGAACTCATCGCTCCCGAGCGGCTCGCGGCCCTCGTCCAGCGCACCCGCGACGGCGGCGCGGAGATCGTCAAGCATCTCAAGACCGGCAGCGCCTACTACGCTCCCTCGGCGGCGGCCGTCGAGATGGTCGAAGCCATCCTCAAAGACAAGAAGAAGATTCTTCCTTGCGCCGCCTATCTCGAAGGCGAGTACGGCATCCAGGGTTACTTTATCGGCGTGCCTTGCAAGCTGGGCGCGGCGGGCCTGGAAAAGATCATCGAGATCAAGCTCACCGAAGAAGAAGACGCCGCCCTGATAAAGAGCGCCGCCGCCGTCAAGGAACTCTGCGCCGTGATCGGCGTTTAGGAGCAGCCTTTCGCTTCTAGCTTTTAGCTCTTAGCTATTTGCGGGTGCCGGGTGCACCAGGTCCGGATTCTCGGACCTGGGAATCGCAATGAGGCCTCACTGCTCAGCAGGGGCGCGAGTCAGCGCCTCTCAAACGCCACCATCGCCGGTCCGACCTGGCCGGCGCATTGGACAGGGACCAGGTGGCCGCAGCCGGGAATGACCGCCAGTTGCGACTGCGGGACAAGACTGTGCATCTTTTCGCCCTGGCTCAGCGGGATCGCGCGATCCTCCGCGCCCCACACAATCAGCACTGGCATTTTCAATTGCGGCAGCAGGCCTTCGGTGGCGTCCCGGCCGGCAAGCATGGTTGCCATGGCGCGGTGAATAATCCACGCGCGCTGGTTCGAGACGCGCAGAATATCCCGCGCGACAAAGGCCGGAACCTTGGGCGGATTGGGCATCAGAAGGGCATCCAACTGGTCCAGTTCCGCCGGCGTGGTGGGCGTAAACAGGCCCGTATCCCAGGCCGGCTTCTCGTTGATGCCGATCGCATCGATGAGGATCAGCCGCCGCACCCGTTCAGGATGCTGGAAGGCGAGATGCTGCACGATTCCGCCGCCCATTGACCAGCCCGCCAGGTCCACCTGCTTCAGACCCAGCGCATCCAGAAAGCCCAGCACCACCTGAGCCTCATCGGGCACCGAGTAGGAGAAGTCCGGCGGCTTCTCACTGCGCCCAAACCCAAGCAAATCCGGCATATAGACGCGGAAACCGGCTTGCGCCAGCCAGGGCGTCAGGTTGCGCCAGTCCTCGGCGCGCCCGCCCAGCCCATGCACCAGCACCACCGCCGGCCCGCCAACCGGTCCTTCCACCACGTAGTGGACGCGATGGCCCGCAACCTCGACCGAATGGTTTTCCGCGCCCGAAACGCACATCCGCAACTCGTTCGCCGCGTCGAAGCAGCTGACCGGCCGCATCCAGAATCCCACCCCGCCCTCCAGAGCCAGCGCCCCGGCCGCAACCGCAACCCAAAGAACCCGCTTCTTCCAGCTCATCGTTCCTCTCGCCTTTCCAATG
>JBEKPA010000191.1:0-12062 GCA_049521195.1 Occallatibacter sp.
AGGCCGAGATTCCTGTCATCGGCCACCTCGGCCTTACTCCGCAGAGCATTCACCGCATGGGCGGCTTCCGCGTGCAGGCCCGCACCGCCGAAACCGTGCTCCAGCTCAGAGCAGACGCATTCGCGCTGGCCCGCGCCGGAGCCGGAGCAATCGTGCTGGAAGGCATACCCCGCGAAGTGGCCGCTGAGCTTACTGCCGAGCTTCCCATTCCTACCATCGGCATCGGCGCGGGACCCGATTGCGACGGCCAGATCCTCGTCTTTCACGATCTGGTGAACCTGACCTTCTCGCCGCCGGCCAAGTTTGTCCGCCGCTATGCCGACGCTGGCGCGCTCATTCGCTCCGCCATCGAAAGCTATCGCGAAGACGTAGAGCACCGCGCCTTCCCTTCGGATGAGGAGAGCTATCATTTGCCCGCGGCCGTGCGCCGGGTTCTGGACGGAATGCCGAAAGCGGGAGCACTGCGGAATGTCTGATGGAAGTCCTTCATACCGTAGCTGAATTGCGGCAGTGGTCGCGCCATGAGCGCAGTGGCGGCAGCATGATCGGCCTTGTGCCCACCATGGGCGCCTTGCACGCCGGGCACGCCTCGCTGATTCGCGCCGCCGCTGCTACATGCGGGCGGGTTGCCGTCAGCATCTTCGTCAACCCCTCGCAGTTCGGACCCAGCGAAGACTACGCCCGCTATCCGCGCACCTTTGAGGCCGACTGCGCCCTCGCCCAGGCAGAAGGAGCGGACGCCGTCTTCGCTCCCACAGTCGAAGAGCTTTACCCCGCCGGTGGAACCACCTTCGTTGAAGTCGAAGGCCTCGGCAACCGCCTCGACGGCGCGTCCCGCCCCGGCCATTTTCGCGGCGTCGCCACCGTGGTCGCCAAGCTGCTCATCGCCAGTGAAGCCGATCGCGCCTACTTCGGCCAGAAGGACGCCGCCCAGGTGGCCGTAGTGCGCCGCATGGTTGCCGATCTGCGCCTGCCCGCCGAGATCGTCGTCTGCCCCATCGTCCGCGAGCCGGACGGCCTGGCCCTCAGCTCCCGCAACCGTTACCTCAGTCCCGCTGAACGCGCCCAGGCCCTAGTCCTAAGCCGCGCCATCCGTCAGGCCGAATCCCTCGCAGGCGCAGGCGAACGCCGCTCCAGCGCGCTCATCGCGGCCGCCCGCCGATCCTTCGCCGCTGTGCCCGAAGTCCGCATCGACTACATCGCCGCCTTCGATTGGGCGACCCTCGATCCCGTGGCGATCGCCGCTCCCGGAACCCTCTTCGCAGTCGCCGCCTGGGTGGGCCAGACCAGGCTCATCGACAACACCATACTCAACTGACCTGGACTTCAGGCGCAGCTAGGTCTCTGACCGCTCGTTGTTGCACCAAATCTGGGTGCCCCACCCTCGCCGCGCACTTGTCTTTGCGGCTAGGGTGGGATCCTCAGCACCCAATCGCCAGGTACGAAATCGCATGGTCAGAAACCTAGAGCGCCCCATCCTTTTCGCGCTCCCGCGCGTTGCTCGCGCCGCCATCACAGTCTTGCAGCGGCCAGGCTGTTAAACTCATTCGACAGGCGCCGGTGTGGAAGCGCCGGCAGCGAAGATCCGCGATCCATTGAAAGGAAAGGACATGAACACCAGGTTCGCGCGCAGGATGGACACCGTGCGCACCTCGACCATACGCGAGATTCTCAAGGTCACCGAGCAGCCGGAGATCATCTCCTTCGCCGGCGGCCTTCCCGCGCCGGAGTTGTTTCCCGTGGACGACATACTCGCCGCTGCCGGGCGGGTCTTGAGCGAGAGCGGCGCCGCGGCGCTTCAGTACAGCCCCACGGAGGGCTTTCCTCCGCTGCGCGAGGCCTTCGCGGCGGAATCCCGCAGGCGCGGGATCGACTGCTCGGCCGAAGATATTCTCATTACCACCGGCTCCCAGCAGCCGCTCGATCTAACCGGGAAGATCTTTCTCGATGCGGGAGACTGCGTTCTCACCGAAAGTCCGACTTACATGGCCGCCATTCAGGCCTTTCAGACTTATGGTGCTCGCTTTGCTGCGGCGCCTACCGATAACGACGGCCTCATCCCGGAAGCGCTGCCTGCATTGATTGAACGCGAGAGGCCCAGGTTCCTTTATACGATTCCGAATTTTCAGAATCCCACGGGAGTTACGCTCACTGCCGACCGCCGCCGGCTTCTCTATTCCATCGCGGCCCGCTATGAACTCATCGTGCTGGAAGACGACCCCTATGGCGCTCTGCGCTACGCGGGAACGGCCATCGCTCCCATCAAGTCGCTGGACACCGAAGGCATTGTCATCTATCTCAGCACCGTCTCCAAGACCATAGCGCCCGGCCTCCGAGTCGGTTGGGCGGTTGCGGCCGAGCGCATCCGGCGCAAGTTGACCATCGCCAAGCAGGCCGCCGATCTGCACACCTCCAGCCTGGACCAGCGCATCGTCCATCGCTACCTTGCGGACTTCGACAGCGACGCCCACATCGAGCGCATCCGGCGAGCTTACGGGGAGCGATTCTCGATCATGGATGCCGCCCTGAGCGAGACCATGCCTCCGGGGTTCACGTGGACCCACCCCCAGGGAGGAATGTTCCTGTGGGTCACCTGCCCCGAGGGTGTAAACACCAACGAGCTGATGCGCGAAGCCTTTGCGCGCAAGGTTCTATTTGTGCCGGGGCAGGATTTCTTCTCGGATACGCCCGGTCACCGGTTCATGCGCCTGAACTTCTCCAACGCTTCTCCGGAACAGATCCGGCAAGGCATCGGGCGGCTCGCGGAGGTCTGTCAGGCTGCGGTGCACGCGCTCCAATAGCGCCCCGCTCGCCCAGCGCCGATTCACCCGCGCTGATAAACTTGAATCAAAGCCATGTTCAAGGAACGCTACGCGCGCTGGATGTACGAGTGGGAGACGCGGCTGACCACGCGCGACGAGAACCGCGTGGTGCGCCCGCTGGAGTGGGGATTCGAGTGGATCGAGCCGTTTCTTGAGGCGCACGGCTTTGCGGATGCCGTGCCCAGCCCGGAGGTTGTGCGCGACCCCGCGGCCGCCGAAGCCGCCATGGTGCGCATCAATCAGCTTCTCGTTCGCCACAGCGACAAGTTCTTCGGGTACGAACGGCCCACCGACTTCCGGCTCGAAGAGCGGCATCCGCGGCTGTTTCCCACCAATGTGCGCCCGGAGACCCTGGCCAGGGACGCGGCGATGCGTCAGGATGCCGCAGAGGGAAGGCTGGCGCCGGCGCAGTATCTGCGCTTCACCTCGCCGGAGCGGACGCCTTATCCCGAAAACGACCAGGTGAATGCCCGCTGGTATCCGGCCCCCGCGCATAAAGACCCCGCGCGGCCCAAGCAAGCCATTGTGGTGCTGCCGCAGTGGAACTCCGACGGGCTGGGCCACAACTCGCTTTGCACCATCTTCAACCGCGTGGGGGTCTCGGCGCTGCGGCTCTCCATGCCCTACCACGACATTCGCCGCCCCGCGGAGCTGGAGCGCTCGGACTACGCCGTCAGCTCCAATATCGGGCGGACGCTCTCGGCCTGCCGCCAGGCAGTGGTCGATGTTCGCTGTTGCGTGGACTGGCTGGAGGAGCAGGGATACGAGCACTTCGGAGTACTGGGCACCAGCCTGGGCTCCTGCTACGCGTTCCTGGCCAGCGCGCACGATCCGCGCATCCGGGTGAATGCCTTCAACCACGCCTCGACAGCCTTTGGCGACGTGACCTGGGCCGGGCAGAGCACCCGCCACGTCAAGCAGGCCCTGGGAGACGCTGGCCTTACCCAGGAGCGGGTGCGGGCCCTGTGGGCGGCCGCAAGCCCGTGCTACTACTATGACAAGATCGCCGCCGCCGCGGCCGGCGGTCCCGGCAAGCGGGTGCTGCTGGTTTATGCCGACTACGACCTCACCTTCCCCAGGGAGTATTCGCTGCAGGTGGTGGATGCCTTCCGCGGCATCGGCCTCAACTTTGAGCCTCGCGTCCTGCCCTGCGGCCACTACACCACCGGCGAATCGCCCTACAAGTTTCTCGACGGCTGGTACCTGGGCTGGTTTGTCTACCGCGCCTTCAAGGCTCTGCGCCAGGAGAAGGCAGCGGGATTACGCGCGGCAGCGGTCCCGGCGCATGAGGCGGAAGAGGAAGCTGTTACGCGGTAGCGCGCTGCGCTCGCCGCGCCGAATGCGGCTGCCGGGCGGTTTCTGGTAGCATCCTCTGTGGAGACTCATCAGGATGGACGCTCTTAGCAGCGCGGGCCTTGGCGCCCGGCGCAATGAAGACATCGCACTCGATCTGCTCAAGTTTGTGGCCGCCACGGTCGGCGTGGGCCGCCCTGCCGCTCCCTCGACCGGGTTCAGCGGCGCCTCCACACCTAAGCCGGAGGAGCACATCTGCCAGTTGCTCTCGCTCTATAGCCGCTGCCTGAAGGCCGTCGAGGGCCATGGGGCGGAGCAGGCGGCAGAAGAGCCGGAAATCGAGGCTGCGCAATAGCCGGCGAACCCATTGTGCGTGTCGCCGTGGCCGGGTGCGGGGCCTTTGGACGCAACCATCTCCGCGTCTATCGCGAGCTGGAACTGGCCGGGCAGGGCGTTGCTCTGGTCGCGGCCGTCGAGCCGGATGCGGCCCGCGCCGCCGAAGCCGCCGCCAAGTACGTGATTCCCGTCTTCTCGACAGTGGAAGAACTGCTGGCCGCCAGGCGCAGTTCGGGACGGACGCTGGACGCGGCCACAGTCGCCGTCCCCACGGTGCATCATCATGCGGTAGCATCGGCGCTGCTCGATGCGGGACTGGACCTGCTGGTCGAAAAGCCGATAGCCGCAAGCCTCGCCGAGGCCGACGATCTGATCCGCGGCGCGCACATCGGCGGGCGCATTCTGCAGCCGGGCCACCTGGAGCGCTTCAACCCCGCCGTGCTGGCCGTGCAGCCGCAACTGCGTCGGCCCATGTTCTTTGAGGCGCACCGGCTCTCGGTCTTCACGCCCCGCGCGCTCGATGTGGACGTGGTGCTGGACCTGATGATCCACGACCTGGACATCGTGCTCGCGTTCGCCAACTCGCCGGTGCGCGAGGTGCGGGCGGTGGGATTGCCAATTCTGTCGCCCAAGGTGGATATCGCCAACGTCCGCGTGGAGTTCGACTCCGGCTGCGTGGCCAACTTCACCGCATCGCGCGTGTCGACGGAACGCGTCCGCAAGCTGCGCTTCTTTGAGCCGCGCCAGTACGTCTCGATCGATTACGCGCGGCGGGATGTGCTGGTGATTCGCGTGGAGGCAGGCGCGGGCAAGGCTTCGCCAAGCGAACTGATTGCGTCGCTGCCGCCGCAGGTTGCCGCCATGCTTCCGCCGGGGATCGCGGAAGGAATCGCGTCCGGGAAGATCGACCTCAAGAAGATTGACCCGGCAATGATTGCGCAGTTTGCCGCCATGGCCAAGATCGATCCGTCAGTGATCGCACAGTTTACAAATCCCGCGGAATCGAAAGCGGGCTTGAGCTTCTCCAAGCCAGCCGTTACGCCGGGAGAGCCGCTGCGGCTGGAGATCGAGTCGTTTCTCGACGCCGTCCGCACGCGCCGCGAGCCGCGCGTTACAGCCCGTCAGGGCCGCGATGCGCTGGCTCTGGCGCTCGAAATTCAGGCCTCGATGGCTGCACACGCCAAGCGCGCCGGGCTAGAAGACTTCTTCAAACCTAGCGAGTAGCCTGAGTCAGTCGAGTCCGCAATGCTCACATACGGCCCACATGATGCCGAACGCGATACGGTTGTCGCCGGAAAGCGGTGAGTCGAATGGAAAACGACGCTGGAACTCGACATAAGGAGACGCTCCGCTGTTGACCCACTTGTCACCGAAGAGCACGAGCACCTTCCCACTTGCATATTGCCCAAACGGTCCATCTCCGGCCCGGTAGCCCAAACCGGGTTCCGCATAGAGCCTGAATAGGAGTCGGTCATTCTTTGGCCGGTAACGCGGGACCCTGAATACTGGAATTACACCGGATCCTTCGACCGAAAAACCGCTGTGGGCGTCGAGACGGTCATATTGCAGGTCCATGGTGATGCCACCAAGTCCGAGCTTGACTCCTCCAAACGAATTGGGCTCGTAACCGGGATGCCAACCACCACCGCCCTCAACCGCGGCGATCAGGAAGGGAGTTCCTTCGGAAGAGTCGAAGGCAGTGCATGTGGCAATGTCGCCCGCGCAAACCTTATGGACGTCCGCGCGGTTGTAGACCAGGTCAGCATGCGGGCCGTGGAAATTCGAACCCGGGTATTCCCTGGTGCAGAAGAGCTTGTCGTCGGTCACCTTCTGAAGAGCACACATCGTTCCTCCGGAGGTTATGACAAAGATCTGAGTGCCTGGCGGAATCTTCTCGACGGTATTCCAATCAAGTTTCTTTGCCGCTGCCCCTGAAGCGGTCATCAGCGATACGAAGAGAGTGAAAACGATCCGTAGGTTTTTCATGCTCGGATATTAGCCGAACAATTCCGAGAATTGAGGACCATTGTGACACTTTCGCAAGTGTCACAACCGAGACATCCGCGCGCCAGATGCCGGACCCGGCGAACGAGCGATCCTATGCAATCCCCAGCACCCGGTTCAAGAAACCCACAATGTACTTCCAAACCAGGTAGTAGCCCGCCAGCGCGGCCAGGAAGCACGGCGCGATGAGCGCGTAGGGCACATAGGCCGCCTGGAACCAGGTGACGCCATGGGAACCGAATGCAAGCACTCCCAGGCAATGGGCTGTGGTTGCACCCAGAGGCATCAGCACCAAGGGCAGCAACGCGCCGTGCAGGCCGATGGGCAGATGAGTGTGCGGGTGCGAACACATGTAAAGCATATTCCAGAGGCCGAAGAGCGAGGGCACCACAGCCATGGGAAAGATCATGCCCCGTTCGATGGGAACCGGCACTTGGAGCACGATCCGCACCACGATGAAAACAATCAGAAGTAGCGGCAGGACCAGCGTGGGCACAAAGACTCCCGCCAGGTAAGCGCGAAGATACGGATGGGTATTCATTGTTTCCTCCTTGCTGCGAGTTAGCTCGCAAGTTAGTTTGCGGGCGGATGTGCGTCCGCGGGTTCACAGGTAGTAGAGAAACACCGGGATCGACGCCGGCAGGAAGGCGGCGAAAACCGCGAGGCCGGCCAGCAGCGCCGCGTCGAACCAAACCCAGAAGCGCAGCGGCGGCGCGGCGGGGCTTGCATTCAGCCGCCGCAACACAGCCGGCCAAAGATCGCGGCCCGGTTCCTGGTCACCTTCATGGCGTAATCCCCTGTTGCTGCAAGTCTTTTCTGAGCGATCGAAGGGCGCGAAAGACGCGCAGTTTGACCGCCGCTACTGAAATGCCAAGCGCCTCGGCAATATCCTTGTGCGGCAGTTCTTCAATCACCGCCAGCGTGGCAGCAATGCGCAGCTTCGGCGCCAGCCGCTGGAATGCCAGTGCGATCTTGCGCCGGATTTCGGCGGAGACCACGGGGTCCGCTGTGGCCGGCGCCGGAATCTCCGCGGGCAACTCGGTCTCAGGCCGCGCGGTTCGCAGCCAATCGAACGCCGCGCGGGTTGCGATGCGCCGCGCCCAACCCTCGAATCCACGCGATGGCTCGAAGTGATCGTGCGCGCGATAGATGCGCCAGAAGGTCTCCACGGTCAGCTCCTCGGCCGTGGCCGGGTTGCGGACGATGCGCAGAATCCAGCCGTAGACGGCGCGCCGATGCTGGTGGAAGAGCGTCTCGAAGGCGGCTTCGAAGGCCTCGGGGCTGCCTTGCCGGAATGCGTTCAGGAGGCCGCTCGATCCGTTCCCCATTCGCCCTTCCCCCTTCTATCCACTCTTACGCGCTAACTAGAAGAAAGGTTACATTGCCGGCTCCGGGAACAGTTTTGTTCGCTGCGGTGTCTATACAAGCACAGTGGTTCCGATTGAGATGAACGGAATGCGGGGTGCAAAGCCGGAGGCTCCGGCGACAGGATATCGTCGCTGGGGCGCAGTGCCCTGAGTTCCGCTCCGCGCGCGAGAGATCGCTCACGGAGCGGCCAGCCTCTCTTGCGCCCGCAAAAGGCTTCCTGACCTCCCGAGCGGCGCGGCTGAATAGCAGTCTCAAGGGAGGCAGGCCATGTTTGAAGACTCCACATTCGAATCCGCAGGCAGAATTCACACCCGCAGCCGCCGCTGGATGATCGCTGCCTTCACCTTCAACAGCTCCATCCTGCTGGCTTTGATTCTCATCCCGCTCATTCGCCCTGAAGCGCTGCCGCGCCAGTTTGTCGCGATCATGATGGAAGTGCCACCTGCGCCGACGGCTGCCGAGCCGCAGAAGCCTCAACCCGCTCGCACCTCGACAACCCGAACCGAAATGGACGGCGTCCGCCTTCTCGCGCCGCCCAGAATACCTCCGACCATAGCCACATTCAGCGAGCCGGAGCCCCCCTCCCTGCCGGATACGGGGATGATCGGTGGAAGTCCTAACGGCCCCGGCGTTCCAGGCGGGGTCTTTCCCGGCCCGTCCGTCCGCCCCGTCGTCCGCCCGGAACCCAGAGGCCGAATGCGGGTCTCGTCCGGGGTTGAGGATGCGCTGCTCATCCGGAAGATTCTGCCCGTCTATCCGGCCATCGGACAAGCCGCGCACGTCGAGGGCACGGTGGTTCTGGAAGCATCCATCTCCAAATCCGGGACCATCGAGAACCTTCGCGTCGCCAGCGGCCCACCCATATTGCGGCAGGCCGCGCTCGATGCCGTGCAGAACTGGCGCTACCGTCCTTATCTGCTCGACGGCGAGCCCGTGGAAGTTGAGACCACGATCAATGTGATCTTCACCCTGAGCCGGTAAGCAGGGTCCGGCTCAGGCTGTCAGGCGGGGCAGGGAACTGACCCGCCTGACAGCCTGTTGCCGGTCAGCTCGGACTCATGAACGTGCAACACTCGATGGAACAGGAGTATATTACGAGGTGACGGACGTTGCCGCATTGCAGATATAAACAGCTTACCGCCTATCCTGATGAAACGTCTATTCGACATTGTCTCTTGCAGCCTCCTCCTGATCTTGCTCGCTGTCCCGATGGCGTTGATTGCTGTCGTGGTCAAGCTGACTTCCAAGGGTCCAGTGCTGTATTGGTCTAACCGTGTGGGGCGCTGGAACCGCATCTTCCGTATGCCGAAGTTTCGCAGTATGCGGACCGATGCGCCTCAAGTGGCGACGCATCTGTTTCGCGACCCCGGCGCATACCTCACTCCAATCGGCGGCTTTCTTCGCCGCAGCAGCCTCGATGAGCTGCCGCAGTTATTCTCTGTCTTGAGGGGGGAGTTGAGCCTTGTCGGGCCGCGTCCGGCGCTCTTTAATCAGGACGATCTGATCGCGCTCCGGACCGAATCAGGCGTTCATGGGCTGCTCCCAGGCGTTACCGGCTGGGCGCAGGTCAACGGACGCGACGAGCTGCCGATCCCTGAGAAGGTTCGCTTGGATTGCGAGTATCTGCGCTCGCGCTCGTTCTGGTTTGACCTCAGGATTCTTGCCATGACGGTGTTGAAGGTTGTCCGCCGCGAAGGGGTCTCTCACTGAAGGGCTCACGTTGACGTTGGTGACCTCGGATGCTGGTGAAATCGCCGGCGGGGGGCGTAGGTTACTATAGGGGTATACGCAGGAAGCCGCGGTATTTGTTGTCGCCCTTGTCGGGCGAGGTCTCGGTATAGCGGTATAATCGTTGGCACTGTCAAACGTTGAGTATTTTTGAACTGCAACTTCTTTCAGAAATGAGGAAGCGAGTGTTCGTCAGGCAGCGTTCTGTAGTGATCGTTGTGATCCAGGTAGTACTGATCGCATTGTCGGCCGGGTTTGCGTGGCTGCTGCGCTTCGACTTCGCGTTTCCGCAGGCGAGGCTGTTTTTGTGGGCTTTGCCGCTGCTGGTGGGGATGCGGTTGGCGGCCATGGCGCGCTTCAATCTTTTTCACGGGTATTGGCGCTACACGGGGATGAGCGACGCGCTGGATGTGGTCAAGGCGGTGGCTCTGGGCTCGCTGGGTTTTCTGATAGCGGAGCGCTGGATTGTGGGGGCGTCGTCGTTTCCCCTCTCGGTATATTTTATTGAGGCGGTTCTCACCGCCGGGGCGCTGGGCGGGGTGCGGATTTTGTCGCGGGCGTTCATGCAGAGGGTGCAGGTACACGCCAATGGGATCTCGGGCAAGTCGGTGGTGGTGATCGGGGCCGGCTGCGGGGCGGCGATGCTTCTGCGGGAGCTGCCGCGCAGCGGCTACACGGTGCTGGCGCTGGTGGACGACGATCCGGCCAAGGCTGGGGTTCGCTTGCACGGGGTGCCGGTGGCGGGCAAGGTCGAGGATCTCTGCGCGGTGGTGCGGCGCTATGGGCCGGCGGAGCTGATGATTGCGATTCCCTCGGCGACGCGCGAGGAGATGCGGCGCATTACGGAGCGCTGCCAGGAGACGGGATTGCGTTTTCGCACCATTCCCGGTCTTGCCGACCTGATCCACGGCACGGTGACGGTGGAGCAGTTGCGCGAGGTGAATCTGGAGGATCTGCTGGGGCGCGAGCCGGTGGAGTTCAATCTGCAGTCGGTGCGGCGCAAGATTGCCGGGCGGGTGGTGATGGTGACCGGGGCGGCCGGATCGATCGGCAGCGAGCTATGCAATCAGCTGCTGATGTACGGTCCCTCGAAGCTGGTATGCGTGGATCAGGCGGAGACGCCGCTCTTCCATCTGCAGCGGGCGCACTCCCGGCCCGGGGTCAAGGCGGTCTATTGCGTGGCCGATGTGACCGACAGCGGGCGCATGCGCGACCTGATCGAGGAGCACGATGTGCGCGCCATCTTTCACGCGGCGGCTTACAAGCACGTATCGCTGATGGAAGAGAATCTTCAGGAAGCGGTGAAGAACAACGTCTTCGGCCTGCTCTCTCTGATTGAAGTTGCGGGCCAGTCGGGCTGCGAGGATTTCTTGCTCATATCGAGCGACAAGGCGGTGCATCCGACCAGTTTCATGGGCTGCACAAAGCGGATCGGGGAGTTGATCGTGGCCTCGCGTCCCTCCGGGCCGATGCGCTGCGTGAGCGTGCGCTTCGGCAATGTGCTGGGCTCGCAGGGCAGCGTGATTCCGCTCTTCCAGGAGCAGATCCGCACCCACCGCCAGATCACCGTCACCGACCCCAATGTGACCCGCTACTTCATGACCATCCCGGAGGCGGTGTCGCTGGTGTTGCAGGCTTTTGCCATCGGCGGCAAGGGCGACATCCTGGTTCTGGACATGGGCCAGCCGGTGCGCATTCTGGATATGGCCGAGACGCTGATCCGGCTTTCGGGGATTCCGCGGGAGAATGTGAAGATCGTCTTCAGCGGTCTGCGGCCGGGCGAGAAGCTCTTCGAGGAGCTGTTTTACGACTTCGAGGGTCGCGCGGCGACCGACGCCCAGAAGGTGCTTCGCACCCGCAGCCGGGTGACCAGCTGGCAGGCGCTGCAGGCGCAACTTCAGGCGCTGCATGCCGAATGCGCCACCGCCGCGCCCGAGCGCATCCGCTCCAAGGTCAAGGAGATCGTTCCGCAGTACCAGTGGGAGCCCGCCGAGGAGAGCCGCCGCAAGCCGGTCCTGGCCGCCAAGGAGCCCGCCATGGTTCCCGTGGGCGCCGCCCTCTCCAGCGCCACCGACTGATCTGCCCGGAGAGATGGCCGAGTGGTTTAAGGCGCACGCTTGGAAAGCGTGTGTACTTTAACGAGTACCGTGGGTTCGAATCCCACTCTCTCCGCCAAGACACCTTCCTAGAGTATCCCAAGACATCCAATAGAAAGACATAAAGCCTAGCAAATGCTAGGCTTTATGTCTTTATGCGTCCAGGTGCGTCCAATTGCAGCCGCATTCTGGCGGGTGTACTCTTGGGTGTATTCTGTATTTGAAGTGGGTGTACTTTTCTAAAAGGAGGGTTTGGCACCGTGGAACTGACCGATACAGAGATTAAGAAGGCCAAGGCAAAGGAAAAGGCCTACAGCATGGGCGATGGAGGCGGACTCTACCTCTGGGTCAAGCCGACCGGCGGGAAGCTGTGGCGCTGGTCCTATCGTTTCGACGGCAAGGAAAAGCTCATGTC
>JBEKPA010000192.1:0-7234 GCA_049521195.1 Occallatibacter sp.
TCGAACCAGGTGAATGGAGCCGAATGGCTGGTGATTACCAAGCTGGACGTTCTGGACGAGCTGGCCGAGATTCCCGTCTGCGTCGGCTACGAGATCGATGGCTCGCCGCGGCGAGTGACGGACGTTATTCCGGCGGATGTGCTGGGGCTGGAGCAGATCAAGCCGCAGTATGCGACGCTGAAGGGTTGGAGGGAGTCGACCGAGGGGATTACGGAGTTTGACAACCTGCCCCAGGCGGCGCGTGAGTATCTGCGCTTTCAGGAGCGGGAGAGCGGGGCGCGAATCGGGATGGTTTCGACGGGGCCGGATCGGGAGCAGACGATCGTGCTGCCGGAGTTTGCCGAGGCTCTCGATCGGATTCATGGTTAAGCTTGAGACGACAGCTTGAAACGGTCCTGGGGCTTTGCTCCCCAGGCAAGAAAGAGACGGGTATCATGGTCAGCTTTGTGGTGCGTTTGAAGTTCGCTCCCGAAGATCGCGCCGATGTGGCGGAGACTCTGCGCCAGTTGGCGGCCGCCTCGCGCCGGGAACCGGGATGCGTGAGCTACATTCCGCATTATCTGGAGGACGACCCCGACACAGTTCTCATCTATGAGCAATACCTGGACGCGAAGGCGCAGGCTGCGCACCGGGAGTCGGACCACTTCAAGAAGCACGCGGTGGGGGGACTCTACCAGAAGATGCGGGAGCGGAGCGTGGAGAATCTGGTTGCCGTCGTTTGAGGGTAGCGTCCGTCCAACCGGCGGGGGTCCCGGAACGGGAGCGAGGTTGGTTTTCTTTCAGGAGCAGGCGAGCGGCGACGGAGATGCGCTGGCTGGAGACTTCCTGCTAGGTCTCTGACCGCTTGATTTCGTTCCTTGAGGTTCGTGCTTTCGCACCCATTCGCCAGAAAGAAGCGAATGGGTGGGGCACGGGGCTGATACAGGTTCACACAGTCAGAGACCTAGATACCGATTGACCGGCCCGCCCACCGAGGGGTAGTATCCGATACGCCTATGCGGGGTGCCTCGACCAACGCTTCTATGCGCATGAACCGCCGGACGGCGCTGGCGGCTGTGCTCGTCCCCGTGCTCATGCTAACGGTGTGGGCGAGTCCGCTCCGCGCGGGATTGCCCGTGACGCAGAAGCACGAGCGCCGCCACGAAATCGATCAGCTTGAAGAAGTATGGCGCAATGCCGTGCTGAATGGAAACACCGCGGCCCTGGACTCCCTGCTGGCGGACGACTACATGGCCATCACCGCCTCCGGCAGCTTGCAAACCAAGGACCAGGCGCTGGCCAACCTCCGCGCCGGCCGGACGCATATCACGGCGCTCGACATCTCCGACCGGAAGGTGCGCTTTTACGGATCGACGGCGGTGGTCACTTCGCTCGCCGGGGTAAAGGGGACGAACGCCGAGGGCAGCTTTTCCGGCAGCTTTCGCTATACCCGCTTTTATGTGCGGGATGCGCGGGGCGAGTGGAAGATCGTGAGCTTTGAAGCCACCAGGATTCGCCCGCCCGGCGAACACAGGCAGTGAAGAACCTCCCGGCATCGACCGGTCGCGAGCGGTGCGTATACTTTTCCTGATTGCGTTTTGAGGAGAGAGACAGGAAATGCCGAAACAAAAGAAGTCCGCAAAGCCCGGCGAACCCAAAGATGCAAAGGCCGCCAAGACACAGAAAGGGTCGGCCGCAAAGCCCAAGAGGGCAAAGGCCCTCAAGCCCAAGGCGAAAAAGGCCGCAAAGGCGCTCAAGCCCGCAACTGCAGCTGAGACGGAGCGACTGCTCAGCTCCGAGGTCGTCTTTCAGGGCTCGCTCTTCCGCGTGCTCCGCGACAAGCTGATCGAACCCGGCGGTTACGAGAGCGAGCGCGACATCATCCGCCACAACGGCAGCGTGGTCATTCTGGCCATGGACAGCTCCAAAGACAAGAAGGATCCGTGGATCGTCGTCGAGCGCCAGTATCGTCACGCCGCTGGGCAATTCCTGTGGGAGCTGCCGGCGGGCAAGCTGGACGCCGGCGAAGACGCCCTGGCGGGCGCGCGGCGCGAACTCGCTGAAGAGACCGGCTACAGCGCAAAGAAGTGGAAGCCGCTGGTGGAGTATTACCCCAGCCCCGGCTTTCTGGGCGAATCCATGAAGGTCTTCGTGGCCGAGGGCTTGGTGGCGGGCGACGCCCATCCGGAGGACGACGAGCAGATTGAGTTTCGCCTGGTCAAGCTCTCCGAGGTGCTGAAGTTGATCGAAAATGGCGCCATTCTGGACGGCAAGACTCTCAGCAGCGTCCTCCTCTATGCGCGCATCAACGGCGGCAAGCGAAAGAAGTAGCCCTCCGCCCGGCGCAGGCGGTCGCATCCGGCGGGCATCCGCTTCTTTAACAAGGCTTTCGCCTTCCGGGCCGGCCCTCAGTACTTGAGTGAAAAGCCAGCCCATCTCACTCTGTGGGAACCCTCGCCAAAAAATACTCCAACCTTTCTTCCCCTTTTCTCGTCATATAGATAACGGCGGGCGATCCCCTCGCTCACCGGATCCCGCAAGACCCAGAGAAAGAGGGAGCCTGTGGCCCAGTACAAAGGGAAGGTCAAGTGGTTCAACAACGCCAAGGGCTATGGATTCATCGGACGCGAAGACGGGCCGGATGTATTTGTCCACTATTCGTCGATTCAGTTGGACGGGTACAAAACGCTGAAAGAGGGCGATGACGTCGAGTTCGACATCGTCCAAGGTCAGAAAGGTCCCCAAGCGGATGCCGTAGTCCGCTTCAAGGACGCCGCCCACACCGCGGCCTAGCGGCGCGTAAGACCGGGCGTTACCGCAAGACCGCCGCCAGGCGGTACCAATAAGGTGCGCCCAAATTCCGGTCGTTTGTCACACGGCAGCCGACTTGCGAACCCCTGTTCCCCGATCTCTGTTCTACTGTCTGCGGAGACCCGCGCGATGGACAACCCCACCATGGCCCGTCTGCTGGCCGAAACCGCCGATCTGCTGGAGATCGACGGAGGAGACGGCTTCCGCATCCGCAGTTATCGCCACGCCGCCGAGGCCGCCGAACAAACCACACTGGACCTTGTGGCCGCCGCGCCCACGACCGCCCGCCTGATGGAGATTCCCGGCATCGGCAAGGGCATGGCCTCCAACCTGCAGGCCATCGCCGCCAGCGGCACGCTGCCCCTGCGGGAGGAACTGCTGGCCAAGTACGGCGCGGGCGTTCTGGAGCTGCTGAAGCTGCCCGGCATGGGCCCCAAGACGGTCGCGCTGCTGTGGTCTGCGGCGCAAGTCGCCAGCATCGATCAGCTCGCCGAGGCCATCGAAGCGGGCCGCCTGGCCGGCCTGCCGCGGATGGGCGAAAAGCAGATTGAGAAGCTGCGCAAGGGCATTGACGACTATCGCCGCAGCGCCGGCCGCTTCCGCATCGACGTAGCCGAAGACGCCGCCGGCCGCATCGCCGCCTACCTGCTGGCCTTCGATGGCATTGAGAGGGTAACCCCGGCCGGCTCCCTGCGCCGGGGCCGCGAAACCGTGGGAGACCTGGACCTGCTGGTCACCGGCCCGGCCTGCGCGCCCGAGCATACCGCCGCCGCGGTCGAACACGTTGCCGCCTACCCCGGCATCCACGACATCATCGCCAAGGGCGAAAACAAGGTGAGCTTCCATCTATCGAACGGCCTGCAGGTGGATGTGCGCCTGTTGCCCTCGGCCTCCTATGGCGCCGCGCTGCAATACTTCACCGGCTCCAAGGCGCACAACGTGGCGCTGCGCCAGCGAGCTCTCAAGATGGGCTACACGTTGAGCGAGTGGGCGCTGGCCCGCCTCGACGACGATTCGACCGTAGCCGCTGCCACCGAGGAAGAGATTTACGCGGCGCTGGGCATGGACTGGATTCCCCCCGAGCTGCGCGAGAACCTGGGCGAGATCGAGGCCGCGGTCCGTCGCGCACTGCCCCGCCTGATCGAGCGAGCCGACCTGCGCGGCGACCTGCACATGCACACCAATTCGAGCGACGGGCACAACACCATCGTCGAGATGGCCGAGGCTGCCCTGGCCTGCGGATACCGGTACATCGCCATCACCGACCACTCCAAGAACCTGGCCATGACCAACGGCCTGGACGAGAAGCGGGCGCGTGAGCAGATGGAGCGCGTTCGCGAGATGGACCGCCAGATGGAGGGACGCATCCGTGTCTTTACCGGCATCGAGGTGGACATCTTGGCCGACGGCTCACTGGACATGGACGACGAGGTGCTGGCCGAAATGGAGGTGGTCATCGCCAGCGTTCACACTCGCTTTGAGCAGAGCAGGGAAGAGATGACCGCCCGCGTGCTCAAGGCCATCGAGAACCCCTACGTGCGGATTCTGGGCCATCCCACCGGCCGCCTGTTGCTGCGCCGCGAGCCCTTCGCATTGGATATGGGGACGGTCCTGCGCCGCGCCGCCGAACTGGGCGTAGCCGTCGAACACAACGCCGCTCCCGACCGCCTCGACCTCAACGACCGCGACCTCCGCCTGGCCAAGGAACTGGGCTGCCGCATCGTCATCGACTCCGACTCGCACGACGCCCGCAACCTGGGCCGGATGGACTACGGCCTCCGCCAACTGCGCCGGGCCTGGCTGGGCCCGGAAGATGTGCTTAATACGCTGGGGGCGGAGGAGTTTCTGGCTGCGCTTAGGCCAAGGCCGTACGAGACGGGGAAATAGCGTCGCTTCAAGCGCAAGCGAGATTAGTATTCCGTTGCCGCCAAACACGAAATACATGGCCCGCAATGCGCCAGTGGAGATAAGATAAGTTCGCTATGAGCCTGCTGCACCAGGAAACTCCGCAAGAAATCGACGATGCCGCCCGCGGCGAGGAATTCACCAAAGGCTCCAGTCACGTGGTTTGGGCCACCATCGTCGCGACCGTTTTGGTCACCGTGGTTGTAGCCGTCATTGTGATCGCGGGGCAGAAGCCGCCCGCGGCCAGCGGAGAGATCGAGCAGGTGTGGGTCCATCCGCAGCACACGGAGACCTCGGGGTTCGACGCCAACGGCGAAGCCATGGCCGTAGAGAGCTATGACCAGATATATGTCTTTTCCCTGGTCAAGCTGCACAACCAGGGCGCGCAGCCGCTCTTCCTGAGCAACATCATGGCCAATATCAAGCAGGAAGACGGAATCCACTCCAGCTATGCGGCATCAGCGGCCGATTACGACCGGGTCTTTCTCGCCTACCCTTCGATGCCCGTGCCGCACGGCAAGGGACTGCGGCTCGATTCGACCCTCGACCCCGGCCAGACCGTCGAAGGGACAATCGTTTCAGCCTTCCGCATGAGCAAACAACAATGGGACGCGGGCAAGGATCTGAGCTTTACCTTCGCCTTCCATTATCAGCCCAGTCTGGTGCTCGCGCCCCACGCCGCGGTCATTGTCCGGTAGAAGCCGGAGCCGGAGCTGGAGCCGGTGCGGTCTTGGGAGCTGAAAGATACCCGGCGACCGTCGAATTCTTTGCCCCGATCGAGTTCACCACAATCTCGAAGAGCAGCGGATCCTTGCCGCTGTAGAACTGCAACGGCTCGTTCACGTTCCTGTCCTTCTTCTCGTACTGCTTGTCGTCGGAATAAACCACCAGGGTGAACTTGTTCTTCTTGGAGTCGGCCTTCTTGAGCTCCAGGCTGACCGTGCCCACGGGCTTCTTCTCGCCCTTGACCAGCGTGAACTCAAAGTAGTTCCGGTCGCCCTTGTGCCTCAGAATATCCAGTTCATCGTGATTGCGGGCGATCAGGCTGGCATGGTTGCTCAAGTCCCCCTTCATCGATGTCAGCTGGCTCACCGCGGCGGCCAGGTCGCTCTGCGTCTTGGCAACGTCGGTCTTCACTCCGCCCACATCGGTCTTAACGTCGGTGACCGCGCTGGAGACGGCCGTCACCTGCTGCGCGGTCTGCTTCTGGGCGCTGGCCAGCCGTTGGGCGCTGGCTTCATCGCGCTGCTCGCGATCGGTAATCTCCTGGGCGCGGGCGTCCAACTGCTTCTGGGTCAACCCCAGCGATGTTTTCAGCTCATCGGTGGCCACCTCCAGGCGGGCGTCTGTCTCGCGCAATTTGGCTTGCAGTTGACTGTTCTGTTGCTTCGCCTCCGCCAGTTCACTTTGTTGGGTTGCCAGCCGGCTACCAAGCACGGAGCACCAGATCAGGCCGCCCAGCGCGGCCACCAGGGCCACGGCGAGCACTGCCATCAGCGCACCGGAATACGTCCTGGGGACATTGTCGACTTCTTCACTCATTTTTGTTTCCCTTTCTTCTCTCTTGCGGCCCGTCCAGCAAACCGCTCCTTTAAGGCCTGCACACTCCGCGCAAGCCATGGTGATGGCGACGTTCCGTCCCGTTGGACGCCGTTGCCGGGGTTTTCTTTACGGAATTTCCCGTGGCCTTGCTGAATTCCAGCCTACAATACCCGACCTCCAGCGGAGGCGCTCCGCGCGCCTTCAGGGGGGAACCTCCCGAATATATCGCAAAAAACAGAGAATGTGCAGAAAAACACCGTCCTGTCCCTTCGGCGCGCGGCTCCTGGACACCGTCGAAAACCCGTTTCAGCCCGCTTGCCGTCCCGCACTCCGTGACAACCATCGAATCGCTACGTTATAAACATCTTTACTGCATTTTCAGGCGCCGGGCCCGTTTTCGACACCGGAATCCTCATCGACAGGTCTTCGTCGCTGGGGTGGAACGCCGGGGATCCCATCGACAGGTCTTCGTCGCTGGGGTGAAAGGCCGGGACATCCGCCGCAACCGCCAGATTTACATTGTAAAGGGAGATCCGAAAGCTATGACGACCGCTGTCGCTGGAAAGGGTCTGGAAGGAATTGTTGCGGCCAACTCCGGGATCTGCTGGATCGACGGAGAAGCGGGCGTGCTGGCCTATCGCGGTATTGACATTCACGAGCTGGCCGAGAACTCGACCTTCGAGGAAACCACCTACCTGCTTTGGAACGGCATCCTGCCCAACGAGTTCGCCCTGCGCGAGTTCCAGTCCCAGCTATCGCTGGCCAGGGGGCTCGATTTTCGCATCGTCGACCTGCTGCGCGGCATTCCCGCCTCGGCTACGCCCATGGAGGTGCTGCGCACCGCAGTCTCCGCGCTCAGCTTTTACGACGCCGACGAGAAAGACAATTCCCACGACGCCAATGTGCGCAAGTGCTACCATCTGACCGCGCAGATGGCCATGATCGTGGCCATCTATGACCGTCTGCGCAAGGGCCACGAGGTGGTGCCTCCCGACCG
>JBEKPA010000193.1:0-7225 GCA_049521195.1 Occallatibacter sp.
GCCCTGGAACATCTGGGCGCCTTTGCCCACCCCCTGGGGGTGCGCCTGCTGGTCGAGAACCTAACCAGCGAATCCACTACCCCCAGCCACCTGCTCACCATCCTCGAAATGGGCCACCTGAATCAGGTTGGCGTCTGTCTGGACCTGGGCCATGCCCACCTCACCATGGGGGTCGTTGAAGCCATCGGCACCCTCGGTCCTCACATCGCCTCGGTCCACGTCCACGACAACCATGGCATGAAAGACGAGCATCTCTGGCCGGGCGAGGGATCCATCGACTGGCCTTTTGCCGTCGCAGCCCTCAAGGCCCTACCCAGCGCTCCCGCCACCGTTCTCGAGATCGCCCAAGACCTCCCGGAGACCCCCGCCCAAATCACTGCCCACATCGGCGAAAGCTTCGCCCTCTTTGACTGAGGAGCGTCCTGCCGCGAATCGCAATGCGCGTCTCAGATTCCCCTGGTCATTCAACCGTCAACGTGATGGTGGTGGAGTGCGACAGCGCGCCCGAGGTTCCGGTTACTGTCACCGTGTAGGTTTGCGCGGTTTGGCCGAGAGAGCCGCTGATGGCCCCGCAGCCGCTCAGCCCGGCCATTGCCGCCATGCCCGCGATGGCCAGCAGGAGCACGGAGATCCCGCGGCGAATCCGCTTGGAACCGCGCCGCAGTCTGCTTGCAAGCGGCAGCAGGAGCAGCGCCAGTGATAGCGGAACCAATCTACCGCCAATGCCGGCGCCGCCGGGCTTTTGCGCGGCTGCTGAAATCCGCGGCGCCTGGATGGTCAGGGTTACCGTGGTGGTTTCGGAGCCGGCCGGAACACTGACTGGGGAGAAGGCTGCCGTCGCTCCGGCGGGCAGGCCGCTGGCCGACAGCGCGATCGCATTCGTAAAGACGCCGGCTCCGTTCGCGGGGCTGACGGTGAAGCTCTCCGCGACGGTTCCCCCCGGAAGCACCGTCACCGAACTGCCGGCGCCGCTGGCCAGGCCGATGGTGAAGTCGGTAACGGCGGACAGTTCGATAACGAACGCATAGTTTTGGCTGCCGGTGCGCGGTCCGGTTGCCGCGCTGCTGTCTGTTGCTGTGATGGCGAAGGGGAACGAGCCGGCTGCCATTGGCGTTCCCGACAGTTCACCGGCCACGCTCAAAGTCAACCCCTGGGGCAAAGCGCCGCTGCTTACCGCGTAGGCGTACGGCGCAACGCCGCCGGCTGCCGAGATAGCCGTTTGAGGATACGGCATTCCCAGCGTCCCAGCCGTGAGGGCGGTGGGCAGGACTGCCAGCGGAATCGCCTGCGCCGGCACCACCGCCAGCGCATAGGTTAGCGTCCCGGTTCCCGAAGCGTCCGACCCGATGAGCGTGACGTTCTGCGTCCCCGCCGCCGCCGTCTCGCCAACCGCGATGGTCACTGTGGCGGCCGTTCCCGGCGCTATCGACCCCGGCTGCACGGCAACCGTAACTCCGTTGGGAGCCTTCGCCGTCAGCGCGACCGCGTTCTTCGCCGCCCCGGTCTCCGTGACGCTCACCGTAAACGCCGCCGTCCGGCCCGCAACCACTGTTGCGCCCGTCGCCGAAGCCGTAAGCGCAAAGTCTGCGCCCGGCGCGCCCCATTGGTTGACCAGCAGCGCTCCGTCCACCGAGCCCAGGCCGGTGGCCAGGTTGAACTCGCCCCCGCTGGCCGTGAACCCCATCACGCCCGGAACGCTGTTGGTTCCCGACGGCGTCGCGTGGAACGGACTGGGCGCGGCGCTCACCAGGGAATACAGCCGCGGATTGGCGCTGCCCACCCCCGTCCCGCCCTGCCGCTCCACGGCCAGCGCCATTACCCCCGCAAACGAAGGCGAGGCCGCCGAGGTTCCCGAGACCACATAGTACGAACTGTTCTCATAGATGACGTACCCATCGTGCGCCGCCGCCGTCACCGCTACGTCCGGCACCGCCCGCATTCCATTGGCCGCGCTTGTCCCGATTACCGCCTGCTGCCACGGCGGCTGCGCATAAATCACGCTCGCTCCGCCTCCGGAGGCCCACAGCCCCGATCCGTTGTTCAACGCGCTCTCGTTCCAAACTTCCTCCGGAATGTAACCGAGCGCGGTGCCATAGTTCGCCGCGTTGGCCGCAGCCCAGTACTGCGCCGGATTCGACCCCTCGTTGAACTCGGTTCCGCCCACGCAGGTTGCATAGGGCGAACTGCACAGCCCATTCACCGCAGTCCCCGACCCCGCTGCGGACGAACCCTTATAGCAGCCCGCCGCGCCCGCGTCTCCCGAGGCCACAAACGCGCTCATTCCCTGGCTCGCCGCCTGCTCCCAAAGCCCGTTGTAGAAGGCCAGCTCCGAGGTTCCCATCTCCTGCTCACAACTGCCGTAGCTGGTGCTCGCCACCTGCGCCAGCGCGTGGTTCACAATGTATTGCGCCGACAGGTCCACGCCGTCGGTCGTCGCCGTCGACGCCCCCACCACAAGGTCTACCGCGGCCGCCGGCGCCACCGCCCCACTCCACTCCACGTCCAGCGTCGCCTCATCCTGATCTCCGGCAACCAGCCCCGGATCGGCCCCCGCCAGGATCACCGCCGGGTCGTTCGCCGCCAGCCCGGCCATGGTCCGAAACGACCGCACGTCGTTCGCGTCGATATTGCTTCGCCCCGCAATCGCAATTGAGGTTCCCATCCCCGCGGTTCCCGCGCCGTACAGCGAATCGAGGTCGTAGATCGCCGCCCAGTCGGCCGGAAAGAGATAATGCGTGCTGCCGCTCGTGTACAGCGGCTGCGCCCCAACGAAGGTCCGCTTACCGAACAGCGCTTCGGTAGCCAGCGGAGTCCGCGCCTTGATCTCGGATCTGCGCCGGAAATCGTGCAGAGAAACCACGCCGCCCACCACGCCGGCGAGGGCCGCCGGAATCCGAGGGTTCCCGGAGTTGGCAATATGCTCAACCCCGTCCACCAGATAGCGGTGAATCGGGGCGTGAAAGGCCTCCGCAACCTGGCCCGCCGTCCCGGAAAAAACGATCAGCCGGTTGCTAGGTGGAATTTCCTCCACCGTGAATCCATGCCCTTCGAGCCACGCCGCAACCCGCGCCGCATCCTCCGCGCTCACCCCAAACCGCGCCCCATACCCGGCCGGCGTCAGCCACTGCCGGTAAAGCGGCGAATGCGGATTGTGCTGCGCCGCCACCAGGGCGTCCAGCTCCGCCTGCTGCGCGGCCGAGGGTTCCAGCACCAGCACCATCCGCCCCAGCCCGGTCTCCGCGCCGATCACCCCGTGGTCAAACTCCTCACGCGCCAGCGGATGCACGTTCCCCACCAGCGTCACCATCCGCGACTCATCGATAGGTTCCGCGATCCGGCTCGGATCCGCCGCCCGGTTCGCAGGCACTTGCCCCATCCCCCCCGTGCATCCCGCGGCCAGAACCAGAAGCCCGGCGCAGAATGAGCAACTTCCAACAAAGCTCGGCATGGCCGGCCTTTCAAGATCAAGAAGTCCGCCAGAGAGTCGGGAGAGCCCTCCCGAGTCTGAGCGTCTTCTTATCTATCGGCCCGGAAGGCGCGCCTCCTGAGGAGAAGCGGCCGGATTGTTGGAGGAACGGGCTTACCGCGGTACTTAGAAAGAACTAATCGGGCGTCGGGAGCCTCGGCATCCGCGCCGGCTCGAACGCAGCCCTTTTACAAGCTATTGATCTGGCCAAGCTATAAAGAACAGATGCCCCTTTCCCGCGGCTTCTTCCGTTGCAGGCTTGGTGACGGAGACCACGGCGGCGGCAACCGGACGAGCGTATTCTATCCTCGCGCACCCAGACCGGGCGCGCGCCGGACAGAACGGCCACCGGGATTCTCCAACTTGAACGATCGGAGCCGATGAATATGCGAGTACTCGTTGCGTACGCAAGCCGCTACGGAGCCACCCAAGGAATCGCAGAGCGCATCGCCGCCACGCTGCGCCAACAGGGTATTGAGGCCACGGTCGAGGGCGCAGAGCGAGCCGGCGATCCGGCGGGCTACGACGCCGCCGTCATCGGCAGCGCCACGTATTACTTCCGCTGGATGAAGCCCGCCGTGAAGCTCGTGCGGCGCCACGCGGACTCGCTCGCCAAGCGGCCCGTATGGCTGTTCAGCGTCGGTCCATTGGGAACGAAGGACAAGGACGACCAGGGCCGCGACGTGCGCGCGGTTCTGGAACCCAAAGAGATCGCGGAGTTCCGGGAGACCGTCAAGCCCAGGGATCACCGCGTCTTCTTCGGCGCAATGGACGCGGGCAAGCTCGGCTTTACGCACCGCCTCATCTACAAGCTGCCGGCCAACCGCGACGGCGCGCTGTTTCCCCAGGGCGACTTCCGCAACTGGGCCGACATCGAGACCTGGGCCGGCGGCATCGCGCAGGCGCTGAAGGCCCAGTAAACGACGGGCGCCCCGGCATTCACCTTGTTCTCCGCGGCTGATATGGGACATTGATTCCATCCGCGCAAGCGCCATCTTCGACTATGATGTTCTCGTCATGACCAGCGCTTCGTTCTCTTCGCGAGTTTTCCGCCTCGCGCTTGCCGTTCTGCTGCTTGCTGTCCCAGCTCTCGCCAAAGACGCACCCTTCCAGGTCATCGACTGGCCCGCCACCGGAACCCCATCGGTGCGCTTCACCTTCGCCAGGTTCAAGCCGCTTGAAGGCATGGGCGCCATGCATGGTTTTGTCATGGACATCACAGCGGAGAACCTGTCGCCGCGGCTCATTCCCACGGCACGATTCTCGCTCTATCTCTTCGACAAAAACAAGGTGCGAATCGGCGGAGACGCCGTTGCGCTGACCAACCTGGGCCCCGGCGAATCGGTGAAGTTCGAGACCACAGTGGTAACCTCCGGTACGCCGGCCTCCGTTTCGATCCAGGAAGCCGCGCAAGCCGCCAAAGCTGTCTCGCTCACTGTCAACTCCACTCCGCAAGGAGCTACGCTCAAGCTGGATGGGGTTGAGGAGGGCACAACTCCGCGGATCATCAAGGTGGGCGTGGGCAAACACACACTCACCTTCGCCAAGGAAGGATTCACAGTTGGCAACTTCCCGCTGGAGATCACCCCCGACGATGTCTCGGGCGGAACCGTGAGCTATGAACTCGGGGCCGCGGCTTTCGATTCCATTGAACTGCGCGACGGCAGCGTGCTCAACGGCGATCTCGTTTCCATCTCGGGAATGGATGTCGAGGTTCGCATCGGCGGCGCAATTCAGCACCTCGATCGCAACAAAGTCAAGCGCGTCATGCTCACCCAGCGCAACGCCCCAACGCCCAATACACTTCCAGCCGCCGCCACCCCGACCCCGTAAACAAGGCGCCCCATCCATGCAGCTTTCTTTCGTCGCGACGATGGGGCGTCTGGTTCTGCTTCACCGGTCATGAGCTGGTGCGATAAGCAAACGGGACCGTCTCTAGTCTCCCGCCACAGTTTCCTCCACTTCGCTGCGCGCCGCCGCCAGCGCTGCGCGAACGCCCGCGCCATACGCCGGGTCGGCCTTGTCGAAGTGGGCCAACTGGCGCTCGACGATAAACTGCGGGACGCCGCTCATGGCCGTTGCAATGTTCGAGAAGAGCCGTTGCCGCTGCTCCGGATTCATCAACCGAAACAGGTCGCCGGGCTGCGTGTAGTCGTCGTTGCCAATGCGGTGGTTGTAGCGATCGGCGTCGCCGGAGATGCGCAGTGGCGGTTCGGCCACCGACTTGTCCTCCTTCGGCCCGTTGAAGCTGTTCGGCTCGTAGAAGGCGTCGGGGTTGGCGGTGTTGTTGTCAAAGAAGCGCATGGCCCCATCTTTGTTGTAGTTGTGCACCTGGCACTTGGGGGCGTTTACCGGCAGCGCCTCGTAGTGCGTTCCCAGTCTGTGCCGGTGCGCGTCGGCATAAGAAAACACGCGCGCCTGGAGCATCTTGTCGGGCGAGAATCCAATCCCCGGCACGGTGTTCGATGGGCTGAAGGCGGCCTGCTCGATGTCGGCAAAGTAGTTGTCGGGATTGCGATTGAGCTCGACCACGCCCACGGGAATCATCGGATAGTCCTTGTGCGGCCAGACCTTGGTCAGGTCGAAGGGGTTGTAGGAGGTCTTCTCGGCATCCAGCTCCGGCATGATCTGAATCTGCAGGTTCCAGCGCGGGAAGTCGCCCCGCTCGATCGAACCGTAGAGGTCTTCCTGGTAGCTCTCGCGGGTTTTTCCAATCACCTCCGCCGCCTCGGCGTTGGTCAGGAACTTGTGTCCCTGCGCGGTTTTGAAGTGGAACTTCACCCAGAACCGCTCTCCCGCGTTGTTCCAGAAGCTGTAGGTATGCGACCCGTAGCCGTTCATGAATCGCGGGCTCAGGGGCAGGCCGCGGTCGCTCATGAGAATGGTTACCTGATGCAGGCTCTCCGGCGAGAGCGACCAGAAGTCCCACATGGCCTTGTTCGAGCGGAGGTTGGTTCTGGGGTGGCGCTTCTGGGTGTGAATGAAGTCGGGGAACTTCAAGGGATCGCGGACGAAGAAGACCGGTGTGTTGTTCCCTACCAGATCCCAATTCCCTTCCTCGGTGTAATACTTCATGGCGAAGCCGCGCACGTCGCGCTCGGCGTCGGCCGCGCCCGCCTCGCCGGCCACGGTGGAGAAGCGGAAGAGGCATGGGGTCTGCTTGCCGATCTCCGAGAAGAGTTTGGCGCGGGTGTATCTGGTGATGTCGTGGGTGACGGTCAGGGCGCCGAATGCGCCCCAGCCTTTGGCGTGAACGACGCGCTCGGGGATGCGCTCGCGGTTCTGGTGGGCGAGCTTCTCAAGCAGTTGATGGTCCTGGAGCAGGACCGGGCCGCGCGGACCGGCAGTGAGGGAGTTCTGGTTGTCGGCGATCGGCGCTCCCGAGGTGGTGGTCAGGCGCTCAGACATAGTTGCATCTCCTTGTCAGTGCTTGGCTTGCAGGGTTCTTGGGGACGATCCCCGGTACAAACGGGGTTCACTACACGAACAAAATAGGCCTTCGGGGAAAGAAAAACAAATCAGCCGGGATTTTCAGATACCTTTCCGGCTTCGCGCTCCAGTATACGCTTGGAAGCCTTCGCCGGATTGAACGCTTGCACCGGTCCGAGCGAATGCCGGTTGCCGCGCGTCTCTCAACCTGGGAGTTGCGGGCCGGGCGCGCGAGCCCGATCCCGGTACGGGACAGGACCGGCGCCGAAGCGATACCCTTGGAACGGGCCCCTGAATGGGCTGAGGCCGGACGGCGGGGATACGGAAGGC
>JBEKPA010000194.1:0-7215 GCA_049521195.1 Occallatibacter sp.
ACCCACTTTGTGCGCAGAAGATTGCACGTCCGAATCCCGGAATGCTCATTATCTCAAGAATTAATGCGAAATTCGTTCGGCAATCGGATTGCAATAGTGTTTAAGTACCAAACAGCCGGCGCTGGGATGGTAATCATCGGCGACGCTCTCCGGTAACGGTGGCGAAGGCTGTCTGGACCTCGCGGATGTGGCAAGTTTCCAACAGATCGCCTTTCACGGCAGGCGATGCCATTTGGAGATGGAGCGTATGCGTCAGAACTTGTCCAGGGCGGACGACCGGCGGGGAAGGCAGCGCTTCAGCCTTAGCGCGCCCCTGATCGTGATCGCCGGAGACCGCGAGATTCCCGCCTATACCAGGGACTTGAGCAACCAGGGAGTCTATTTTTTTCTGGGCTCGGAAGACATTGCTCTGGTCGATAGCGACTTTGACTTTACGCTCGAATTGCCTCCGGAGATCACCCTTTCAACTTGTTGCCGGATTGAATGCCGGGGCCGGACGGTCCGCATGGAGATTGGTTTGAGGGATTTGACCGGGGTAGCCGCGGAGATTCTCAAATATTCGATCGTCAGGGAGCCCGCAGCCGGCGTTTAGAGCTTGCGCATTCCAAGGATGCGATGGTCAAGCAGCCAGCTCTTCAGCACGTAAACGAGTTTGTTGTTGCTGCCGGGGTCGGTTGGAAGCAGGAAGAATCCGGGGTCGATCAGATAGCGAATGGAGTTGTATACGATTCCCTCCATGACTTCGCCATCGAGGAATTGGAGACGCATCCAGATGCCATGGACGATGGGCGCCCTGGTGTGGAAGTTGAGATGGTTGTGTTCCGAGTCTCCATCGAAGCTGTTGACGTAGAAGACAGCCTTGACGTCCTTGAAAGCAACCTCCTCCACGTCATCCGAATCGAGACGGCGGACGCGAAAGGTCTCCGGCGAGCTCTGGGGAGCGTTGGCCAGCAGTTCTTCAATGGTGTCCGAAGCGGGCGAGTCCAGGTAACCCTTGAGTGTCCTGTTTCTGAACCGGATTACAACTTTTTCCGATTTGGTCGCGACAGTGTCGATCATCGATGGCCGAGCTTTCTCACAGAGTTCAAGCAGGCCGCCAAACGGAAAAGCGGCGATGTAAGTTTATGATGCTGGATACGTTGCAATGAGGCCAATCCCAGTTTAGAGCCAGTTCAGTGGCTCTTTGGTAATCACCCCGACAGTACCGATGCGCGGACGGGCGGGGCAAGGGAACGAGGTGGATAGGCCCAGAGCCCTCCCCAGCGCAGTCCAACTCGATCCGACCGCGGTGAATTGCCGGCATCGTTTCCCGGCAGTTTTTGCGTTATGGTCAAGGTCGGTGATTCCAGGCAAACCTTGATCGTTCCGGTTCCGAACTGGATTACTATCTTCTCCGCTCTTTTTACGGCCATCCGCGCCCCTGCTCATCCCTATTGTGCCCGGGCGAGGCTGCGCCGTTTCTGTGGCGGAGTGAGATTGTACTGTTTGATCTTGTACAGCAGCGCCTTGTAGCTGATCTGCAGGTCGCTGGCCGCCGCCTTCCGGTTCCATCCGGTACCCTCAAGGGTTTTTTCGATGGCCGCAGATTCAGCGCCGCCCTTCAAGTTGCGCACCATATGCTTCAGACCTCTGTCCCCGTCTGGCTCTTCCACGCTGGTGTCGGGCAATCCCGGGCTTTGCTGCGGGCTCAGTTCGTCGATGATCGCCTGCTCGTCGGCCAGGACCAGATAACGCTTGACGGTGTTCTCCAGTTCACGAAGATTGCCGGGCCACGGATAGCTGGTTAGAGCCTGCAGGAGCGCGGGCGAAATCGGCAACGGATCGCACTCATACTTGGCCGCCCCCTTGCGCATGAAGTGCTGAGACAGGATCGGAATCTCATCCACGCGCTCGCGCAAGGGGGGCATCTTGACAGTAAAGCCATTCAAACGATAGTAGAGATCCTCTCGAAGCACCTTTTGCGCGATGGCCGTTTTTATGTCGATGTTGGTTGCGGCAATCACGCGCACATCCACCTTGACGGTGGACCGGCTGCCCAGGCGTGAAAAACTCCCGTCCTGAAGAACCTGCAAGAGCTTGGCCTGCAAGGCATTCGGCATCTCCCCAATCTCGTCCAAAAGGATGGTGCCGCCATTGCAGATTTCAAACTTTCCGGGCTTGGACTTGACCGCGCCGGTAAAGGCGCCCTGCTCATAGCCAAAGAGTTCGCTCTCCAGCAGATCCACGGGCATCGCCGCGCAATTCACTTTCAGGAAGGGGCGCTGGCGCCGGGCCGACAACTTGTGAATCAGCATGGCCGCAACTTCCTTGCCGGTGCCGCTCTCGCCAAGGATGAGGATGGGAATGTCGGCCCGGGCCACCAGGACGCATTGGGACTCGATCTCCCGCATCCGCTTGCTGCATCTGACAAAGGATGTGTTCTCATCAAGGGGGATTTCCAGAACGTCGGCGTCGTCCGCCGGCTTCTCCGTTTCCTTGATGCACCGCTGCACGGCAACGTCTATATCGCACTTTCTAAATGGCTTGAGGACCACGTCCGTGGCGCCCATGCGAATCGCCATCACCATATCCTGCAGTTCGGCGGAGCAAGAGAGCATGAGGATGGGGAGCTTCGGCTCCGATACCCGTATCTTCCTGAGCAGGCCGAGAGCGTTCTCCTCGGTGTCGACCATGCCAATGTGCCAGTCCATCAGCAGCAGGTCGGGCACAGGAGACTCTCTCAGGCTCCGGGTCAGTTCCGCGGCCTTGGAAAAAAGGCTCACGCTGAAGCGGTCAGCAAGTATTCCATGAAGGTACTTCAAGATAGCAGGGTCCGCGTCGAGCACTGCCACGTGTTGGCGGCGCTTGGCTTCCTTCCTCGGCGCTCTGCGCGGCTTATTCGCCATTCCTGGTCTTTCATTCCTTGCTGAATGGGCTGGGATGGGGGTCCGGATAGCCTGATTCTAGCCCATATGGGAAGCAATCTTCCACTCGAACATGGTAAATCATTTCGCAGTATGTGCAAAGATTTACACATTTGCAAGAAACTCGCACATGGTTGGTTAACCCCTCGCCGGGCTGTCAAGCCAATACTGGGAATGATTTGCGCCCGATTCGCGAGTGCCGCGGCGAGCCGCCCTCCTGCCATGGGAGGCTCAATCTTGCTTGGCTGTTTTGTCGAAATCACGCCGCCGCGAGAAGACGCTACCGCATCCCGAGCCCCCTTGGCGCGAATGCGGAAGCTGCTGGAGCGGTGTCGCGCAACCCATCCCGGAATCGGGGTCTGGCCCGGCGTCCTCGCCGGCTCTGAGTTTGGCATTGCAATTGCGTGCAGAACCTGGGCAACTAGCTCTCTACCGGAGATTAAGATGGCTCGCACACGCGCGACTGAATTTGTCGATATTCGCGATCTGCCTCCGATGAATGTGATCTTCGGACAATCGCCGATGATGGCTCTGGCTCGGCAGAAGCTGGATAAGACTGCCGACTCGACCGTCCCGATCCTCTTGCAGGGCGAGAGCGGGACGGGCAAGGACATCATTGCCAAGCTGTTGCATGCGCGGTCCAGCCGATCGAAATCCGCCTGGGTCAAGGTGACCTGTCCGGCCATTCCGCACGCGCTCATCGAGTCGGAACTCTTCGGCTATGAACGGGGAGCTTTCACCGGCGCGTATACCACCAAGCGCGGCCGCGTCGAACTGGCTCATCTGGGAACGCTGTTTCTGGATGAGGTGGGCAGTCTGGAGCTGTCGGTACAGGCCAAGTTATTGCAAGTGCTGCAAGATGGCACGTTCATGCGCGTCGGCGCGCAAGAGCCCAGGCGAGTCAATACCCGCATCGTCTGCGCAGCCAATGGAAACCTGCGCCAACTGACCGAGGACGGCAGCTTCCGGGTGGACTTGTTTTACCGCATCAACGCCGTGACCATCGATCTACCGCCTTTGCGCCACAGGGCCGCGGATATACCGGCCCTGGTCGACTACTTTCTTGCGCTGCACTCGAAGGGATATCGTCTCAGTCCCAAGCCGCTTTCGCGCGAGATCATGCGCTTGATGAAGCGCCACAACTGGCCGGGAAATATCCGCCAGCTCGAGAATATGATCAGCAGCTATGTCTTGATTGGCAACGAGGAGGCTCTGGCGGCGGAACTGGCTTCCTTTGCACCCGCCAACCTGATCCCTGAGATCGATTTGGCCCACCCCATTTCTCTCAAGGAGATTACCAAGGCCGCCACGCGGGAATTGGAGCACGAGATCGTAATGAAGGTGCTGCAAGCCCACGGCCAGAGCCGCCGGAAGACGGCCAAATGGCTCAATATAAGCTACCGATCTCTACTCTATAAATTGCAGGAATCGAAGGCCGGCGCGCCGCCAGACTAGCGTTCGAAGGCTGCGCCTTCGACTGCGGCGTTCAACTGAACCCCACGCGCCGATGACAAATCTGCCACAGAACGCAGCTTTCGCTGCGTTCTGTGGCAGACCATAGACCTTCGATCCCCGGTTTTGGGTTCATGGACAGTTGCGGCTGCGCCTTCTCCGTCCGGTGAAAGCTGCTCCCGAGAGCCTCCGACGCTGCCAGCCTCTACTTCGATGGCGGTTGTGCCGGCGCTGCGGGGGCTGACGGAGCTGCTGGCGCTGCCGGCTGTGCCGGGGTTGCGGGAGCTGCCGGTGCCGCCGGAACTGCCGGGGCCGCTGGAGCAGCAGGTTTTGGCGCCGCTGCCGGAGCCGCGGGCGTTGCCGGAGCAGGCGCGTTTGGCGCAGCGCCTGGCGTTGGCGGCGCTCCCGGAGCGCCGGGCGTTGGATGAGCGCCCATCGGCGCATGCATCCCAGGCGGCATTGCGGGGCGGCTGGGCGGCGCCGGCATGTCGGTCACATCCACCAATTCGACGTCGAAGATCAGATCGGATTTCGCGGGAATCCCTGGGTGATCAGGACCGTGGTCTGGAATGTTGCGGGTTCCATAAGCCAGTTGCCAGGGAATAAAAAGACGGCGCTTGCCGCCGATCCTCATGCCGGCAAAGCCTTGGTCGAAGCCCGGAATCGCGCTCCCCATGCCCTGTGGAAATGGGAAGGGCTGCACGTCGCCCAGCTTGGGTTTGCCGTCGTCGCCCAGCACCGGTTTGCCGTCCTTGTCCCTTAGCGGCGGCCGGGGATGGTCGTCGGTGGAGTCGAACTTGACGCCATCGGCGGCTCGCCAGCCGGTGTAGAAAACCTTGTACAGCTTGTTCGGCTCGGCCACGGCGCCCGTGCCGACCTTGATCTCCTGGTAGCGCAAGGCAACCGTGAAGACCGGCTTCTGAATTCCCTTGTATTGAAGAATTCCGGCGGGCGCCTTGATGACGGCCGCGATTGTCGGGGAGGTTGCGGGGGCTTCTTTCGCTGCCTGAGCAGCGGGCTTGGCCGCGGAGCCGGTTGCGGTTGCGGCAGCAGCGGGCTTGGCCGCGGCGGCCGCTGGTGCAGCCGGGGTGGAAGAGGTTTGAGCGCTTGCGGCAGCGGCGCTGACCGCGATCAACAGAATCAATGCAGCTTGTTTCATGGTTTAATTCATCTCCAACTTGGTTCTTCACCGCAGTGTATCAGGCGAACCCACGGGATCGCATCCCGCCATCATTCCCGCCAGCAGCGCCGTCCTTGGGGCCAGGTGTTCGATCATGATCGATTCGTGGCCGGCGTGCGCGCCCTCGCCCACGGCGCCCATCCCGTCGAGCGTGGGAATGCCCAGCGCGGAGGTGAAGTTGCCGTCGGAGGCGCCGCCGGTAGAGGCTTCCTCCAGCGCGAATCCCAGTTCCGCGGCCAGCGCCCTTGCCTGCCGGTAGAGCCGCACGGTCGCGCGGTTGCGCTCCATCGGCGGGCGGTTGACGCCGCCGGTCACGGTGAGCCCGCAGCGCTCATCGATGGCCTTCAGCGCGGCGAACTTGCGTGTGATGCGCTCGCCGTCCGCCCTGCGGGCGATGCGAACATCGACCTCCGCCCAGGCCTCGGCGGGAATCACGTTGGTCTTCGAGCCGCCTCCGGCCAGGCCCACACTCACCGTCAAGCCGCACTTGATGTCGGTCCAGCCGCTTACCGTTTCAACCACGCGCGCCAGCTCCCGAATGGCATTTGCCCCTTTCTCAAAGTCCACGCCGGCATGGGCCGCCACTCCCGTCACGTCGATTCGCCAGTTGCCTGTGCCCTTGCGAGCGGTCTTGTAAGCCAGGACCTGCGCCGGCTCCAGCACGTAAACAGCGGCGCACTCGGACGCCAGCCGCTCAATGACGGGCCGCGAGACCGGGCTGCCCACCTCCTCGTCGCCGGTCAGCAGCAGCACAACCTCCCTGTTCAAGACGTTAGCCTCGGTGAGTATCTCTATCGCGGTCAACGCCATGGCCACGCCGGCCTTCATGTCAAGAGCTCCAGGCCCCCAAAGGCGGCCCTCGGCCAGGCGGCAGGGCATGGTCTTGAGCGTGCCCACCGGCCAGACCGTATCCAGATGGCCAAGAAGAAGAATGCGGCGCTCCGCGCTTCGATCCTCCCCCTCGACCTTGCCCCCGGTCACCTTGGAGGGATTCGGCCCGAATCGCGCCTCCAGCGCATCGCCGAACCCGTCCGCCGCGGCGGAGCGGTGCAGTTTCACGCGCCCGCCCAATGCCTTGGCCCGCTCGGCGGCCAGCGCAACGCAGGCATCGACGGCGGCCTTGTCGACGGAAGGCGACTCCGCCCGCACCAGTTGGCGGATGAGGTTGAGCATCGCGGGCTGCTTGCGCCGCGCTCCGGCCAGCAGGGCGCGCATGGGGATGGGAGGGTCGGCGGCTGCGGGCATCGGTGAACCTTTCAGCGGATCGTCGAAAGCGGCAAAGAGAAGCGACTCCCCGATTCTACGACGGCTAAAACACAGTCATACTTCTGGCCATCGGCCTTGTAGGTGGCCCGCATGGCGCACAGTGTGGCTAAAATGCCACAGGACAGAGTTGCCATCTGCCGTCTAATCTAACGCCTACACGAGTTTTCCATAGCCTGGAGAGCGAATTATTGGCCAATCCCGCGCACCTGGAACAGACCATTGCGGCGCCTATCGAGTTCGAGGGCGTGGGGCTGCACTCCGGCGCGCCGGTGAAGTTACGCCTGCTGCCCGCGCCGGCCGGCTCGGGCATCGTCTTCCGCCGCACCGACCTGGACAACTTTGAAATTCCCGCCATCGGCCGCTACGTGGCCAAAGTCAGCTATGCAACCAGCCTTATGCGCCAGGGCGTTTTGA
>JBEKPA010000195.1:0-7194 GCA_049521195.1 Occallatibacter sp.
CCCTCGGCGCGCGCCGCCCCACAGCTTGATCAGGAAGAAGGCCGGAATCAGGCTCAGCTCCCAGAAGAGAAACCAGTGAAAAAAGTTCAGTGCCGTGAACGATCCGAAGAGCCCCGCTTCCAGCGTAAGCACCAGCCCGAAGTAGAGCCCCGGCTGATGGTGCACGCGGCTGGCCGCATCCACCGACATCAGCGTCACGATGGCCGAAAGCGCCACCATCAGCGCGCCCAGCCCATCCACTCCCAGGTGATACTCAATGCCCAGCGACGGCGCCCACCGGTGCTGCTCCACCATCCCCATCGCTCCATTCGCGGGCAGGTGCATCCACACCACCAGCGCCAACGCCAGGCTGGCCAGGGTCGTGATGAGCGCCACGCTGCGCGCGTGCCTCCCGGACATGAGCGCAATCGCCGCCCCGCCGAGCGGCAGCACAGTCAGCAGCGTCAAGATGGGGAATCCGGGCGTAATAGGAGATCCATTCATGGCCGGCTGCTCCAGATCAAGATGGCAACCAGCCCCACCACGGCCGCGGCCAGGATTCGCAGGTAGGTCTGCACGCGCCCGTTCTGCACGCGCGAAAGCAAGCCGCCGCCGCTGGCCAGTTCTTCGCAGCCCTTGTCGAAGCCGCCGTCCACCCAGTTTGTGTCGAGGAAGCGGTTGAACCGCGCCCATCCGCTGAAGGCGCCCGCAACACCGGCCACCGCTCCACCCCACACCCGGCGGTCGAGCCAGTCGGCAACCCGCGCCCACCATCCGTAGAACGCAATCACAGTCAGCCCGTATAACTCATCCACATACAGCCGGTCGCACAGCCAGCCCCACGGCAAGGGCGCGACTTTCTCCAGCGCGTCGGGCTGCTCCGGCGCGGGCGATTTATCGCCATAGAGCCACCAACCCAAACCAAGGCCGACAAACACCACCAACGTCGAAGTTCCCATCAGCGTGAACAGTCCCGGCTCGGCAAACCCGTGCAGGTCGAAGCTCGCCGCGCGACCCTCAAGGAAGGCTCGGAACCAAGGCCACGCGGGCGTTCCAATCAATCCCAGCGCCATGGCGAAGAAGGCCAGAATCGCGAGCGGCGCGGTCATCACTCTGGGGCTCTCATGCGCCGGTTCATTGCCTCTCCTGGCCCCAAAGAAGACGTATGCCACCTGCCGGGTCATATAAAACGCGGTCAGCAGCGCGCCGAAGACCAGCATGTAAAGCGGAGTCTTGGCCACAGACCAATGTCGCGCCGCCTCCAGAATTCCATCCTTGCTCCAAAAGCCTGAAAAGAGCAGCGGAAATCCGCACAATGCCAGCATTCCGATCGCATAAGTGACAAAGGTCAGCGGCATATCGGCGCGCAACCCGCCCATGCGGCGCACGTCCTGCTCCTCATGGCAGCCGTGGATCACCGACCCCGCGCCCAGGAATAAGAGCGCCTTGAAGAACGCGTGCGTGATGAGATGGAACATGCCCACCGCTACTCCGCCCATGCCCAACCCGGCCATCATGTAGCCCAGTTGCGAGATGGTCGAGTAAGCCAGGATTCTTTTGATGTCATTCTGAGCCACGGCAACCAGCGCGGCAAAGACCGCCGTGAACGCGCCCACCCACGTCACCACCGTCAGGGCCGCCGTGCTTCCACCGGCGTGCGCGCCCGCGGCCATCAGCGGATAAACTCTGGCGATCAGGTAAACGCCCGCCGCCACCATGGTCGCCGCGTGAATCAGCGCCGAGACCGGCGTTGGGCCTTCCATCGCGTCGGGCAGCCAAACGTGCAGCGGAAACTGGCCGCTCTTGCCCGCCGCTCCGGCAAAGATGAGCAAACCGATCGCGCCCGCGGCGGAGAGTCCCAAGCCCGCATGTTGCGCCAGCAATGCAGTCAGAGCTGAGGGTTCCAGGGAACCTGCGCCGCCCTTATAGAAAAGCAGCGTGCCCGTCTGCGCGAAGAGCCAGACGATTCCAAGCAGGAAGAGAACGTCGCCCACGCGGGTGGTGAGGAAGGCTTTCTTCGCCGCGGCGGCGGCCGAGGGCCTCTGATACCAGAAACCGATCAATAAGTAGGAGGTAAGTCCGACTAACTCCCAGCACATGAAGAGCAGTAACAAACTGTTGGCGATCACCACGCCCAGCATCGCTCCGGCAAAGAGCGACATGAAGCAGAAGAAGCGCGTGAAGTTCTCGTCGCGCTCCATGTAGCCAACGGAATAAATGAAGATGAGCAGGCCGACAAAGCTGACCATCACCAGCATCACGGCGGAGAGCGGATCGAGCACCCAGCCCAGGTCTACGTTCGTCGCGCCGGCTTGAAACCAGGTGATGTTCACGACGTCGTGCGCCATTGGATTGAAACCGAAATCTAGAAGCATAGCTCGTTCACCCATCGTATGAGCAAACGCACTGAACGATAAAAGGAACGAAAAGCTCAGAGACCCGATGGCCAATCCAGCGGATAACTTGCGCTGTGGCTGTTTCAGCAGCGAGATAATTCCAGAAGCAAGGATGGGTAGGGCGGGAATCAGCCAAAGCCATCTCACGATCCAGGCTTGGGGCGGCATCGGCAAACTCAAGCTACTCAGTGTGAGCAAATCGCTTTGCATCAGCATCCGCTCACCCCCTCATCCTGTTCATCCGGTCCAGATCCGTCGTATGCGCGTGGCGATGGATTTGGATTACCAGTCCCAGTCCCACCGCCGCCTCTGCCGCCGCCACGGCAATCGAGAAGATGGCGAACATCATCCCCGTCAGCGCCTCGGGATGCGGCCCGTAGCGCCAGAAGGCGATCAGATTCAGGTTGGCCGCGTTCAGCATCAACTCAATGCCGATCAACACCAGAATGGCGTTGCGCCGCGTCAGCGCCCCGGCGAGACCAATCGAGAACAGCAGCGCGGCCACGAGAAGATAGCCAGTAAGCGGTGTCATTTGGTCTCCTCTTTCTCGTGCATGGCAACAATCACCGCGCCAATCAGTGCCGCCGTCAACAGCAGGGCCACTATCTCCAGCGGCAGCACATATCGGCCCATCAGCGCGTTGCCGATCTGCAACACAGTTACCGCCGGCGCTGCCGTCGGGGTTCCCCCTGGGCCCGGCAAAACCCGCGCGCGCTCGAGCACCGCCCAGCCCAGCACCGCAAACACGCCCGCCGCAATCGCCAGGCCGGTGAGCCAGTTCTTGCTATAGACTCCGTCCTTCGGCGTCTCCGATCCCTTGGTCAGCAGAATCGCGAAGACAATTAATATAGCCACCGCGCCAATGTAAACCAAAATCTGCGCAAACCCCGCAAACTGCGCGTCAAGCTCCAGATAAAGCAGCGCCAGGCCCGCAAAAGCCACGGTAAGCGCCAGCGCGCAATGCACCGTGTTCTTCAGCAGCACCGCCGCCAGCGCGCCGGCCAGCGTCAAGGCCGCAAGCAGATAAAACACAAAGCTCATCGGCGCCACCTGCTCTCTGTGGCTGACGGAGAAAGCTGGGTGCCCCATCCTTGCGCCCTCTTTCTAGCGCAAGGGTGGGATAACTCGAACCTCCATCCGCCGTCCAAACACACCTCACTCCGCATAGCGATAACTCCTCGCCCCGAAGTGCTGGCTGCGCATTTCCACCCAGGCCATCCCAACATAACTCACCGCCAGGATCGCCGAACAGACCGCCCAGCGCGCCCAACCATCGCCCAGGAAATGCCAAAGCGCGGCGACCATCAGGTTCAGCATGGTCAGCGGCAGCACAAACTTCCAGGCAAAGTTCATCAACTGGTCCTGGCGCAGCCGCGGCAGCGTCCCCCGCATCCAGATGAACACGCACATAGAGACCAGCAGCTTGCCGAAGAACCATATCCACGACGGAACCCGGCCCAGGAACGAGAACGGCGCCGACCACCCGCCCAGAAACAAAGTCGTGCCCAGCCCGGAGATGGAAAACATGGCCAGATACTCGCCCAGAAAGAACAGCGCAAACTTGAAGCCCGAATACTCGGTGTGGTAGCCGGCCACCAGCTCCGACTCGCCCTCCGGCAGGTCGAAGGGCGAGCGGTTGGTCTCCGCCGTGGCCGCGATGGCAAACAAGACAAAGCCCGCAAAGCCCCATGGCGTAAAGATGTACCAGTGCGGAAGGCCCCATGAGTAATGGTTCTGCGCCTCGACAATCTTGTCCAGCGAAAGCGACCCGGCAATCATCACCACGGCCACGCTCGACATCAGCAGCGGCACTTCGTAGCTGATCATCTGCGCCACCGCGCGCATGGCCCCCAGCAGGGAGTACTTGTTGCGGCTCGACCACCCGGCCATGAAGACCGATAGCTCTGTCGATGCGCCAATGGCAAAGTAGAACAGCAGGCTGGCATCCATCTTCACCAGCGTCATGTTGCGCCCCATGGGCAGCACGGCAAAGCCCATGAAGACAGCCACCACCTGCACCACCGGCGCCAGAAAATGCACCACTCCATCGGCGCGCGTGGGTACGATGTCTTCCTTGGTCAGCGACTTGATGGCATCGGCTATCGGCTGCAGGATTCCGAACGGCCCCACGCGGTTGGGACCGATCCGATTCTGCATGCGCCCCAACCCCTTGCGCTCCAGCAGCACGGTCAGCGCAAACAGCGCCGGAAACAGGCACACGATTACTGCTACGCTGAGCACCACGCCGGCCGCGGGCTGCCAACCGGCAGGCAAGAATCCCACCAGCCAGTGCTCAAGGAGAACGAAGACCTGGTCCAGCGTCGCGAACATGGGCTAGTCTCCTCCCGCCGGCGGACGGGCCGGTATCTCCGCGCCCTTGACGGCCGCGGCAATGGCAGCGTTCGTTTGCCTGGTATCGGCTTTGGCCTTCCCCTCCGCCAGCCGCGCATCCACTTGCGCCGCCTCGGTGGGATGAATCTTGTGGTAATGCTCGTTCGGCTTGGCCAGTTGCTTGCGGTCAAGGAGCAGTCCGCCGAAGCGATCCGGTGTGCTCAGCTCGAACTCCGTATCCATCTTGATGGCTTCAAAGGGGCAGACCTCGACGCATATCTGGCAGCTCATGCAGACGGAAATATCAATATCGAACTTCGCCGGATAAAACTGCGGCTTGCCTACATAGTCCGGCTTCTTGTCCGCGCTTTTCTCGATATAAATGCACTTGGGCGGGCACTCCTTCTCGCATATCTGGCAAGCTACGCAGCGCAATCCGGCCTCCCAGTCCGCTCCGTCATACACCAGGAAGGGAAAGTCGCGCGTGGCCTCGATGGGCGCGATGCGCTCCTCCGGATACTGGACGGTCGTCAGCCGCTCCGCGGAGAAATAGCTGCCGAAAAAATTCTTCGCCGTCTCCGCCATGCCCTTCAGTATGCCTTCGCCCAGCAATTGCGCCTCCCGATAGTTTTCAGTTGTCAGTTATCAGTTGTCAGCCGATGCCTTCTAACTGATAACTGACCCCCGATAACTGACCGCTATCTATCCACTTCCCCCAGCACAATATCCACGCTGCCAAAGATCAGCACCACGTCGGCCACGTTTTCTCCTAGAGCCATGTCTTCCAGCACCGTCAGATTGATCAGGCTGGGCGGGCGAATCCGGTAACGATAGGGATTCGGCCCGCCGTCGCTGATGAGATAAAAGCCCAGCTCTCCCTTGGGCGCTTCGATCCGCCCGTAAGCCTCGCCCGGTTTGGGCCGGAAGCCGCGAATCTTCGCCTTGGGGTCCATCACCGGACCGGCGGGAATATCCTTGAGCGCCTGCTCCAGAATCTTCATCGACTCCCGCATCTCCAGCAGCCGGATCATGTATCGATCGTAAACGTCCCAGTGGTCGCCCAGCGGTACGCGGAAGTTGAAGCGGTTGTAGATGCCGTAGCCGTCCACCTTGCGAATATCGTAGTTCACGCCCGAAGCGCGCAGCATCGGACCGGTAACTCCGGCATTCACGGCCAGCTCGGGGCGCAGGATGCCGATCCCCTGGGTGCGCGCCATCAGAATCTCGTTTTTGCTCAGCAGCCGGTCCATCTCGTCGACAAACCCCGGCAGCCCGGCAACCACCTTGCGCGCCGCATCCAGCCAGGCCGCCGATGCATCCACGCGGCAGCCCCCGAAGCGCATGTAGTTGACCATCATGCGCGCGCCGGTCAGCGCCTCGAAGAGATCGAGGATCTTCTCGCGCTCGCGGAAGGCGTACATCAGCGGCGTACCGCTGGCGCCCATCTCCTGAATCAGAAAGCCGATCGACGAGGCATGATTCTGAAAGCGCGTCAGCTCGCCCAGAATCACCCGCAGGTACTCAGCGCGCTCGGGAACCTCCTGCCCGGTCAGCTTCTCCACCGCCAGCGCATAAGCCCAGTTGTTGGTCAGCGGACAGATATAGTCCAGCCGGTCGGTGAAGGGCATCGACCCCAGGTAGCTCATCCCCTCGGCGAGCTTTTCGTGGTTGCGGTGCAGGTAGCCGAAGACCGGCTTGAGGCGGATCACGCGCTCTCCATCGAGGGCCACATCCATGCGGAAGACGCCGTGGGTCGAGGGATGGTGCGGCCCCATGGCCACTTCCAGCAGCTCCCCTTCGCCGTCCGGCTCCATCACCGGCGGGCGGTTCCAACCCTCCGGCTTGTCCGTCTTGTTATCCGCAACTGCCATCCAGGTCCTATTCCCTATTCCCTGCTTTTGTGCGCCTGCGCGCGCTTGAGCACCTCGTTGTGCGCCGTCGGCTCGTACTCGAAGTCGTCCGGCTCCACGTAATCGCGGCGCATGGGGTGGTCCTTGAAGTTATTCCACATCAGCAGCCGGCGCAGGTCGGGATGCCCGGTAAAGACAATCCCGAAGAGATCGAATATCTCCCGCTCCTGGAACTCCGCCGACCGCCAGACGGGAGTCAGCGAAGGCAGCTCGACCTGATCGGTGCGGTTCACGGTGCGCATGCGGATTACGAGCGGCCCCTGCTTCAGCGCGACCGAATACAGGTGATAAACAGCCTCCAGCCAGCCCGGCAGCACGCGCTTGCGCGTTTCCTCGACGGTCTCTTCCAAAGTTGATTCCACGCCGTCCACGGTCTTTGTCGCCGTGCGCGTCCCCTTCACCTTCTCTGTGACTTCCTTGTCCGGCCAGTCCACTCCGGTCACGTTCGAGAGATAGTCGAAAGACAGTCTGTCGCGCAGAAACGTCGCCACTGCAACCGCATGACCTGGCGCGAGCCGCAGCGAGTGCTGCCCGCTGACGCTCGGGTTGGGCACAATCTCCACCCCCGCGCCCGGCAC
>JBEKPA010000196.1:0-7145 GCA_049521195.1 Occallatibacter sp.
CCTTCTCGCTGGATGAATTGATGCCCGACGCAGCGGAGTTGGGGCGATTGCTGCAGGATGCCGCCGAAAGTCCTGAGGGCAATCTGCTCCACGCCGAGCAGCATCATCTGCTGCATCAGGCGGTCTTGCGCATCCCCGTGCAATTGCGCATCGTTCTTGTGCTCCACGACATGGAGGAGCTGACAACCGAACAAGTCGCGCAGATTCTCGATCTACAGCCAGGGACAGTCCGGGTTCGCCTGCATCGGGCGCGTCTTTCCGTGCGCAAAGAGATGAATAGGATAGTCGATCGAGCGCCCGCGCCGCCGGATTGCGGCAAGCCATTGAGGATGAAGTCTAAACGCATCGCACCTAAGAGTGGACAACGCCCCGCGGAGTGCCGGGAGTTATTCCTGAACCTCTCAGAGTATCTGGATGGCAACGTGGAACCCCGCACCTGCGACCAGATGCGCAAGCATATCGACGCCTGCCCAGCCTGCGTTGCATTCCTGCGCGACCTGCGCGCCGCCATCGACCGCTGCCGCTCGCTGGAGGTTCCCTGCGATTCTGCGGTAGCGCCTCGCCTGCGTTCCATCCTCACGCAGGAGTATCTACGCCTGATGGGCCTTCCCAGTGCAGAAAAAGTTCTCGCAGTTCTGTAACGAATCGGCTCGGCCGTGTCTTTTTTCTAAGGAACGAGGACAACCATGATGGAAGTGAAGATCACGCATCTCGATCAAGTGAAGTTCGCCATTCAGACGCGGTCGCACTCAATTGTGTGCGACCAGCCGGCAGAGAATGGCGGCGAAGACTCGGGGATGACGCCGCCGGAGCTGCTGCTCGCATCGTTGGGTTCCTGCGCAGCGTTTTATGCCGTGCAATATCTGAAGACGCGCAATTTCGCAGAAAGTGGCGTCGAAGTTTCGGTGACCGCCGCGAAGCTCAAATCGCCGGCACGCCTGGGCAACTTTCAGATTCGCGTCGCATGCCCGGTTTCTCTCACTGAAGAGCAAACCGAGGGATTGACGCGATCCGTGCACCACTGCCTCATTCATAACACGCTGTTGTCGCCGCCCGAAATCAAGATTGAATTCGTTGCGCTGTAGAAAGCGTCCATGGCAACCCATGACAATTGCTGCTTGGTTGTCTATCAGGCGGTTGTGGTTGCGCCGACGTTGCCAACTCAAGGACGAAGAAGGGGCTTGAACCGTTTTTCGATCAATTTCAAGTCGGCTTCTCCTCGAAATCGAGCCTTAACTTTGCCCTGGCTGTCGATCAGAATGATCAATGGAAGGCCGAGCACTCCTCCGTACAGTTGCCCAAGTTTCTCATCGCCCATCGCTACGGGGTAGTTCAACTTCTGTTCTTCGAATACTCTTCGCGCCAATGCCGGATCGTCATCCATGGAGATGCCGATGATCTGCAAGCCACGCGGGCCGTACTGGCTTTGCCAGGCAACGAAGCGAGGCATTTCAATCTGGCAGGAGGCACACCAGGTGGCCCAGAAATCGAGCAATACGACCTTGCCCCGATAGGCGCGGAGATCCAGTTTCCGGTTCTCCAAGTCAGTGCGCACGAACTCAGGCGCCTCCTTGTGAAGAAGCGAAGTTGGCGCCACTTGGGCTTGTGCCGCGTTGACTCCAACACACAGCCACAAAAACAGCTTCACTGTAGATGAGCAACGGAGTGTGCGCGGCGCAAACCCCACGGCCTTCGGAATGACTGACACGTCTCGCCACCATTCCTCGTTAGTAGCCCTGCTCAACCGGGTACCCTTTGTCGGCCCAGTCCGCGCCGAAGTTGTTGGCGAGATAGAGTACCTTCACATTGGCAAAACCCATGTCGTGCAACTTCGCGAACGCTGGCCCGAGGTTCGGACAGCGATTCCAGGGACAGCACCCGCAGTAGAGCACAATCAGCTTCTTTCGCGGGAGCGAGTTCACGCGATTCTGCAGTTGCTCGATTCCTGCTGGCTGTGATCCGGGCCCTGCGTATTCCGATCCGGGTATATGCGCCTGGGCGAAGAGCATATGCGAGCCAACCTGCAAGAGCAGGGGCTTGTCCTTGCTGGTCGTTTGCAGCAGTTGGACCAGCGCCTCCGGTTTCAGCAACTGAGCCTCTGGAATGGAAAACGCGCTCCCGATGGGAACCTGGGCAAACTGCGCTCGGATCTGCGGCGAGAGAGAAAGAAAAGCGAATCCGATAAAAACGGCAATCCCTGATCGCGCAACCAAACCGGTTTTCATAGTGCTCCTCCGATGTGAGTTTAACCCATTTGGTCCGGGATCACTCGATGTTCCCTGGTCCGTAAAGATGCTCCGTCTTGTGATCAACTCGCTATTTATGAATGGCTTATGTGATCGTTGGCACATACAGATCCTTCCACGGGATGTCCCTGGGAAACTGCCCCACTGATCTGTTCCTGCCGCGCCAAGGCCATGCGGCGGAGGTTGCTGAGTCGATGTTGATACGCTCGACACCGACGGCGTCCCATTGTCCATGTTCCGATGCCCACCAGTTCGATAGACTTTTCTTATGGCGTATAGGAAAGATTCGTGCAACTTCTCCGCACCATTGTGCGATCTAATAGCGTGAGGTCTCTTTAGGGCCGCATACGCATATGCGTTGCGGCGGATGGTTTGTCCAGAATTGACTTTGGGTTGCGGTGATGGTGAATCGTTGGAGCAAAGGTCGGCCATTCAGCCTCTTTGGGATGCTTGCGTTCCTGGGATTGGCATTTTGCGTATTCGCCTGGGGCTTGCAATACAAGCTTTCACTCTATGATCCACCTCAGACTGCTTTCCATCAGATTCCAAAGGCCAGGCTTTTATCCCGAGATGAGCAATCCAGTACAGCAAACAGCCCACTGGTAGTCCGGAGCAAAACATCCTCCAAGATCATCTATACTGCGCCTGCAACCGTCCTCTTGATTCTGTTGCTGGCCGTCAGCTTGTTGAACCCGACGGCATCAAAAGGAGTGGAGCAGCTTGCTCATAAGTTGTTGAATTTACACCGTGCTATCTTGAATACTCTCTTTGTTCGGCCCCCTCCCGCTCTCGCCTAGACACTCTTTCATCGTCCATTCTGAAGCATTCGATCAAGATCTGTGGTCGGGTGCAACAGGCCATATTCTCCATCGGAGAATGTGTCGTGCAGTCGTGAACTCAGCAATCAAAACTTCATATAGAGGTGCATGCGAGATATGCGAAAGCGAACCTCCTTGATCGTCGCCGCGGGAATCGCGTTTCCTGTTTTTGTCGGCATCGTCGCGTACATTCTCATGAATCAGCATCCGAACGCACGTGCAGCCGAGGTGCCATCGGCGAAGGTGGCCGCGGCAATGCGGGGAGACATTGCGCGCACCTTGAGCCTGGCCGGGCAGTTCCAACCCTACCAGGTGGTGGACGTTCACCCGAAGGTCAGCGGCTTCATGGTGAAGATAAACGTGGATATAGGAGACAGGGTGCGCAAAGGCCAGACTCTGGCGGTATTGGAAGTTCCTGAGTTGACTGCGCAGTTGAAGGGCACCGGATTCGAGATGGAGCGGGCCAAGGACGATCTGTTGCGCGCGCAGCATGAGATCAAGCGGGCAGAGGCCGTTCATTCGGCGCTTCACGCCGACTATGAGAGATTGCTCGAAACGTCCAAGGCACAGCCAGGCCTGATCGCACAACAGGAACTTGATGACGCCGAGAGCAAGGATCTCTCTTCGGAGTCGCAGGTGGATGCAGCCAAAGCCGCCGCAGCAGCGGCCGAGCAGCATACCGAGGTGGCACACAGCGACAACGACCGGGTGCAAGCGCTTCAGAATTACACCAATGTGGTGGCGCCGCTGGACGGCGTAGTCGTCTGGCGCTATGCCGACACCGGCGCGCTGATTCAGAGCGGCACAAACTCAAACGAACAGGATATTCCAATCGTGAGGCTCTCTGAGAGCGGCCTGTTGCGGTTGCGCATGCCGATTCCGGAGAACGATGTGCAGTTTGTGCATGTCGGCGACCCGATGTCGGTTCGCGTGGATGCCATTGGCCGCTCCTTCACAGGCAAGATCGCGCGCTTTACCCGCGACGTGAACTTTGAAACGCGGACCATGGAGACCGAGATCGACGTCGAAAACAACGACCTCTCGATCGACCCGGGCATGTACGCCAACACGCAACTTGAACTTGCTCATGCCCACAACGTGACCACCATCCCGGTCGAAGCGCTGCTGCTGAATGGCGATCGGGCGACAGTCTACTCCCTCGACGCGGGCAATCGCGTTCACATCCGAAACGTGGAGGTCGGGCTGCGGGGATCGAGGCTGGCCGAGATCAAGAGCGGCCTTGAACCCGGCGACCGCGTGATTCTTGGAGCTCAGGAGAAGTACTTCGAAGGTGAGCAGGTTTCTCCGATCCTCACCGATGAGCCTGCCTCAGATGCAGCTCGTGAATCCGGCGGTGTGATCGACATGAATGCGGAAGGGAACGAGAACAACGGAGGTACGAAGTAATGCCGAAGTTCGCGCTCAAGTATCCATTCTTCATCATCATGTTGTGCCTGATCGTCTCGCTCGTGGGAGCGGTGAACATCGTTCGCATGCCGGTCGATCTGTTTCCCAAGATCGACATGCCGGTGGTGGTGGTGGCGACCTTCTACAACGGCATGCCGCCGGAGCAGATCGAAGCCGACATCACGAATACGTTTGAGCGCTTCTTCACGCTGGGCGCCAATATCGACCACAGCGAGTCGCGCTCGCTGACCGGCGTGAGCCTGATCAAGATCTACTTCAAGCCGGGCACCGATCCCAACGCGGCGCTGAGCAACATTGCCAACCTAGCCATGGCCGACCTACGCCGCCTGCCGCCGGGCACATTGCCTCCGGTCGTACTGGGCATGGACGCCTCGACGCAGCCGGTGTGCTTGGTGACGTTGAAGGGACAGGGGCTGAATGAGACGAATCTGAAGGATCTGGCTCAGTTTCAGGTGCGCAATCAGATTGCAAACGTCCAGGGCGCTTCGGTCCCGCAGCCGTATGGAGGAACCTATCGGCAGATTCAGGTCTATGTGGACCCTCTAAAGATGGAGGCGCGCAACCTCAGCCTGAACGACGTGGTGCAGTCGGTCAACAGCTCGAACCTGATACTGCCTGCCGGCGACGTGCGCATCGGCTCGAAGGACTTCAATATTTACGCGAACAGCCAGTTCCCCGACGCGAACGCGATGAACGAGATGCCGCTCAAGTCGGTGGGCAATGCCTCGGTTCTGGTGGCCGACATCGGCAAGGCTGAGGACTCGGGCGCGCTCCAGTACAACATCGTGCGCATCGACGGTCAACGCTCGGTTTACATACCGGTCTTCAAACAGGGCGGCGACAGCAACACGATCACCATCGTGGACGGAATGAAGGCCGCCATCAAGCGTCTCGTCGATATTCCCGCATCGCTGGAGACGGCGGTGGTCTTTGACCAGTCCGTCTTCGTCAAACTGGCTATCAGCAATGTCACCAGGGAAGCCACCATTGGCCTGGTGCTGGCCGGGTTGATGATCCTGATCTTCCTGGGCAGCCCGCGCGCCACAGTTGCCGTTCTTCTGGCAGTACCGCTCTCCATGGTGGTTTGCCTGATGATTTCGAATTACATGGGCGGCTCCATCAACACCATGATTCTGGGCGGTCTGGCGCTGGTCTTCTCGCGGCTCATCGACAACGGCGTCATCGTGCTCGAAAACATCTTCCGCCACATGGAGATGGGGGAATCGCCGGCGGTTGCCGCGGATGCCGGCGGGACAGAGGTTTCGATGGCGGTGCTGGCCGCTACCTTCACGACCGCCATCGTCTTCTTCCCAGTTACATTCTTCAGCGGCGTCAGCAGATACATCTTCACTCCACTAGCGCTGGGGGTGGTGCTGTCGATCTTTGCTTCGTACTTCTTTGCAATGACGGTGGTGCCGCTTTACTGCGCCAGATTCATCCGTCTGAAGGACGATGGTGAGTTCGGCACTGAATCGAGGTCGTCCTTCTTCGACCGATTCGACAGAGCGTTCAACGAGAAGTATGAGAGCATGCTTGGCTGGTACGAGAACCTTGCCAAGCGGGCAATGCGGCGGCCCGGCTTTACCGCCGCGGCGATCCTGGGCAGCGTGGCGCTGGTGCTCGTCGCGGCCGTCCCCTTCCTGGGCCGCGCGTACTTTCCGCGCACGGATCCCGGCCAGTTTGTGATCGACGTGCGCATGCCCAGCGGCACACGGCTGGAAGCGAGCAACGACTATATCGCCAAGGTCGAGACGATCATTCGCGGCGTTGTGGCTCCCAAGGATCTGGACATGATCGTTTCCAACATCGGCGTCTATCCCGACCTCTCCGCTATTTACACCACCAACGCCTCGATGGATACGGCGTTCGTCGAGGTCAGCCTGAAGGAGCACCACCGCGTGGGCAGCTACGAATACATGCAGCGCGTGCGCGAGAAGCTCTCCCGGGAGATGCCGGAGCTCACCGCCTACTACCAGGCGGGCGGCCTCGTCGATAGCGTGATCAACCAGGGTCTGCCGGCTCCGATCGACATTCAGGTCAGCTCGATGGACATGCGTGGAGCCTACGCTCTGGCCACTAGTCTCGCCGAGAAGATCAAATTGATGCCGAACGTGAGCGGCGTCTACATCCCGCAGAACCTGGACTTCCCGGGAATCGAGTTGAACATCGACCGTGAGAAGGCCAGCCTCATCGGGCTCTCCGCCAAGGACGTGGTGGACAACGTGATTACCGCCATGACATCGGATGGCATGGTCGCCCCCAGCTACTGGATAGATCCCAAGAGCGGCAATAACTACATGGTGACTGTTCAGTATGCCAACCGCATTCTCGACAACATGTCCATGCAGGACTTCGAAAGCATTCCTCTGCGCGGCGTTCAGCCGCCCGGTTACAGTCCCATGCAGGATGCTCGCCAGGCTTCCGTTCATTCGGCTGCGTCCTGGAGCGGCGGCCACACATCCGGATACACGCCCTTGAGCTCGGTTGCGGACCTCAAGCTGATCAATACCCCGACGGAGGTGGATCACTACCAGATCAGGCGCGTGATCGACATTTATGTTTCAACCAGGACAGAAGCGCTACAAGGGGTAGGCAGCGATCTCGATAGACTCTTGGCGGACACCAAGACCGAGAAGAACACCGTTCTGAAGGT
>JBEKPA010000197.1:0-7029 GCA_049521195.1 Occallatibacter sp.
TACGACCCTCGCCAAGGTTACCATGGACCGCTGCCGGAGCGCGGTGCGGAGCCGTTCAACCACTTCCACGGGAACGAGGCGCGGGATGGACAAGGCCATGTAGGCAACGCCGGCCATGATGCGGGCGGCGAACACGCCCTTCCCGGATATCGGGGCGGCGGCCGCGGCAAAGGGCGCCGCTAAAGCGCGATTCAATTCAGACCAGAGACGAGATGAGGCGTTGCAGGCGTCTTGTCTCGCTCGGGCCCCACTCCACGGCTGTCGGGGGTGGCGTGTGCCCGGTCGCTGCCTGCGAGACACCGGCCTTGGCGCCGTTAGCGGACGTATAGAGCGCTAAAGCACTCCTCCTTCTATGCGATCTGACATAAGAGCGCGCGCCCGCACTTGACGTGCGGTTCAGGCAGTTTGCCGGGGCCGGGGCCAGCGCGCCTCCACCGTGGTGCCGATGCCGCCGCGGGGGCGGAACTCGCCGCGCACCACGGCCCACACCGGATCGCAGGCCTTGACCACGTCCTCCAGAACCTGATTCACGATGTTCTCCTGGAATATGCCCAGATTGCGGTAGCTGAACAGGTACTCTTTCAGCGATCTCAGCTCCAGGCAGCGGTCGCGCGGCATGTAGCGGATGGTCAGCAGGCCGAAGTCCGGCAGGCCGGTCTTGGGGCAAACCGAAGTCAGCTCCGGGTCGTCGATAGAGATTTCGTAGCCCGGAAACTGGTTCTGCCAGGTCTCGATGGCGGGGAAGGCAAAGTCCAGGCCGGCCTTGGCATGCTCGTCGGTATAGCGCGGTTCCAGAGCCATATCCTCATTGTACGAGCCTCGACAGCGCCTGGACAGATTCGCCCGCGATGCATTTTGCCGCGCCGAAAGGCTTGTATTCGAGTCCTATATACTGACCTTGGTTATCTGAATGGCTGAAGAGAGAAAGCAAACGGACCGGCTCCGGCTCTGGCTTTGGCGGGGAGCGGGGGTGCTACTTATCGTGGTCTTCTTCACGACGCGGTTCCTCATGCGGGATCGTCTGCCGGTGCGTGAAGTGCAGGTGAGCCGCCAGCAGTTGATCAGCACCGTCAGCACCAATGGCCGCGTGGAGCCGGAGGTGAACTACGAGATCCATAGCCCCGTCTCGACCACCGTCAAGGCGGTCTACGCGCAGCCCGGCGACCAGGTACCCGCCGGCAAGCTGCTGATGCTGCTGGACGACGTGGAGGCGCGGGCCCGGCTGGCCACCGCCGAGAGCGGCGTCAAGGCCGCCCAGGCCGCAGTGGAAGCAGCCACCCACAACGGAACCCTGCAAGAGCGGCAGGCGGCGGGCAGCGATGTGGCCCGCGCCCGCATCGACCGCGATCAGGCGCGGCGCGATCTGGACGCCCTGATCAGGCTCAAGTCCACAGGCGCTGCCTCGGCCAGCGAAGTGGCCGCCGCTCAGCAGCGACTGGATACGGCGGAAGCCGGCCTGCGCGCATCCGAGCAGAGCGCGAGCAGCCGCTACTCGGCGGCAGAGGTGGAGCGGGCGCGGGCAGCGCTTGCCGATGCCGAAGCCAATCTGAGCGCAGCGCGGCAGGTGGTGGCGCAGACTTCGATCCATGCCCCGGTTGCCGGAACCGTCTACAGCATCGATGCCGGACCCACGGAGTTTGTGGAGGCGGGCAAGCTGTTGCTGCAGGTTGCCGACCTGCGCCATGAGCGCGTGAGAGCCTATTTCGACCAGCCGGATCTCGGCAAGCTGGCCGTCGGCCAAAAGATTGAGATCAAGTGGGACGGCGACCCCAAACCGGACCACTCGTGGCAGGGACATATTGCCCGCATGCCCTCGACGGTGATCATTTACGGCACGCGCACCGTGGGCGAGGTGCTGGTGGAGATCGACGGCGGCGACGGCGATCTGCTGCCCGCCACCAACGTGACCGTCACGGTAACCACCTTCAGTGAACCAAACTCTCTGGCTGTGCCGCGTGAAGCACTCCACGCCGAGAACGGCAAGCCCTACGTCTACAAGGTGGCCGGCGGCGGGCTGGTGCGAACCCCCGTAACCACCGGCTCCATCAACCTCACCCAGGTTGCCATCCTCTCCGGACTCAATGAGGGAGATTGGGTGGCAACGGGAACAACCAATGGACAGCCCTTGCGGGAGGGCATTCCCATCAAGGTGGCGCGGTGAGGCTGCTGTGCATGGCGGCATGGGCCCTGGCCCCAGCGTTGCTGGCGTCGGCCGTCGCTGCTTCAGCGCCCGCCCAGGCTTCTTCGCTCTCGCGGGAACACGAGCGGATGACGCAGGCTTCCCAATCCCTGGCAGAGGTCAACGCAGCTTTGCAAGCCGGCGAGGCAGACAAGGCGCTTGCCGCGCTCAGTTCCCTTCCCCCCCTGTTTGAATCTCTTCCCAATTCGACTGTGAGTCAGGCCGAGGCCGCCAATCTGGAATGCCGCGTCCGGCTCACGCTCGAGCAGTGGAATGCGGCCGCGATTAAGTGCCAGCAAGCCGTGCGGCTGGATAGCCAGAACCCCGGCTATCATCTTTGGCTGGCCCGCGCCCTGGGCGAGAAAGCCGGACGCGCCTCCTTCCTCACCGCCTATTCGCTTGCCAAGCGTGTACGGGCGGAGTTCGAAGAGTCGGTGCGGCTCGATCCCCGCAACGCCGATGCCCTCTTCGACCTGGGCGAGTTTTACCGTGAAGCACCAGGGGTTGTGGGCGGCGGCATTGACAAAGCCCAGGGCGTGGCCGCGCAACTGGACAAGGTGGACCCGGCGCGCGCTCACCAACTGCGCGGCCGTATTGCCGAGCAGCAGAAGGACTACGGCACGGCCGAGCGCGAGTTCAAGCAGGCGATCGCGGCTGGCGCGCATCCCGCTTCCCAGTGGATTTCGCTGGCCGGCTTCTATCGCCGCCACCGGCGCTGGACGGAGATGGAATCGGCGGTGCATAGCGGCGCAAGCGCTGCCCAACGCGACAAGCGGGCTGGTCCCCGCGACGGCCTTGCCCTTTATGACGGCGCGACCATTCTGACCGAGACCAGCCGCGACCCGGCGCTGGCGGCCAAATTGCTCGACGATTATCTGGCCGGCTCCGCAAAAACCGAGGAAGCGCCCGCGTTCGTGGCCCACATCCGGCTGGCGCGGCTGAAAGAGCAGCTCGGCGACCCCGCGGCCGCAAGTCGGGAACAGGCTGCGGCACTGGCGCTGGCGCATGACTACAAGCCCACGCAGGATCGCAGCCGCCAGGAAACCAGCCGTTGACAGGAAATATGCAGGTGAAGATCGCACCCAACCCGCGCCGGGCATCGACGCCAATCCTCCTGGCATTGGCGCTTGCGGCTGCGCCCGCTCATCTGCCTGCCCAGGTCTCGCTGGCCACGGTGGTGGACCTGGCCCAGCGCAACTCCAGCGCCGTCAAGCTGGCCGAAGCCGATGTGCAAAAGGCCCAAGCCGCCCTCGCCCAGACACGGGACGCGTATATCCCCAACTTCGTGATCGGCTCCACTATCGGCTATTCTCATGGCTTCCCGACGGGCCAGCCCTCGGTGGGCAGCGCCACCATGCAGTCGCTGGTTTTGAGCTTCTCTCAGCGTCAGTACGCCAAGGCTGCCCGCGCCGGCCTGGACGCCGCCAACTTGAGCCTTAAGGACGCCAGGGAGCAGGTGGCTCTGGACGCCTCCACCACCTACGTTGAGCTGGACACGGTCAACCGCGAACTCGAAGCAGCGCGCCAGCAGGAGACTTTTACCGATCGTCTGGTCCAGATCGAACAGCAACGCGCCGAGGCCGGCGTCGACTCCGATCTGGACCTGTTGCAGACACGCCTGAGAATCGCCCAGCTTAAACTCCAACGCCTTCATCTCGAAACTCGAGCCGCCACGCTGGCCAAGCAGCTTGCGGTCCTCACCGGAATGCCCGTCGGCTCCATTCTCCCCGACCACGCCAGCATCCCTGAGATCCCCGCCGTCACCGCGGATGAAGCTCCGCGCAGCCTCGCCGGCATCAACGCCGCCGGCGCAACCGCGCGCTCCAAGCAGTTCCAGGCCAAGGGAGACGACCTGTCCTGGCGCCGGCCGCAGATCGGATTCGGAGCCGTATACAACTACGACTCCGACGAGTTCAACGACTACGAAAAGTTCTATCAGCCCAACACCTTCACTCCCAACAACATCAGTTTTGGCCTTTCCGTGCAGTTCCCCTTTTTTGATTTTGCCCTTCGCGCCAAGGCCAGGGAGTCCGCGGCTGAAGCGCTGCGCGCTACGGTCGAGGCCGAGCAGGCCCAGCGGCAGAACGACGTGCAGATCGCTTCGCTCACCGGCAGCCTGCGCGAGTTGGACGCCCAGGCCGAGGTTGCGAGCCTCAAGCAGCAGATCGCCGATGAACAGCTCAAGACCGTGCTCGCCCAGCTCGAACTGGGCAACGGCGCTGAAACCGGACCCGGCGTCCAGCCGCAACTCACGCCCAAAGCCGAGCAGTTGGCCCGCATCGACGAGCGCCAGAAATATGAGGATTCGCTCGATGCATCGCTCGACTTGGCCAAGGCCCGCCTCAGCCTGCTGCGCGCCCTCGGCCACATCGAAGACTGGCTCAACGAGCTGCACGCAAAGTAGAGCGGAATCGGGGAAAACGCTCGGCTGCTTTCGGGGTTGGCCGGAAGAGCAAGTCCCATGGCTCGGAAGCGCTGCGCCGGGAACTCAGCCGTGAGTGAGCATAATCTGCCTGCAAGATTGCCCAAAGGTTGGCCGATGGTTTACTGTTCTTTCGCCGGTGGCGCAGGTTCAATTCGTATTGCCTGGTCGATGGCCCCGCCGGGGTGAAGAGGCCTTGAAGAGCAGCGACCCGCGGATTTCGCGTGGGTGAAGAGAAGATCGGAGGCTCGACTCGCATGGAGATATACCGGCAGTTACCGCCGGAAGCCTTGCAAATTGTTCTGGTCCTGTTCTTGTCGTTCCTGATAGGACTGGAACGCGAAGAGCACAAGGCGGCAGGAGGATCTTACTCCTTCGGCGGAGTGCGCACCTTTCCACTGATTGGCCTGGTTGGCTATTCCGCCGCTCTCATCTCAGGGCCGCAGATGCTGCCGCTGGCGACCGGCTTTCTGGTTGTTGCCGGATTCCTGCTGTTGTCTTACTGGCACAAGATCTCCTCAAACGAGACCGCCGGCGTCACCACGGAGATGTCGGGGCTGGCGACCTTTCTGGTGGGAGCCCTCGTCTGGTACGGGCATCTATGGATCGCCACCACGCTGGGCGTTGCCAGCTTGCTGCTGCTGGATCTGAAGGCTGCCCTTGAAAAGCTGGCCGCGCGCATCGCTCCCAGCGAGATTCTCACCTTCGCCAAGTTCTTGTTTTTGAGCGGAGTGATTCTGCCCATCCTGCCGAACCAGGAATTCAGTCAATTTCACATCAACCCATTCAAGACGTGGCTCGTGGTGGTTGCCATCAGCGCCATCTCCTACCTCAGTTATGTCTTGCAGAAGTTGACCAAGGGGCAGGGCGGGATCGTGCTGGCGGCGCTGCTGGGCGGGGCCTATTCGTCCACGGCGACCACGGTGGTGATGGCGCGCCGGGCGGCTCGCGAGCAGCAACCCCACCTCTTCTCCGGCGGCATCCTGATCGCGTCCGGCGTGATGTACCTGCGCCTGGTTGTTCTTCTGGCGCTGTTCAACCGCCAACTGATGCTTCTGCTGTACATACCTTTTCTGGCGCTGGCCGTTCTGGCGGTCGGCGTCGGTTGGCTCTGGTCGCGGCGGGCGGATAAGAACACTCAGGAGGTGCAGCGGGAGTCCGACCCCAAGAACCCGCTGGAACTGCTGACGGCGTTTCTCTTTGCCGCGCTGTTCCTGGCCATGCTGGTCATTACGCAGTTGGCCTTGACCTATCTGGGAACAACGGGCGTGAATACTCTGGCCGCGATCATGGGAGTCAGCGACGTGGACCCGTTCATCATGGGGCTGACCCAGGCAGCGGGCACGCTGACGCCTCTGAAGGTCGCGGCGGGCGCGGTGATCATCGCCGCCGCCAGCAACAACGTGGTGAAGGGGATTTACGCATACAGCCTGGCCGACCGGAAGACCGGCGTGCAGGCCCTGGCGATGCTGTTGGGGCTGGCTGCCTCCGGACTCCTTCCGTTGATCTGGCTGGGGTGGTAAATGGGCGAGGCGGGGCGCATCGAGAATTCTTCGTGCGGTATGTACAGAATGTGCATATAATGGAGGTGGTATGGGCTTCGAGTGGGACCTTCGAAAGGCGGAGTCCAACTACCAAAAGCATGGCGTCCGTTTTTCCGAGACCGAGCCGGTCTTCGAGGACGATTACGCCATTACGATCACGGACGACGAATCCAACCCGGACGAACTGCGGTTCGTGTCGATGGGTACGGGCGTGAAGGGGCGGGTGCTGGTAGTGGTTTACAGTTTTCACGGCGAGAACGTCCGCATCATCTCCGCGCGGCTGGCGGAGGCGCACGAACGCAGCCAATACGAGGAGTCCAGATGAAGCAGAGATACGATTTCAGCCGAGGGACGCGAGGACGGATTGCCGCTCCGGCGCCGGAGCCGCGCGGCAAGACGCGCATCACGATTCGCCTGGATGAAGACCTGGTGGATCACTTCCTGAAAGAGGCCGAGGCGTCGGGCGGGGCGATGGGCTATCAAACGCTGATTAACAAGGCGCTGCGGCAGCACGTGGAAGGCAAAGCGCCAAAGCTGGAAGAGACGCTGCGGCGGATTGTCCGGGAAGAGATGCGGGTAGCTAGCTAGACCGGCGAGTCCCAGGACTAAGAATCGAGACCTGGGGCACCTGCGGGGGACCAGGCTCAAAGATCGATCAAAACAGATGGTTGCAATTGGGATCAAGCTGACCGGAAGCCATCGGGCAGTCCCCGGCCCTCCGCCCAGGAGGCTTTAGGATTAGAGTACCGTGCAGACGATACGAGTAGAGACACCATCGGCGAAGTACGACGTGATTGCGGGCAGCGGGCTGTTGGAGACGCTGGCTCCGCGCATCGAGCGGGCTGCGGGCAGGCTGCCGCGACGGGTCTTTGTGCTGACCTCGG
>JBEKPA010000198.1:0-6898 GCA_049521195.1 Occallatibacter sp.
CGGCGCAAGCTTACTCCCTGCCCCCCGAGAAGCTGGCCAAGGCCATCGCCCTCAGCCGCATCCGTAACATCCTCGACATCACCGGTTCGCTCTGGGCGCTGGTCTTTCTCTGGCTCCTGCTCGCCTTCCGCGGCTGGGCCAGAATTGAATCGTGGGTTCAGGGAATCTCCTGTCACCGCTGGCTTCAGGGTCTGCTTTTCTTCGCCGCCTTTTTCGTCATCACCACCCTGGCCGGCATTCCCTTCGACATTCTCGGTTACCACTTTGAACGCGCCTACGGCATCAGCATCCAGGGCTGGGCCAGTTGGATCGGCGACCAGTCCAAGGCGCTGGGGCTTTCGGTGCTCATTGGCGTGCCCGTGCTGCTGCTCTTCAACTGGATCGTGCGCCGCTGGCCGCGCCGCTACTGGCTGGGCATCTGGGTCGTCACCCTCCCCATTTTGGTGCTCCTTCTGTTCGTCTCCCCGCTGCTCGAGCCCATCTTCAATAAGTTCGAACCCCTGGCCACGAATCATCCCGCCCTGGTGGCCGAGCTGGAGAAAGTCGTTGCCCGCACCGGAACCGAGATCCCGCCCAACCGCATGTTCCTGATGAAGGCCAGCTTGAAGACCAACGGCTTGAACGCCTACGTCAGCGGCCTGGGCGCCACCAAGCGCGTTGTCGTCTGGGACACGACGGCCGGACGCATTCCCGACGACGAAGTCATGTTCGTCTTTGGCCACGAGAGCGGCCACTACGTTCTCCACCACATCCCCAAGATCATCGCCGGCTGGGCCATTGCCCTGTTCTTCGTCTACTGGGGCTGTGCCGGCGCCGCCGCATGGCTGGCGCGCCGCTTCGGCGCCCGCTGGCTTCTCCGGAACGATGAGGCCCAAACCGCCCCGCTCGCCACGCGCACCGGATTCGTCGTCCTGCTCTTCGCCATCTCTGTCGTCGGCTTCCTCATGACCCCGGCCGGCAACGCGTTCAGCCGCCACTTCGAACACCAGGCCGACGTCTACGGCCAGGAGGCCATCCACGGGCTCGTCCCCGACCCGCAAAAGACCGCCGTCGCCAGCTTCAACGCCCTCGGCGAAGCCTGGCTTGAAGATCCCAATCCGAGCCCCTTCATCGAGTTCTGGGAGTACAACCACCCCTCCACACAGACCCGCGCCAACTTCGCCTTGCAATACGACCCCTGGGCCAACGGCGGCCACGGCAGGTTCTTTGACAGATAGAGCGGAGGCTGCCCAGATCAGGTGGGCGTTCTCAGCAGCAGATAGCCGCCGACCAGCCCGAAGAGGATATCGGAGGAACAGGCGGCGAGGGCGGCGGGCAGGTAATTCACGTTGCCCAGGGCGCCAAAGAGCCCGTCGACCACAAAATAGGCAAGCGCCACGGCGATGGCGACGGCGATGCCCTCGAGCGAGCCGCGCCGGCCCATGGAGAGCGCGAAGGGAATGGCGAGCACCGCCATGACCACGGCGATGAACGGGTAGGCGAGCTTGTGCCACAGCTCGACGCGCAGGCGCATGGTGTCAAAGCCGCTCTGCGTCAGGTCGCCGATATAGTGATCCAATTGGCCGAAGTTCATCTCCTGCGCTTGCAGGCTTTCCTTTTCGAAATATCCGGGATCTTCATGAATCTCGGGGAAGGAGGTTTGCGCGAATTCGCGATATTCGGTGATGCTGCTGCCTTCGATGTCGCGCTGCCAGCCGTTCTGGAAGCGCCAGGAGCCGGCTGCCTGGTCCCAGAAGACGCGCGAGGCAAAAATGCGGCGGGAGAGCGCGAAGGTGGAGGGATCGAACTCGAAGATGGAGAGATTGGCGAACTCGTTGCGGTCGCGATCGAAAAACTGGTAGTAGAAGATGCGGTCGGGTTCTCCGGGATGGGGCTGGCCGAAGATCCACTTCTGCTCGGGGTTGAGGAAGGTCTGCGGCGGGCGGCCCTTGATGATGCTGCGCAGCGCCTCTTGCCTTTGATTGGCCTGGGGCAGATAGAACTCATCGAAGAGGAAGAGGCTGACGGCCAGGACCGCGGAGATGGCGACGACGGGAATTACCAGGCGGTAAAGGCTGATGCCGGTGGCCTTCATGGCGACGATCTCAGAGTTGCGGTTGAGTACGCCGACGGTGACCAGGACGGCGATCAGCACTGCCAGGGGCGCAATCTGATAGAGCATGGAGGGGGTGAGGTTGATCAGATATTCGCCGACCGTGGACCAGGCAATGTTGTGGCGCAGGATGTCGCCCAGCAGCTCGAAGACGGTAAAGACGAGCATGAGCAAGACGAAGGCCAGCAGAACCAGGAAGAACATGTCGAGGAACTCGCGCACCACGTACTCGTCGAGGATGCGCGGAAAGACGTTGCGGGCCTTGCCGCGCTGGGGACGCGGCTGAAACGCTCTCAGCAGGCCGCCGATAGGTGCGCCGGCGAAGCTGGGTCTTGGAGAGCGCGAAGTCCAGGTCGCGATCGCATTCAGGAGACGGCCGCCGCTGGCCATCTGCCAGAGCAGGCAGACGCCGGCCGCGGCGAATATCAGGTTGGCCGACCATACGGCAAAGAATGCGGGAATCTTGTTTTGCTGGCCCAGGGCGACGCCGAAGGTGGAAACCAGGTAATAGAGGGAGACCAGCAGAATGGTAAAGACCCACGCCGAGCTTTTGCCGCCGCGCCGCGAGGTGACGCCCAGCGGAACGCCCACCATCATCAGCACCAAGCAGGCCGCGGGATAGGAGAAGCGAGTATACATCTCGATCAGGTAGCGTCTGCTATCCGGGGCGCGGAAATGCTCCCCCAGTTCGCTCATGGGCATTGCGTAGATAGGTGTATCCAGGCGTCCCAGGTGGCCTTCGCTCTGCGGGCTGGCGGCGAAGGGGAGATCGGTGCTGTCAAAGGTAGAAACGTTGTACTGTTGCGGCTGGCCGGCGACTGTTTCGTGCTCCGTTCCGTTGCGCAGCCGCATCAGCAGCCCTTGGTTGGAGTCGCTGACCACGGTGGCCGAGGCCGCGGTCGTAATCTTCGGCGCGGCGGGATCGGTGACGTCGGCCAGGAAGACCTCACGCCAGTTAGCGGCGCCCGTGCCCGAGCGCACGTCCTGAACGTAGAGGACGTAGTTGCGAAAATCCTCGTCGAAGACGCGGGGCTGAATCTCGTAAGATGCCTGCGAGGCAAGGGTCTTTTCCAACGCCATGAGGGCCTGAAGGGCTTTTGGCTCGACATACATCGAGTTGAGCAGCCCCAGCAGCGTGCCGCCCACGGCCACGATGGAAGCGACGCGCACAAAATACCCGATGCCCAGGCCGGAGGCGCGCATGGCGATGATCTCGCTGTCGGCGGCCAGGCGGCTGAACCCCAGCAGCACGCCCACCAGCACGGCCATGGGAACGGTGACCTTGAAGAAGTTGGGCATCATGAAGAGGACGACTTCCGCCAGGCTGGTGAAGGTGGAGCTGTTGTGGACCATCATCTCCAGGATCTTGGGCAACTCCTTCATGAAGAGAATGAAGGTGAAGATCACGCCCCCGATAAGCGCGTGGGAGAGAATCTCGCCGAGAATGTAACGGGTCAGGATGCGCACAGACAGGCTCTGCGGTTAGTTTACCGTGCTTGAACGCCCGATGGGGCGCGGCCCAGTGCGGATGGCTTGGTGCCCCATCCTTGCGCGTTGTCGCCGCGGCGACCGCAAGGGTGGGAAACCTCGCTTCCGTTCATCATGATGGGCGCCAGCGGCGCAGGCGGAGACTGTTGGCCAGCACGCAGACCGAGCTGAGGGCCATGGCGGCGGCGGCCAGCCAGGGTGTGAGCAGCAGGTGAAAGCGCGGGTAAAGCACGCCCGCGGCCAGCGGAATGCCGATCAGGTTGTAGCCGGCGGCCCAGGCCAGGTTCTGGCGCATGACACGCAGAGTTGAACGGGCCAGACTGAGCGCGGCGGGAATGGCCGAGGGTTGGGCGCGCAGGAGCAGCACGTCGCCGGCCTCCTGGGCCAGGTCGGCTCCCGAACCCATGGCGATGCCGGCGTCGGCCTGGGCCAGTGCGGCGGCGTCGTTGATGCCGTCGCCCACCATCGCCACGCGCAGGCCGGTCTGCTGCAGCGCGCGAATGCGGGCCAGCTTGCCGGCCGGGTCCAGGCCGGCTTCCACCTCGGCGATGCCGGCTTGCCGGGCGATGGGCGCGGCCGCTGCTGCTGAGTCTCCGGTTAGCATCAGTACCCGAAGGCCGCTCTGGCGCAATGTGGCGACGGCTTCCTTGGCGTCGGGACGCAGCGCGTCGCGGGCATCGAAGCAGCCGGCAGGCGCGCTGTCGAGAGCCATCCACAGGCGTGTGACGCCCGGCTCCGGTGGAGCGATGGAATTCGGAAGCGGAATCGCGAACTCCTGGAAGAGCGCTTCATTGCCGAGCAGGCATTCGCGGCCTTCGACCCTGGCGGTCAGGCCGCGGCCGGGCAGGATTTGCACGTCTTCGGCGGGCTGCCAGGCGAGGCCGCGCGCCCGCACGGCATCCACCACAGCGTGGGCCAGCGGATGGTTCGATCGCTCCTCGGCGGCTGCAGCCATGCGCAGCAGATCGTTCTCTGAGCGGCCAGCGAGCGTACGCACCGCTTCCAGCACGGGACGGCCGACGGTGAGGGTTCCGGTTTTGTCCAGAACGATTGCGTCCAGATGGCCCAGACGCTCCAAGGCCTCTCCGCCTTTGAAGAGGATTCCAAGCTGCGCGCCGCGGCCCACGGCCACGGTGAGCGCGGCGGGCACGGCCAGCCCCATGGCGCAGGGGCAGGCGACCACCAGGACGGCGACGGTATTGGCCAGTGCCAATGGGAGCGAGTGCGCGGCGGCGAGCCAGACGGCAAACGTGAGCAGCGCCAGAGCCAGCACAATGGGGACAAAGATGGAACTGGCGCGGTCGGCCAGGCGCTCCATGGGCGCGCGCGAGGACTGCGCCTGCTGGACCATGCGGGTGATCTGCGCCAGCACCGTAGCCTCGCCGAGCGATTCGGCCCGGCAAGTGACGGCTCCGTCGTAGTTGAGCGAGCCGGCCAGCACGCGGCCACCGGGCTCGCGCGGCAGCGGCGTGGGTTCGCCGGTGAGCATCGACTCGTCCACGGTGGTGCGGCCTTCCAGAACCTTTGCGTCCACCGGAAAACGTTCCCCAGGTAGAATCAGAACGCTTTCGCCAGGTTGAACCTCCTGGAGCGGCACCACGGCCTGAACGCCATCGCGGATGCGGCGGGCGGTGGCCGGGCGCAGCCGTGAGAGCGAGTCGAGCGCGGCCAGAGCGCGGCGCTTGGCGCGACATTCCAGGCTCTTGCCCAAGAGAAGAAATCCAAGGATGAGCAGCACCGCGTCAAAGTAGACTTCGCGTCCGATTGCGGGCCGGATGGTGGCGAAGGCAGAGTAGGCGAAGGCCACGCCCGTTCCCAGGCTCACCAGCGTATTCATGTTGGTGGCGCCGTGGCGCAGGGCGCGGAAGGCGCTCGAATAGATGCCGCGCCCGGCCCAGGCCATAATCGCCGCCGTCAGCGCCAGCAGAGACCAGCGCAGCGGATCCGGCGGCAGGGTATAGAGCCAGGGCAAAAGGCGCATCAGGGCGTGATCCAAGCTGCCCATCTCCGTGCCCAGCGGCATGGCCAGCAGCATGGCGACCGCGCCGGCTGCGAGAGTCACCCAGGCCTTGCGCTCAGCCCCGGCCGCAAGGCCGTCCGATGGAGTTGCGGAAGGAGCATCGGAGCGGGGAAGCACGGCGTCGTAGCCCGCCGAGCGGATCGCCTCAATCAACGCGGCGGGCGCGGCGATGGCCGGATCGAAGATCACGGTGGCGCGATGAGCCATCAGATCGACGCGCGCGGATTGGACTCCGGGGGTCGAGCGCAGAGCTTCTTCCACGTGATGCTGGCAGGACGCGCAGGTCATGCCCAGCACGGGCAGCGTGAGCGATTCCGTTGCAGTCGTGGTCACTTATTGTTCCAGTCGCGCGGGGTAGCCGGCCTTGGCCAGAGCGGCGATAGCAAGATCGACGGGCGCGGGGTCGAGGTTGGAAGCGAGCCGCGCCGCACCCACATGCACGTCGCTGACGGCGACTCCCTCGATCGAAGCCAGAGCCTGGCTGACGCGGCGAACGCACCCGCCGCAGTGCATGTTATCGATTCGCAGCGTGAATTCCGGCATGGCGTTCTCCTGTCGTATTCGATGATAGCCCGAGGCGAAAGATGCGCGGTCGAGAACGATCCCGATTTCGTTCAGAATCGCCCGGTTGCGCGGCGGGCCGGCAAGGGTTCTATCGTAAAGGGGAGCGGAATTCGGAGAGATCATGCAGAGAGAGTTTCCATCAGCGCCGCTGGTGGGTGTGGGCGCGGTGGTGGTAGACGAGGGCCGGGTGCTTCTTGTCCGGCGCGGAACCGAGCCGCTGAAGGGGCATTGGACGCTGCCGGGTGGCCTGGTCGAGCTGGGCGAACCGCTCCTGGCTGCCGTGGTGCGCGAGGTGCGGGAAGAGACTGGACTGATAGTCGAACCCTTGGAACTGATCGAGTTGCTGGACCGCATTCATCGTGAGGGCGAGCGCGTTCGCTACCATTATGTAATTGCGGATTACCTCTGCCGCGTGGCGGGCGGCGCGCTGCGCGCGGCCTCGGATGCGGATGCCGTGAGATGGGTGGAGCGGGCGGAGTGGAACAGCCACAGCGCGCTCAAGATCGATCCGGTGACCGCGCGGGTTATCGAGACCGGCTGGCAGCGGGCGCGGGCATTGAAAGGGCGAGAGGAACGATGAGCTGGAGGAAGCGGGTTCTTTGGGCTGCGGTTGCCGCCGGGGTGCTGGCTCTGGCAGGCGGGGTGGGATTCTGGATGCGGCCGGTCAGCTGCTTCCACGCGGCGAACGAGTTTCGGATGTGCGTTTCGGGCGCGGAAAACCATTCGGTCGAGGT
>JBEKPA010000199.1:0-10097 GCA_049521195.1 Occallatibacter sp.
CAGCCAGGATTTCAAGGATGCCGATACCGCCGGAGCAACAGCAAGACAGACTCTTGGCGCAACGGCTTCCAACGCGGATGTCGAAGCCAGGGAAGCGGAGATCAGGCTCGCCAAGTACACCGAGATCGAGACTCTCATGCTGAAGGACACCGCTGCCAAGGCGGATGCCTCCGTCCTGTGGGCGCAGTTGGGGCAGGCGCAGGTCGGCCTCAAGAAGTATGACGAAGCGGAGGCGACCTTCAAGAAGACCCTTGAACTCGATGCGGCCTCCAAGAAGCCGAACATTGCAGTCCAGGGCACGGCCCAGAGCGGCCTGGGAGAGATCTACGCGCGTACCGGCAAGGTTCCCGAGGCGAATGCGGCCTACGACGCAGCCGCCAAGATCAACCCCACATCGGCGGCACTCTATCTGAAGAACGAGGCGGTGATCTTCTCGCAGATGAACAATACTGACGCCGAGGTGGCCGCGGCGGAAGAGGCTATCAAGGCCGATCCAACCCAGCCGATTCCGTATTACCTCAAGGGCGCTGGCCTGGTACAAAAGACCACTCAGGATCCCAAGACCCAGAAGCTCATTGCGCCACCCGGATGCCTGGAGGCCTACCAGAAATACCTGGAACTGGCGCCGAACGGTCAATATGCCAATGACGTCAGGGGCATCCTGGCTGGTTTCGAACAGAAGATCGACAACAGCTACAAAGCCCCCAAGGCAACCAAGAAGTAAGCCTGCTGTCTTTTCGTCTCAAAAGGGCGTCCGCCGCGGCGGACGCCCTTCGCTTCTCCGCGCTGCTCTGAGCCGCGCTGTTCCCTGGCTCTCGCGACCCTCTACAATCCATTCCATGAGCAATGAACTGCCCGGTTACGACGAAGCCGCTGAACTGGTTGCCGCATACTGCGCGCGGCTAGCCCGGTTGCGGCCCTCGTCGGAGTCGGTTGGGCTTGATCTCGCAGCGGGCCGCGTGCTCGCACAGCCTCTCTGCGCCGATCGCGACCAGCCGCCGTTTGCCCGCTCCACCCGCGACGGCTATGCTTGCCGCGCTCGCGAGGCCTTCATACACAAGTTCCTTCGCCTGGCCGGCTCCTCCCGCGCCGGCGACCCTCCAGCCGGGCCGCTGCCGAAGGGCGCAGCCTGGGAGATCATGACCGGAGCCTCCGTTCCAGCGGGCGCCGACGCGGTGATGATGATCGAGCACGTCGAGCAAGCGGGCGACCGGCTCCGGCTGCTCCCGCCGCGCAAGATCGAAGAGGGCGAGAATGTTGTGGACCAGGGCGCGCAGGCCCGCGCGGGAGACGAACTGCTCCCCGCCGGAACCGTCATCCACTCCGCGCAGATTGCCCTGGCCGCGGCCTGCGGTTACACCGCGCTTGATGTCTTCGCCCGGCCACGCGTGGCGATTCTGACCACGGGCGATGAACTCGTGCCCGTCGCGTTGCTGCCCGCAGCCGGCCAGATCCGCAACTCGAATGCTCCCATGCTGGCCGCGATGGTGGAGGCCGCGGGCGGCGAGCATTGGGTTCTGCCCACGGCCGCCGACAGCGCCGAGGCTCTCGACGCCGCGCTCGCCCAGGCTGCCGATGCCAGCCTGCTGCTGATTACCGGCGGCGTCTCGGCAGGCAAGTTCGACCTCGTAAAGCCGGCACTGGCCCGCGCCGGCGCACGCTTCCACTTCACCGGCGTGCGCATCCAGCCCGGCAAGCCGTTAGTCTTCGGCGAGTTGCCTGTCAGGAACGCGCGCACCGTCCCAGAGGAATACGGCACGAAGTGCTTCTTCGGGCTTCCCGGCAATCCGGTCTCTTCGGCGGTCACCTTTCTGCTCTTCGCGGCGCCGGTGCTGGCGGCGCTTGCCGGCCGTTGTGCGCGCGGCCCGCGCTTCGCCCTGGCGCGGCTGGCCTCAAGGGCGGGCAAGCACGGCAAACCCGGCCTCACGCGCTTTCTGCCCGCTTCCTGCACCTTTGGCGGAGCGGCGAATGATTCCGCCGATAAACTGAGCGCTCTGGGCGCCCCATCCTTTTCGCGTGCTCTGGGTGCCCCATCCTTTCCGGTCGCCGCGGCGAACCGCGGCGACCGGAAAGGGTGGGAATCAACGCCATCGTCTCCGAGCCGGATCGATGGCCAGCTCCCCGAGGTCGCGCTGGTTCCCATGCAGGGTTCGGGCGACCTGGCTGCCCTGGCCCGCTCCAACTGCTTCCTGGTCGTGCCCGAAGAGGCCCACAACCTTGACGCGGGCGCAATCGTCCGCATTCTGCTTCCCTGAGGATCGCCCATGCCCGAACCCGAGCAGCTCTCGCACTTCAACTCCTCCGGCCAGGCCGCCATGGTGGACGTAAGCGCCAAGCAGCCCACCCGCCGCACCGCCGCCGCTTCGGCCTTCGTCGAGCTTTCAGAAGCCGTGCTTGCGGCATTGCCCGGCAACCCCAAAGGCAACCCGCTCGAGGTGGCTCGCTTCGCCGGCATCCAGGCGGCCAAGCGCACCGCCGAGCTGATTCCCATGTGCCATCCGCTCGCCCTTAGTCACATCGACGTGCGGGCGGAAATCGTCTCCGGCGGCGTCCGCATCACGGCGACGGCCTCAACCACCGGCCCCACCGGCGTCGAGATGGAGGCTCTCACCGCCGCCGCCGTAGCCGCCCTCACCGTCTATGACATGACCAAGGCTCTGGACAAGGCCATCGTCATCCGCAACGTTCAGCTCGAAGCCAAGTCCGGCGGCAAGAGCGGAGATTTCGTGAGAGCCGGTCGCAGCGAATGACCGCGGGGCGCTTGTTTTCTATTTCGGTTGCGGCGGCGTTGTTCCCGCGGGCGGCGGCGACTGAGGCGCGTCTTGCGCCGGACGCGGGCCTTCATGATCGTGGTCGTGCTCATCCGGAGGAATGACAAACGGCTCCGGGCCCAGGTGGCCGCGATGGCAGGTGCCGCAGGTTACGGGCGCGCCCGAGTTTTCGACCATGCTGATGTAGTTGCCATTGATATCTTCGGTCATCTTGTACATCAGCCGGGCGGTGGACTTCTGCGGCTTGGAGTCGTCGGCGAAGTTGAGCCGCGGGCGTCCGTTGGGGCCGATGTTCGTGGGGTCCGGAGTGTGGCAGGTATTGCAATGCGCGCCCAGCGAGCCCTCCCACTTCTCCATGATCTCGTGAACCTGCTGCCCGGTCAGATCCTTAGGCAGCACCTTCAGGTTGGTAGGCGCGGGATAGGTGCGGGGCGGCGGGCCTCCGGCGGGAGGCGGTGGCGCTTGCGGAGCCTGGGCAACCGTAGCGGCGGCGAAGACAGCCGCAACCAGCAAAGCCGTCGTAGCGGCGGGGAGAGACGGGGAAGATGACTTCAAGCGGAGACTTTCCTCGCGGGTATGACTTCAAGCGGAGACTTTCCTCGCGGGTTGGGATGGTCGAGCCGGTCAAGGGAATTCTACCGGAAGAAGCACTCGCTTACCGATGGCGTTCTTTGCGCCGGAGACGCATCGGTTCCCCGGTAGGACGAAGCGCAGCGGCCAGTCCACGGCTTCGTTGATCTCGTTGATTCCGATGCGGGCCGTCACCATGACTTCGCTCACCGCAAAGCCGTCGTCGCGGATTTGCAGCGGCGAGGCGGGATCGGCCAGATCGAGGCCATTGTGGTGCAGCCTGGTGATCCCAAGGGCCTGGCACAGCCGGCCAGGGCCGGACGCAAGCAGCCGGGCCAATCTGCCCGCGGAGCGGCTGCCCGGAGCAAGACCCCGATTCCGAATCATCTGGGCTATCTCCGCGCCGTCGGCTCCGCCCAGGGGCTCCAGAGCGCGCAGCAGAACGCATCCCGCCCGGCCTTCGGTCTCGCAGGAGACATTCATGCAGAAGTAGCGGCCATAGATCGCATAGACGTACGCATGACCTGGGGGACCAAAAATAACGGAGTTCCGCGGCGTGGGCCCGCGATACGAGTGCGCGGCCGGGTCGGGCGGATCGTTGTGCGGGCCCAGGTAGGCCTCGGCCTCGACGATCCGTCCCGCCAGAACCAAGCCGCCCGTCCGGTGCGCCAGCACCTTGCCCAGCAGGCGCGGAGCCACCAGCTCCGGCGGAGCCTCATAAAACGAGCGCTTGAGCAGCCAACCGGGAAGGCGCGTGGTTCCCATGGGCGGCTAGACGAGCCTGCTGAGTTGCTTCAGAAGCCGTTGTGCCGCCAGATGATCGTTGTCCCTGTTAGCTCGCTCAAGGTGCTTTTGCGCCATTCGGAGCGATTGCCCGACCCCCTTGCCCTCCAGATACGCGATTCCGAGGTAGAAATTCGCATCGTCCCGGTCGCATTCCGACATGTTCTTTCCTCGGATCGCCTTTCGAAAACAACGAACCGCCGCCTGATGATCGGTCCGGACGCCCTTGCCCCAATAGGAATGGATGCCGAGTTGGATGAGGAAAGCATCGTCGCGTGAAGCGTCGACCTTCCTGAACCAGCGCACCGCCTGGCGAAAATCCCCGTTTTCCCTGTATGTGACCGCGATATTGTTCGGCGCGGAACCGGTGTCCCCGCCACGGAAAGCCCTTTTGAGCCAAAGCAGAGCTTCGCGCACATTTTTCTCCACGCCGTAGCCGTCCCCCAGAATGACGCCAAGATTAACCTGCGCACTACCGCAGCCGTGCTCAGCGGAGCGGCGAAACCACTCAGCAGCCTTTCGGTTGGAAATCCGCACCAGGATCCTCCCGCGCCGGTCCTTGCATCCATCGCAATAAAGCTCTGCGACCCTCCATTCCGCCTCGGCATCGCCCCCCTTTGCCTTGGCAAGCAAGCTCTTCCATTCGGCAGCCGACATTTTCGACCCGTAATTCGGAAATCCGCGAAACAAACTGGGCAACTTCCATGGGGATACGGGGTCAACCACCGAGTAAATCCGAAGTGCTGTTATTTCTGTCTTCACAGCCGTCCCTTTCTCCGTCCTTCGCCGCCTGCTCCGCACCCTACTTGTGCGCCTTCTTCCATTGCTCAATCAGCGCCAGAACCTCCTCCGCGTGGCCGGCAGGCGTAACCTTGGGGAAGACGTGCAGCAGGGTTTGGTCCGGCCCGATCACGAACGTGGTCCGTTCGATGCCCCACACTTTCTTTCCGTACATGTTCTTTTCCTTCAGCACGCCAAACTGATTGCATACTTTCTCGTCTACATCAGCAAGGAGTGTGTAGGGCAGGTCGTACTTGGCGCGGAACTTGGCCTGGTCTTTGGGCGTGTCGCGGGAGATGCCCAGCACGACTGCGCCGGCTGCCTGGAGCTTTTTGAAGGCGTCCCGGAAACCGCAGGCCTCGATGGTGCAGCCGGGCGTGTCCGCTCGGGGGTAGAAGAAGAGTATGACCGGCTTACCGGCGTAGTTGGAAAGGCTTGCGGTTTTGTCTTCGTCGGTTTGCAGGGTAAAATCGGCGACCTTCTCGTTGAGTTCCATGGGGAAATTCCTCGTATTGTGGATGGAGGGCCTTTGGTGGCCATCAAGTTCGATTATTCCCGAGGTGGGCGGCAAATGTCATTGCGCAGGGGTGGATTCTTCTTCAAATTGACGAGATGGGGTGCCCCATCCTTGCCGCGTGGTTGCCTTTGCGGCAAGGGTGGGATACTGCTGCTGACGATCGCGGCCGCCCTGCCGGTGTTTGCGCAATACCCCGGCCAGGTGACGAAGACCAGCAAGGACACGCCCGAGCTGCGATCCATTGCCGTCCTCGAGTGGACCGGCGAGGCGGGCAAGCCCAAAACCAGCCGCCTGGTTCCCGTGGCCGTGCTGGATGGCGGCCAGCTCCAGGATGGCGGCATCTACCTGGCCCGGCCCCAGCCGCTGGCGCTGGCCGGCGAGGTGGAGTACGAGCTCGAACAGGACGGCAGGCCGATCGGCCTGTTCGACATCAAGAACTCCGGCCAGGAGCAGGGCTCATGGGTGGGCTATGGAACCTGGAAGCCGATGCCCGTCGCCCGGCCCAAACCCTCCGCGCGGGACTTGGCGCGCACGCAGATCGACGACGATGTGCAGAGCGATCAGCCGGTCCTGCATCGCAAGCACCACGCCGGCGATTCGCCCGCTGGAGGAGCGGGCAGCGGCGGCGGCTCGGGAAGCGACTCAGAAGCCGGCAGCCCAGCGCCGCCCAGCGATCCCGACCGGCCCACGCTCCACAAGAAGGCCTCGAGCGGCAGTCCCAGCGATGCCGGTTCCAGCCCCGGCGCGGGCACCGCAAGCTCCGGCGCCACTCCCGCCGACGCAAGCTCTGGAACCGGCACGAGCACAGCAAGCTCCAGCCAGGCCTCGGACACGAATTCCGATCCCGACCGGCCCACCCTTCACAAGCGAGCTTCCACCGACAGCGCCGGGAGCGATTCGGGAACCACCGGCGCCTCCGCGGCCGATCCCGACCGGCCCACTTTGAAGAAAAAGAAGCAGGCGGTGGACGTGGGGCACGTCGATTCGCTGCCCGATGTCGGCGACCCGGACCGGCCCCGGCTCAAGCGCGGCAAGTCCAGCGGCGGCAACCTCGAGGTGGTTCCCAGCCTGATGGGTCTCCCGCCGGATATGCGCCAATCCGTGGCCGTCTCCGACGCCCGGAACCGCCCGGAGCATCCGTGGGACTATGCGTGGGCCAACCCGGACGACGAGGCGGCGATGAAGTCGGCCCTGGAAGATATAGCTCGCAGCGCGCTGGGCCTGAATCCCCCTCCACCCAAGACAGCGCCCAAGCGGACCACGACGCAGACGGCGCGCAAGAGCGTCCATCCCGCGCCTCCGCCGGAACCCGCCCCGCTCGCGGACGAGCAGTTTCGCGTCTTTGAGCTGGCCTATGGCTCGGGAGCCACACTGGTTCTGACGGCGCATACCGGCGGCCTATTCGCACAGCAGAAGTTTGTTACCCTGATCGCCCAGCCGGACCTCTACGGCAACCTGCTGGTACTGCTGAAAAACGTCACCGATGGCGCCCACCTGGACGAGACCCCGCGCATGAAGCTGGTGGACGCCGTGGACGCCATGGCCGACAACCGCGGCGAACTGCTCTTCGAATTGCGCGGCCAGACCCAACGCCAGTTCGCCCTCTATCGCGTGTTCCGCGGCCAGGCGGAAAAGCTGTTTGTGAGCGGTGGCGGCGACTTCGGAACCGCAATCGCCCAATAGTCCACCCCAGCGAGCGAGGACCGCTCACCGGGGAACCCGCGCCGAGTAGCACCCCAGCCCTCCTCGCCGTTTACTCGCCCAGCAGCCTTACGACATGGTTCACGATAATCAGATCTTCGGCCGGCGGAATCACGCGCACGGTCACCGGCGAATTTTCGGCCGAGATGACGGCTTCGCCGCGGACGTTGTTGCGCGCCGGGTCGAGAACGATTCCCAGCGCGCCCAGTCCCGCGCAGATCTCGGCCCGCGCGGCAATGTCGTTTTCGCCGATGCCGCCGGTGAAGACCATCATGTCCAGCCCGTTCAATTCAGCCACGAAGCTGCCGATCCAGCGGGCGATGGTCCAGTTGAACTTGTCCACGGCCAGCCGCGCCTTGGCGTTGCCCTCGTTGATCGCTTCGCGTAGGTCGCGCATGTCGTTGGACAGATTGCTCACGCCCAGCAGCCCCGCCTTCTTGCTGGCCACCGCTTCCAACTGGTCGGCGGCTTCCGATGCGCTCTTGGCCGTCTCGGCAATCTTGCGCAGAATAAACAAGAGAACGCCGGGATCGATGTCGCCGGTGCGCGTGCCGCTGATGATGCCGCCGGTGGGGGTGAGTCCCATCGATGTGGAAAGGCATTTGCCCTTGCGGATCGCGGTGATGGAAGCGCCGTTGCCCAGGTGGGCGACGACGAGCTTCTCCGGCACGTTGGGCTGCAACTGGTAGACGATCGACTCGTACGAGATTCCATGCGCCCCGTAGCGGCGCACGCCCATCGCCGAATACTCCTCCGGAATGGGCATGTGGGTCACCACTTCGGGCATGGTGCGGTGGAAGTAAGAGTCCAGGCAAACGAAGTTGGGAACGCCGGGAAACAGGCGCAGCGACTCGCGCATAATGTAAACGGCGATGGGCGTATGCAGCGGCGCGAAGGCCGTGTAGCGCTCCATTTCGTCCACCAGCTCAGGCGTGATGAGCTGATTCTCCTGCACCGTGGGGCCGCCGCAAACCATGCGATGGCCGATGGCCGCCGGCGCGGGAAAGTCGCCGGAGTGAAGCGCGTCGGCCACCAGCTTGAAGGCTACCGCGCGCGTCGGCAGGTCGGGGGTTTGATCCACCAGCTTGTTGCCGCCGGCATCCTTGATCCAGAACTTGCCGAGATCGGTGCCGATCCCGTCGACCGCGCCCTCGTGGAGCTTGCGCCGTTCGCCGTTGCTGGCTTCATAAACTGAAAACTTGATGGAAGAAGAACCGCTGTTCAAAACCAGTACGGGCAAAGAAGACATGCATTCAATCCTTTTTTGTTGTGGCTGAACAAGTCAGCGAGTTAGTGAGACAACAAGTCGGTAACTTCAGGAAGAAGATCCGATACAGTTTGTTAAGTCGAGATCGCCTTTGATTAAATTGCATCTTGAACAGAGCAACTGAAGATTTGAGAGAATAGTCGGTCCAGCTTTGATCCATGGAATTATATGATCGATATGGTAATTGAGATTATCCGCAGTGGCGGCTCTTTTACAATATTGGCATATTCCTTGGTCACGAATCAAAACTTGCATTATTAGCATGCGTCCGGGATACCTTGGACCTCGTTTACTAACTATCGGTTTATCCTTCGATCTTTCGGTTTTCCCTATAACCAAGTTTTCTGTAGTTTTATCAATCACGTTTTCTGTCGTATTGTTAATCGGAATTCCAGTAGCTTCTTCAATAGTGTTTTCAACAGATTCTGCGTCAGCTCTATTGGCATAATCTACGAATGCTTTCAGTGTGTTCATCCATGATCCGAAACGGAGATTATATGGACTCTGTGAAATATGTGATGGAGCAAAGGCAAGTTCATCTCGACGGGGTTGACGACCATAGTGCTGCCATAGCGTAAGGATGTTCTCAAATAGATCAATATCAGGAATATCATTCCTATGTGAAATCTTAAGACCTGCCCGAAGCAGTGCCTTGTTCCATGTACCAAAACGATTACTTTGAACACCTCCGCTATATTTCCCGTGCAATTCGTATTGCTCTCTTGTGATTCTTTCAGTTCCAAGTAATCCAGCTACACGACGTAAGTCTGCTATCAACTTCTCATCTGGAATATCTGTTTCATTCGAGACTTCAATTCCTGATTTCAAAAGTGCATTGTTCCAATTACCAAATCTATTTCGATAAGTAGTTATGCTGAAATGCCCCTGCAACTTGTATTGATCTTGTGACATTGTTTCTGTCTCAAGCAATTCGGCAACACGGCGCAAGTCTGCTATCAACTCCTCATCTGAAACAGGAGCACTGCGAAGACGCGACAGCTTGAAAACAGGTTCACTCATCGTATGATTCCATTGAACAGGTGATTTTTGGTTACGCGTCTCAGCGTGGAATCCCAGGTCTGAAAATCCAGACCTGGGGCACCCAGTTAGTTTGCGATTTAGCTCCTCGGCCAGCGCCAGTTCTTGATCTCGGGCAGGTCGTCGCCATTCTCGGCCACATAGAGCTTGTGGCGCTGAATGGCCTCGGAGTACCACTGCTCGGCGGTCGCGGCCAGCGGCTTGAGCCGCGGCACACGCTTGATTGCGTCCAGCGCAAGCTGGAAGCGGTCGATGTTGTTGAGCACGCACATATCGAAGGGCGTAGTTGTAGTGCCCTCCTCCTTGTAGCCGCGCACATGGATGTTGTCGTGGTTGTGCCGGCGGTAGGTGAGCCGGTGTATGAGCCAGGGATAGCCGTGGAAGGCGAAGACCACCGGCACGCCGACCGGGAAGAGCTGGTCGAACTCCTCGTCCGAAAGCCCATGCGGGTGCTCGGAGGTAGGCTGCAACGCCATCAGATCCACCACATTGACCACGCGGATGCGCAGATCGGGAACGCGCTGGCGCAGTATGCAGACGGCGGCCAGGGTCTCCAGCGTGGGCACGTCGCCGCAGCAGGCCATTACCACCTCGGGACCGCCCTCGTCGTTCGAGGCCCACTGCCACACGCCAAGTCCTGTGGTGCAGTGCGCGATGGCCTCGTCGATTG
>JBEKPA010000200.1:0-6821 GCA_049521195.1 Occallatibacter sp.
ACCATGGCGGACATGGCCTCAGTGAGCAGCCGTTCTGTCTTGGCCAGGCGCTCTCGCTCCGCAACCAGCAGGCGCTCCTGCTCGATTGCATGGATGCCATAGCCAATCTGCTCAGCCAGATGTTGGAATACCTGGATGGCTGCGGGTTCGAATGCGTTGGGGTGTGCGGCATATACGTTCAATGCGCCACGCGAACCGCCACTCGCAACAAAAGGAACCGCAACACTGGAACGCACTCCGAACTGCCTCGCTCGTTCGCGCCATGGGGAATAGACCGGGGATGTCTGTGTGTCCTCCACAATCTGCAACTGCCGGGTACGAATGCAGGTGCCCGTCGGACCTCGTCCCACTGGATCGTCTTCCGACCAGCTTTGTTGCAATCCGTTCATGTAGCCGACGGCGCTGCCCGCTGCCGCCGCCACTCGAACCGGTTTGCCCGCACCACCCTCCGCAATGCCCGCCCAGGCGAGAATGTAAACAGATTCGCGGGTAATGGCCTCGCAAATGGCCTCAACGAGGCTCTCCGGGGTGTGCCTCTGCCAAAGCGCCATCGCTGCGCCCGCGTATGCCGCTATGGCCCACCTCTTGGTGGCAAGGCGATGTTCGCGCTGTTCAATCTCAGAGATGTCGAAGTAGACGCCAACCACCACTGCTTGGCCATCCAGCGCCACCGATTTCGATGACGAAATCGCCACCGGCACGCACCGGCCGTCCTTGCGCTGTGTGTGGTAGCCGGCGTGGCGCGATGGCTGCTGCTTAGCATCCAGGAATTCCGCCTTCACCCGCTCCCGCTCGGCCTCCGGGTGCATCTGGACTATGTTCAACCCGAGGAGTTCCTTGCAAGAATACCCGGAGAGCGCTTCTGCCGCCGGGTTGGCGTCGACGAGGTTGCCGGTGGTTGCGTTAAAGGCAAACATGGCGCCCGGCGCATAGGTCCACGCCAACTCGTACAGACTCTGGGGCTCGATCGAGTGGGGGATTCGGTTCAAGGTCAATCGCCTTCCTAGCCAAGCTGCCATCTTCCGGCCATTCAACACACCTAACGTAACAATACCGGTAACCTATTTTGAAATTACCCAAAGGCTACTGGTCAATCCCACGTGCAGGTGATTTCAAACAAGTTGGCGGCAACTTCCAGAGTGGGCAATCACGGTAGGTAGAGTGTCCGAACGCAGGGGCACGCAACCTCTTGTGCCTAGGGCAGCTACCTCACTTCAGGAAACTCACCCCGCGCGCCTGCATTCCGCCACTGGAATCGCCACCTGCTCGACGATCTCAAGGCCGAAACCCTCAAGAGCCGGAATATGCATGGGGGTGTTCGAGAGCAGGCGAATGCGCTGAATGCCCAGGTCCGACAAGATCTGGCCACCGAGTCCGATGGCACGCAGAATCCGCCCGGAGCCGGCCTGCGAGCCTTCGCGCCACCCGGCATCGCGTCGAAATCATTGCAACTCCAAACCCGGCATAACCAGGCGCTTCTCGCGAAACAGGTCCGTGCAGACCCGCACAACATCTGCATCCAAAAGCGTTCCGGAAAGTGCTTTGATCTCTGCCAGCGCAACATCCAGCCCGAGTTTTGCCCGGTAGGGCCGGTCGGAGGCCATCGCTTCCACGATGTCCGCCACGGCCAGGATCTTGGCCTCGGGGAGAATCGCATCCACCTTAAGGCCGTATGGATAGCCCGAGCCATCGAGTTTCTCGTGATGTTGGCGCACGATCTCGGCAACCGGCCAGGTAAAGGGAATATCTCGCAGAATGGAGTAACCGGCCTCCGGATGCGTCTTGATCAGGTCGTATTCTTCCTTGCTTAGCTTGGCCGGCTTGGTCAAGATTTCAGTGGGGATCGAAATCTTCCCGATATCGTGAACCATTGCAGCCATCCGCAATCCCTGCAATTGATTCGTACTCAAACCCATTTCCTTGCCAATGGCGCAGGCAATCTCAGCCACCCGGCTTTCGTGACCCGCAGTGTAGGGATCCCGCAACTCCATCGCGGTCACGATGGCTGTCACCGCGGCGGTCAACGCCTCAGCCAATTTCTCTTGCGCCTTTGCCAGATCAACCAGCCCGGCATGGAGAGCCATCTGCTGTTCAAGCGCGCGGACGCCGTGAACAATCTGTTCGGAAAGGTGCTGGAAGACCTGGATCGGCGCCGCTTCAAAGATGTTGGGGCGTGCGCCATATACGATCAGCGCGCCACGCCAGACGCCCTCGATACGAAGCGGGACGGACACGGAAGATCGGACCCCGAACTTCCTCGATCGCGTGCGCCATGCGTCGAATGCCGGTGATTTCTCCGTGTCGTTCACCAGTTGCAGCACGCCGGTGCGAATGCAGATGCCCGTCGGGCCTCGCCCCCACGGCTGATCTGCCGACCAGCTCAAATGCAGTCCATCCAGATAACCCGCGGCGCTCCCCGCCGATGCCGCGATCTGAATCTTTTTCCCCGGGCCATCTTCCGCAATGCCTACCCAGGCGAATACATAGGGGGATTGGTGAGTAATGGCCTCGCATATGCACTGCAGCAGGGCATCCGTGGAATGGGCCCGCCCCAGGGCCACCGCGGCAACGGAAAACGCCGACAACGCCCAGTTCTGCGTCGAAAGCAGATGTTCTTTCTGCTGTTGATCCGTAATGTCGCGGAGCTCGACAATCGTCATCGATCGGCCGGCCAAATTCAACGCTTCCGACGACCAGATCGCGACCGGCACGCAATTGCCGTCTTTTTGCTGGATGTGTAAGCCGAGGTGAGGCGCTGCATGCTGCGTTGCCTTGCGGAACTCATCCTGAACCTGCTCGCGCTCCGCCTCCGGGTGCAGCATGGCGATATGCATCCCGATGAGTTCCTCGCGCGAATAACCCGTCAACGCTTCTGCCGCCGGATTGGCATTCACCACAATCCCGTTGACAGAGTCAACGGCCAGCTTGCCATCCTGGGCATAGCTCCAGCTCAATTCGTACAGAGTCTGGAGTTCGTTGGCATGGGGGATGTGGGTCATGACTGCCAGTCTCCGTAGTTCGGCAGTTATTCTCTTGGCACCTCAACTGATGCCGCAAAACTTTCCTGTGATGATAATTAACAGCCCTAAAACCAGCCATGTCAACTAAAATGTTGGGGATAAGCGCGCACCAATTACTTCAGCCCAGCGCGGCTGCATTCCTCCACCGGAATCGCCACCTGCTCCACAATCTCCAGCCCGAAGCCTTCAAGAGCGGGAATGTGCATGGGCGTATTCGAGAGCAGGCGAATGCGCTGAATGCCCAGGTCCGACAGTATTTGGCCGCCCAGTCCGATGGCGCGCAGAATCCGCCCGGAGCGGGCCTGCGAGCCTTCGCGGGCGCGCAGTTCCTGGTGGAGAATGAGCCGCGCAATGGCGGGTTCCGGCGCGAGAGGTAGAGCCGCCGCTCCGCCCGGCTCGAAGGCCTCCGCCAAATCCGGAGTGCGATCGACCTCAAACCCGCGCGAGGTATTGTGCAGGTAAAGCAAGACCCCGCAACCCTCTTCGGCGATCATGCGCATCGACTCGTCGAGGGTCTCGCGGCAGCGGCAGTCGGCGGCAAATACGTCGCCCGCCATGCACCGCGTGTGAACCCGCACCAGAACGGCGTGCGCGCATGGAGGCCGTAACTCTTGTTGGCCGAGCGGCGGAAGGACTGAGTCTCCCGGCATTGCGGCTACTGCCGGCCCGCTGTGGAACGCCGGGCAATCGGGGCAAAGCTCGCCGCGCACCAACGCGATGTGGCTTTCGCCGCCGTTCACCTGGCTCTCGTAGGCGATCATGCGGAACTCGCCGTAGCGGGTCTGGATGCGGCTCTCGCCGGCGCGCACAATATAGCGCTCATGGCGAAGCCGGTAGCGGATCAGTTCGGCCACGGTAAGAATCCGCAGCCCATGCTCGCGGCAGAACGGGATGAGGTCCGGGATGCGGGCCATCTCGCCGTCGTCGCGCATGATCTCGCAGATCACGCCGGAAGGATTGAGCCCGGCGAGCCGCGCCAGATCCACTGAAGCCTCGGTCTGTCCCGCGCGCACCAGCACGCCGCCCCGGCGCGCCCGCAGCGGAAAGATATGGCCCGGCCGGGCGAGATCGGAATAGTTTGCGCCGGCGTCGATGGCGGTGCGGATGGTGTGCGCCCGGTCCGCTGCCGAGATGCCGGTTGTGACCCCCTCGCGCGCCTCGATTGTTTCGGTGAACGCGGTTCCGAAGCGCGACGAGTTGTGCTGGGTCATGGGGAAGAGGCGCAGATGATCTGCGCGCTCCTCGGTCAGCGTCAGGCAGATAAGCCCGCGGCCGAAACGGGCCATGAAGTTGATGGCCTCTGGGGTAACAAACTCGGCGGCCAGGGTGAGGTCGCCCTCATTCTCGCGGTCCTCGTCGTCCACCACCACCACCATGCGGCCGGCGCGAATCTCGTCCACGGCGCCGGGCACGTCGGTGAAAGGGGGCTCGATGGTGCGCGGAGTATTGGGCATGGCCACGCTCCCATTCTCGCCCATGGCCTAGGGAAACGGCAAAATCGCCGATCGGGACGGCAGCATATATGTATCGAAATTAGAGATATTTGTGAAACAAGATAATTCTGCTAAACTCTCTACATATGGATCCGATTCGCAATCCATATGCACCCGGCGCCGGAAGCCCGCCTCCGGAACTTGCAGGCCGCGGTGCCATCCGGCGAGACGTGGAGGTGCGCCTCCAGAGGCTGCGTCAAGGCAGGCCAGCGAAAAGCGTGATGCTCGTCGGCCTGCGGGGCGTAGGGAAGACCGTCCTGCTCGACCAGATGCGCAGGGACGCGGAAGCTTCCGGAATCCAGACGGTTCGCATCGAAGCCCCGGAAAACCGTTCGCTTCCGGCGCTGCTCGCCCCGGCTCTTCGGCTTGCCCTGCTTCACTTTAGCAAGAAGGAGGCCGCCAAGGATTATGCCGTGCGAGGGCTCCGTGCCCTGGCCGGTTTCGCCAGCAAACTGAAGTTGATTTACGCCGATATCGAGGTTGGCTTCGACTATGATCCGGAACCGGGCCTCGCCGACAATGGCGACCTCGAAGGAGACCTCGCGACGCTCCTTCGACAAGTTGGGATGGCGGCAAAGGCGGCAGGAACTGCGATCGTGATGTTCATCGACGAACTCCAGTACGTGGAAGAGACCCAGATGGCGGCTCTGGTTTCAGCGCTACACCGCTGCTCTCAGGACCAGCTTCCCGTTACGGTTGTTGGCGCGGGCCTGCCTCAGTTGCGAGGCCGGATGGGAGAAGCGAAATCCTACTCCGAGCGGCTCTTCGATTTTCCGGAGATCGGGCCCCTGAATGCGCCCGATGCGGCGGATGCCATCGTCAGACCCGCTCAGAACGAAGGAGTCGAGATTCAGGACCAGGCAGTTCAATTGATCCTCGAGAAAACGCAGGGATATCCTTACTTCCTGCAGGAATGGGGCAAGCATACTTGGGACACTGCACCGAAGAGCCCTATTACGCGACAAGATGTTTTGAACGCTTCGGACGAGGCCGTTGCCGCTCTCGATGAGAGCTTTTTCCGGGTCCGCTTCGATCGGCTCACTCCGGCAGAGAAGAAGTATTTACGGGCGATGGCGGTTCTGGGGCCTGGCCCGCATCGATCGGGAGATATCGCCGCGGAGCTTGGCCGGACTGTCAGCTCCTTGGGTCCGACCCGCGCAGGTTTGATTGGAAAGGGAATGATATGGAGCCCTGCGCATGGCGACACAATCTTCACCGTCCCGTCATTCGACGAGTTCATGAAGCGGATCATGCCCGGAGACGAGTGGAAGACGATCGGAAGTTGATTCATATCGCCTGCCGAAAACGAAGAGGACGACCTGCCCCAAGTCCGAGAATCCGAACCTGGGGCGCCCGGCCGGATGGCTACTCATGCTTCGCGGAGCCGTGATGAAGATAGCTGAACGGAACGCCAAACTGGAACCAGAGTCCATTGCCGCGCGGCTTGTTCTGAACCAGCATATCGTGATCCCACTTCATGACCAGGGCGCCGTGCTTGCCCCAGCGAAGCGTCACTTGGGGGCCCAGATCGAGAACCCGGCCCTTATTGCCGATGTTCGTTGTACCATCCGTATTTGGCGGTGAAAAGACCGCTCCATTTTGCGAGTCGTTGGTGATCTGCTGGTAGAAGTAGCCGGTCAGGCCCACGCTCGCTTTGCCCTTCGCGATCTCCTGCTGCGCGTCGTACTGCCAGAAGAACTCGTTGCCGCTGTGATAATGAGTCGCATGGTCCACGTCGTTGATGACATAGTCGAAGCGCGACATGATATCTTGCGCGCCTTTGTGCGGAGTCAGCGTAAATGCGGCGGCAGGCGTGAAGGCGACGTTATGCTCTCCGATGTTCACCGGCGCACCCTTCTGGTAGCCGGTTCCCAGGCTCTGAACCTGGAGTTCGTAATACCAATGCGCGATGCCTTTGTGGTTGAAGAATGTAAACGGAACCAGATTGAGATTGGTGAGATCGTCCTTGGTGTTCTTCACCCCCGCAACGCTCACCTGCTCGTACACGTTGGGAATGGCAAAATAACTTCCGAACTCGCCGATGGGAAGCCGGACGCCCCAGTTGTGAGAGAGCTTTCCGGCAACCGCGAAGACGCGCAGCTTGAACTCCGGAACCTCGCTGCGGCCTTTGCCGTCGTCGAATTCATTGGCAAAATAGAAGCAGGTGTACTCGTAAAACATGGTCTCGCCCGCGTGCGGCACGCCGGCCGCCGTGGCGTAGGATTCGGCGCCCACCGGCCACACGCTTCCGCCGTTCTCGGTTGCGCCCGCCACTGCGCACGCCGACGCCAGCAGAACCGCAAGGAAA
>JBEKPA010000201.1:0-6815 GCA_049521195.1 Occallatibacter sp.
CCGTGGAACTTCTTTTGTCCGTCGAGCGCCGGCTGAAAGCCGCGGCCTTTTTGGGTCAGAACATGCAACAGCACAGGGCGGGTTTCGGCCTTGAGAAACTTGAAGGTCTCCACCAGCATGGGCAGGTTGTGGCCGTCGATGGGGCCAAAGTACTTGAGCCCGAACTCCTCGAAGAGGATCGAAGGCCAGAGAATGCTCTTGGCGGCTCCCTCGGCGCGGCGCGCCAGGGTCATCGCGGTCTTGCCGCCGAAGCGCTCCACGATGCGGGCCGCCGAATCGTGCAGATTCCGGTAGTGCTCGTTGATGGCGACGCGATGGAAGTAGCGGGCAATGGCGCCCACATTACGGTCGATAGACCACTCGTTGTCGTTGAGCACCACGATCAGCCGCTGGGTCTGCGCGGCGATGTTGTTCAGCGCCTCAAACGAGATGCCGTTGGTAAAAGCCGCATCGCCGGCCACGGCGATCACATGCTCCTTGCCTCCGGAGAGATCCCGGGCCACAGCCATTCCCAGGGCAGCGGAGAGCGCCGTGCCGGCATGGCCGGCTCCGAATGCATCGTGCTCGCTCTCGGTGCGCAGCATGAAGCCGTTCAGCCCGCCCGGCTGGCGAATGGTCTCAAAGCGGTCCAGCCGCCCAGTGAGAATCTTGTGTATATAGGCTTGGTGGCTGACGTCGAAGAGCAGCTTGTCCTCAGGAGTAGTGAACACCGCGTGCAAGGCCAGCGTGAGCTCCACCACGCCCAGGTTCGGGCCCAGGTGACCGCCTGTCTTGGACAGCGTCTGAATCAGGAATTCGCGTATCTCCCCGGCCAGCTCTTCCATCTGCTCATAATTCAGGCGCTTTAGGTCGGCGGGCGAGTGGATAGTCGCGAGCAGTGTTCCCATGTACTTCCTTCTCCCGGAAGAATGCCGGGCATCCAAGCAAAAAAGCCCCTTGACGCCGGGGCCGTCGAAACCAGCATTGTCAACCGATAGTATACCAACGCGGCGGATTCGGGCACTGAGCAATTATCTCCGCAAACTGAGCCGATCGAAGCACCACAAAGGTGTGATCGGGAGCGGAGTTTTGTGTGCGGCCAATGGCGAAAAAAGGAGACAGCCACCCAGTGCGATGAACGAAATCACGCGGTCGGCGACCTGGGTTTGGTCTCCGCTACCGAAGCCGAAGTGAGCCCAAGTGCATTTCCACGCGCTCCCCATCCCATCGTTGTACGATGGGCACATAGACTTTTCTGTGTTGTTGGAGGGCAGTAACATGGCTGGAATGTGGAGAGGGTTTCTATGCTGTTTGGTGTTGGCGGGGGCGATGGTTGCGCCCAGCGCGGGCTTTGGGCAATTGTCGTTTCCCACGGGCGATGCGCAGGCCGCTCCCAATCCGCTCACCGACCCCACCGTGAAGCCCGGCAAGGTGCTGCTTTTCGAACTCGAAGCCCGCTTTGCCAGGGATGTGGCCGAACGCGGCGGCGCGGCCTTTGCCGACTGGTTTGCCGAGGACGGGGTGGCGCTGGGCAACGGCCAGGCGCCGATGGTGGGCCGCGTGGCGATTGCCAAATCCGCCAACTGGGATCCCAAGGTCTATCAATTGACGTGGACCCCGACCGACGCCCAGATGGGCCCCTCGGGCGATGAGGGCTACACATGGGGCCACTTCGAAGGTCACAGCAAGGACGCGAACGGAAATCCCGTGACGACGACGGGGCGGTATATTACCATCTGGCGCAAACAGCCCGACGGCAACTGGAAGGTGGTCCTGGACGCCGGCAGCAATGAACCGGTGGCCGCCGGCGACTGCTGCAAGCTGCCGCCCGGCAAATGAAGACGAATGAAACCGCCAGCTTTGCCCAGGCGCGGCGTGGCCTGCGCTCACCGGATGCCGATGGCCGCGAGAGGCGAGCGTTTTCAACATTGCAGGATTCTTTGGGGGGGTAGTGTCTTTAGTAACTTACGGATGAAACTTATGCGCGGAAATCGGGTTATTTAAGTCGTAGTTCATTTGTGCCACGTCTTCACCTTTAGTGTTATATGGAGGCTCAAGAACAGGCGCTAACTGTGTGTATCGTATTGGTATGTGTGCAATCCACAGCCAGGATGCAGCAGAAGGCAAGGAAATGGCATCGCGCCCGGAGTTCGAGCTATTCGACCGCTACCCGGATCCGGCGCTCGACGAATTGACCGGACTTGCGGCTGTATTGCTGGATGCGGATTGCGCCTACATAGGCTGGATGGACTACGACCGCCTGTGGTTCAAATCGCAGGTTGGATTCAAGGCGCCCGACCAGCCGAGTTCTTCAACCCCCTGCCGGTGGATGCTGGAGAATGGCAAGCCGCTTCTGATCCAGGATGCCGGACAGGATTCCCGCTTCCCTCGCGAGGGAATCCCACTGGCCGACGCAAAGCCTTGCCGCTCCTACGCCGGAGTGCCGCTGATCACCACCACCCAGAAGGTGGTTGGCTCACTGGCGGTGCTGTCGCACAAGCCGGACTGGTTCAACCAGGAGCATATCGGCTTGTTGGAGATACTGGCCCGCCAGGCAGTCACGCGGCTTGAATTGTGTTCCCTCACGGTCTTTCAGGAGCAGGGCCGGCGGGCCCGGCAGCGGGTAGAGCGCGCGCTTTCCAGCGAGCGGCTCCTGGCGACCGCCGCGCTGGACTCGATTCCCTTCCTGGTTGCGCTGCTGGATACGGCCGGCCGCATCGTGCGGCTCAATAACCCCTTTCTGCATTTGACGGGGCTGACTGTGGCCGACGCGGTGGGCTGCCAGTTTGTGGAGCGGGTTCTGGAGGCGGATGAGCGGACCTGGGCCTCGGCCGTGTTTCGAGAGGCTGCGGAGGGAAAGATCCCCGGCCCGCAAGAGACGGCGTGGAGGACGTCGAGCGGCGGCACCCGGCTCGTCAGCTGGACGCTGCGGCCCGTGGCGGGAGCGGATGGCAATATCCAGTACCTGATGGTCTGCGGCCAGGACGCCACCGATCGGCAGCAGATGGAAGCCATGCCGCTCTCCATCGAAGCGCGCTACCGGCAGATGGTGGAGAACAGCCTCGGATTCCTTTTTACGTGCTCGTTGGAAGCCCATCTCACCTCGTTGAATGCCTACACCGCCGAGACGCTCGGTTTCCAAGTCAAGGATCTGGTTGGGCAATCGGTTAAGATGTTCCTTGATTCCGACAGCGCGGCGGTCTTCCGCGAGGGCATGGAAACCCTGCGGGCGGGGGAAGAATGGCAGGGCCGGTTGCCGGTGCGCCGCAGGGACGGCGTCGTCCGCCGCATCGCCTTCCGCAGCCGCCGCATGGAGCTGCCTGGCGAGCGGCCGTTCATTATCAACCACGGCATGGATGTAACCGAACAGCACGAGGCGGAGGAAGCGCTTCACCGGGCCACGCACCAGCGCGAGTTGATTCTGGAGTCGGTGGAAGACGGCATCTATGGCATCGACCTGAACGGCCGACTTACCTTCATCAACCACGCCGCTGCGAACACTCTCGGCTACACACCCCGCGAGTTGACTGGCCGCGACATCCACGAGATCATCCACCATAGCCACGCCGATGGCACTCCCTACTCCAAGACGACCAGCCCCATTCTCCAGGGCTTGCGCCGCCGCCAGGCCATCCACATGCGCGATGAGGTCTTCTGGCGCAACGACGGCACGGCGATTCCTGTGGAGTACAGCGCCAGCCCGCTTGTCGAGGATGGAGAGATCTCCGGCATGGTGGTTGCCTTCCAGGACATCTCCGAGCGCCGCCGCCTGGGGCGGATGAAAGACGAGTTCATCTCCACGGTGAGCCACGAACTGCGCACTCCGCTTACTTCGCTGCGCGCCTCGATCGGTCTCCTCGCCTCCGGCGCCCTGGACAAGCGGCCCGAGAAACAGCACCAGATGGTGAACATGGCCATCGGCAACTGCGACCGGCTGGTGCGCCTGGTCAACGATATTCTGGACTTCGAAAGCGGAGAAAGGGGCAAGCTGCCTCTGCATCGCCAGCCTCTCGAGGCCGTCGAACTGCTGCGCCGCGCAGCCGACGTGGCCCAGGCCCCAGCCAGCGAGGTCCACATCGGCTTCCGCGTCGACGCTTCCCCGGCGACGGTCCTGGCCGATGAGGAACGCATCCTGCAAGTGCTCAACGAGCTGATCGGGAACGCCGTCAAGTTTTCGCCGCCGGAGACCACGATCCGCCTGGTCGCGCAGCGCTTCGGAAACGACGAGATCTGCTTCATCGTTGAAGACCAGGGCCGCGGCATTGCCCCCGAGAAGCTGGAGCGCATCTTCGACCGCTTCCAGCAGGGCGACTCCTCCGACACCCGCGCGCTCGGCGGCACCGGCCTGGGCCTGGCCCTCTGCCGCAGCATCGTCGAACAGCACAGCGGCCGCATCTGGGCGGAAAGCGCCCTCGGGAAGGGCAGCCGCTTCCTGTTTACGCTGCCAGCCTCCACCAGCGCAATGTAGGAAGCCGGCTGAGCGCGGATAGCGTGAGCCTTCCGCGAAAGCAGCCGAAGCGCTTCCCGTTACTCGTCCTCCAGCGCGATCTCGAACTTATGGCCGAAGACCCTGGAGTTATCGATGTACCGGAAGAAAACAGGCCGCAGCGCATACAGGGTGCACTGGCCGATGGCCGTCTTGAAGACTGCGCCCAACTGAAATCGTTCGCAATAGGCCGCGATCAAGGCGCGCCGGCGTCCTGGGTCGGCAATCACGGTGACCGGCCCGCGCAACTGCACGCCGCGAATCTCCTTCCAGTTCTCAGTGTGCCGGTAGATGGCGGCAGCCGCCATCGGCGCTCGCTTCAGGTTCCGGCTGTGCAAGCTGGTCCGAGATGAAAGCCAGAAAAGGGTCAGCTCCTCGTCGGGAATGTAGAAGAGCGGCGTCACGCACGGCTGACCCTGTTCATCGGTCGTGGCCAGCGCCAGCGTACTCTCTTCGCGCAACAAAGCGGCGACCGTTTCCAGTTCCTTTCGTCTATCGTCCATCTCGTTCCCGTCTCATGGTTCCATCGTACCGCTCGCTCTGGCAAAGCCGTTCATCAACGCTTCACGTGCAAGACCCGGCCGGTTTGGAAGAGAATGGAGATGGATGAATCATTTCGAGCAGGATTGAGGGACGTTTGAAGCCGAAGCAGATAGAAATTCCCAGGTGGACCGCCCAGCAGTTCGAGCGGCTGGTCCTCGATAGCCATCCCGAGGTTGCGGTCTTCGATTGCGATGGAACGCTTTGGAGCGGCGACGCGGGCTCCGGATTCCTGTTCTGGTCGCTGGAGCAGGGCCTGGTCTCGCGCTCCAGCAGCGACTGGATCGATACCCGCTACCGCGCCTACCAGGCCGGCAAGGTGAACGAAGTGGAGATCTGCGCCGAGATGGTGCGGATTTACGCCGGCCTGCGCGACCGGGAACTGCGTGACGCGGCGGCCCGGTATGTGGAGGAATTCGTGCGGCCCCGCATATTTCCCGAGCTGGTCTCGCTGGTGGCTGCCTTGCGGTGGGCTGGAGCCGCAATTTGGGCCGTCAGCTCCACCTGCCGATGGGTGGTGGCCGAGGGCGTGCGCGATTTCGGCATTCCCGAAGACCGCGTGCTGGCCGCCGACGTGCGCGTCGTTGAAGGCGTCCTATCGAGCGAGATTGTGGACGTGCCCACCGACGAGGGCAAAGCCGCGACCCTCGCGCGGATTGGGCTGGCCGTTCCCGATGCGGCCTTCGGCAACTCGATTCACGACCTGGCCATGCTCAAGATCGCGCGCCACGCCTTCCCCGTCAACCCGTCGCCGGCTTTGATGGTGGCGGCGGCAAAGCACGGCTGGGGCTACTTCCGGCCGCAAGGAGCCGAGGGCCTCGATGCCGCGGCTGCGGGAGAATGAGGCCTTCTGCCTGATCCCACGGCTTCGCATTGCGACGGCGCGGCCAAGGCAGGGCGGCCAGCCCCATCCCCGTTACACGAGGCGCCTATCCGGCTCTGCAACCGTTTCGGTGCGTTTACACTAGAGGTGTGGAAGAAGCCCAGCCAAGTTTCGACAATCGGCCCGCCGGTCCCGCCCTCCGCTTTGTGGCCGCAGCACTCATCGTGCGCGGCAGCGAAATCCTCATCGGCCAACTCCGCCCCGGTCAACCCATGGCCCTACAATGGGAGTTTCCCGGCGGCAAGATCGAGTCCGGCGAGAGCCCGGAGCTGGCCCTGGCGCGCGAGTTGGAGGAAGAGCTGGGAATCAAGGCCGCCATCGGCCCCCTGGTCGCCCGCATTCGCCATAACTACCGCCATGGCGGGGCCGTCGACCTGCAGTTTTTTGCCGTCCATGAGTTTGCCGGCGAGATCGTCAACCACATCTTTAACGAGTTGCGCTGGGTGCGCCTGGAAGAGCTGCCCAGCTACGACTTCCTGGCCGCCGACCGCCCCCTGATTCGCGACCTGGCGGCGGGGAAACTGCTGTAACCACCTGCGGTGGGGCAGACGCCTCCGGCAGGGCGGATTAGGGAGTTCGATCCTTCCCCGGTCAGCGAATCCGGACCTGGGACGCCCGGCATGCCCAGGCATTTGGTCCCAATCCGTCAAGCGCGGCTATAGCGCCTTACGGCACGCGGGTCATCGGGACCGAGCCGCGGTTCATCAAATCGGTAAGGGTCATCGCGTTCGGCCCGGTGAAGACATACTTGTCCGTAGCGCCGGGAGGCTTGGACGCCGACTCGGACGTGTAGTAGCCGCCGACCGTTCCGGTGGGATGATAGACCTGCATCGTCTTCGGCGCCCATTCCGCCACGGAGAAGACAATGGTGTTCGGGGAGACCAGCTTGTAGGGCCCCGACTGCATGGTCTGAACCGTGCCGGAGAC
>JBEKPA010000202.1:0-6806 GCA_049521195.1 Occallatibacter sp.
GGGAGACCACGAACTACGCCGCCACGTTCACAGCCATCGGCTTCACCTTGGCGCGCTTCTTTCGGGACGCCACCCAAAGATCGCGCTGGGCCTGAAGACGAATCCAGAGTTCCGGATCGGTGTTGAAGGCCTCCGAGATGCGAAGAGCCATATCCGCCGAGATTCCGGCTTTGCCGTTCAGTATCCGCGATAGCGCGGGCCGGCTGACGCCCAAGTGCGCGGCGACCTCTGTCACCGACCGGCCATCGAGGTAATAGGCAAGAATCCTTCCGGGATGTGCGGGGTTGTGCATGCGCATGGTTTGGACTCCTTTCCTCAGTGATAATCCTGATAATCGACGAGAACGGCATCTTCCCCATCGAATCGAAACGTGAGCCGCCAATTGCCACTCACACTCACCGCCCAATGGGCTGCGAGGTCGCCGCTCAGCGCATGAAGCTTCCATCCAGGAACATTCATGTGTTCCGGTCTAGTGGCGGCATCTAAAAGGGTTAGTTGTTCGTTGAGCTTCAAGGCATGTTTGGGCTGAATCCCGGCCTTCGATCCGGTCAGAAAAAACTTCTCGATCCCCTTGTGCCGGAAGCTGCGAATCATTCTTGAAACATTGTACTGCGTAACGTCACGCTGCACAACAGTCGATCGCCCATTTCTTTGCGGCCCGCAGCCTCTTTACTTGGAGATCGGCCCGATCGATCCCGGATTGTCTCCCAACTGCGGGTCCACGCGGAAGTCCCAGACCGACTGGTTGATCTCCGAGGCGGAGATAATCTCGACCAGCGCATACTCGCCGATGAGCAGCGGCTTGTCAGGCGCGATCTTGAGCCAGTGCTTGCCGGCGAGAACCTCGACCTTGGCGGGGATCACCTCCTCGTTCTGGGAGACGGCGCCGCTGGGGCTCATGTGGATGGCGCCCACGATGCGCACCGCCCTGCGCTCGTCCACGTGCACAATGGCGAAGCCCGACGAGGCCGAATGCGCGCCATGCTTGCGGCTGGCTACGTCTTTCGCGCCGCCGGTGTTCACCGTCATGGCGTGGGAGACGACCTGCTCGGCGCTGTCATGGGCGTTGAGCGAGAGATAGATCGCCGCATCGTTCACATGCAGGTGAACCTTGGCGTGCGCGCCGTCGAGTTCCAGGCTCGCCTTCTCCCCAGCCAGGGGGTTCAGCGTACTCAGGCCGTGCTTGGTCTTGGCGTTTGCGGTCATCTCGGTGGGCAGCAACTCCACCAGCTCCGGCGTGCCCTCAAAGGTGTCCAGCGCAAAGACGCCGTCCTCGTCCGGAAGCTCAAGTCCCTTGGCTACTTCGGGCGTGCGGGCCTTCTGCTCGTCGCGCTCGGCGGCCTCTTCCTTGTCGATCTGCTCGGCTTCTTTCATTGCCGGCGATGGCGCTTCGACAGTCTCTGCCTCGTGGTCCCGCTCCCACTTGCGCGTGGCATCCCAGTCGACCAGGTCGGCGGGCAGTTCTTCCCATTCGCCGCCGCGCTCGACGGAGATGTAGCGCACCCGGTCACCCACAATCTGGTACTGGCGAACAACTTGGTAGGTGCCGTCCTTGAGAATCAGGCGATGATTGGAGGCCGTGCCGGGCACGCCGGGCTTGACGGGAAGCGGCGTCTGGGTCTGCGCCGCCGCATGAGAGCCCGCCAGCAGCAGGATTGCCAGGGAGCCGGTCAGCAGAAGCCGCAAGTGAGGGAAATATGCCATCGCCCCACAGTTTAGACGAACGGACGGAGGCCGCGTTTGCCAGCCCGTTCGGTCAAAAACCGGGCTGTTCCTGTAACCCCGGCCGCGTCCGGCGCATCCAATCATGTGTATTCTTAACTCAGGGGACAATTTGTTGACAGGGTTTCAGGCAGATTTCCGCGGGAAACGCCGCGCAAAGCCAAGCGCTTCGCCGATGGCGACCGTGGTGTGCCTGGTCTTGCTGGCGCTGCTGACCGTAGTTCAGGTGGCGCACATGCATCCGCTCGACAGCGACGCCGACCATTGCCCGCTGTGCATTGCCATGCATACGGCGGCGCCAGTCGCGGTCGTGGCCGCGGTGGTTGTGCTGGTCCAGATCGAGGCCGCGGCCCCGGCCTTTGAGCCGCAAATCGTGGTCCGAAACTGGCATCCCAAGTTCATTACACGTCCGCCTCCAGCCGGCTGCTAGTCCATCTTTCCGGATTCTCGCGTATCAGCTTGATGTCCTTTGAACCTCGCTACCTTTCGGCGGCGAGGCTGCGACGCATCCGCAAAGGCTGACTCCCGAAACGGAACGATGCTCTCAATGCACAGAGGATGCCGCAGCGCTTCGAGCCACGGCTAACTTCCCGCATTCTTCAGCCATCATTAGGAGGATTCCCATGCCATTCATTCGCGGCACGATCTTTCGCATTCTTCCCGCTCTCGGCTTGATCTTCACGGCGCTTGCCGCGCCTGCCCAGAGCGGCAACGCCGGCGCTGTGCGGGGCACAGTCTCCGATCCCTCGGGCGCTGTTGTTCCCAACGTGGATGTCCATTTAGTCAACGGCGTGAGCGGGTTCGGCCAGACCGCAATTACTGACGCCACAGGCCATTTCGTGTTTTCCAACGTCCCGTTCAACCCCTACCGCATAAGCGTGTCCGCCCCGGGATTCGCCCCGTTAAACCGGAACGTTGAAATTCGTTCGTCGGTGGGCACGATCATGAACTTGACTCTGCAAGTTTCAGGCGGTAGCCAGACCGTTACGGTCGAGGCCACGGGCGACTTGGTCGAAGACGATCCTACCTTCCACACGGACGTGGACCGCGACCTTTTTGTCAAGGTGCCGCTGGAGAGCCAGTCTTCAACCCTCAGCTCCCTGGTCACGCTTTCCACCCCCGGCGTTGCGGCCGACTCCAACGGCCTCTTCCATGGGCTAGGCGACCACGCCTCCAACTCATTCTCAATCGATGGGCAGGCAATCACCGACCAGCAAAGCAAAGTCTTTTCCAACCAGCTTCCCGCCGACGCGGTCCAATCCATCGAAGTCATCTCCGGTGCTCCGCCAGCTGAGTTCGGTGGCAAAACCAGCCTGGTCATCGTGGCCACCACGCGCTCCGGCCAGGGCGTTACCAAGCCCACCGGCAGTGTCAGCAGTTCCTATGGCGCCTTCGGTTCTTCAACCGTCGGCGGCGACTTGGCCTACGGCGGCAAGAAATGGGGAAACTTCATCGAGACAGACGGACTCAACACCGGACGCTTTCTCGATCCGCCTGAGTTCAGCGTCTTCCACGACAAAGGAAATGAGGAGAATTTCTTTGACCGTGTGGACTACAGCTTCAATCCGGCCAATTCAGTTCACATGGATTTCAACTACAGCCGCTCCTGGTTCCAGACGCCGAACACCTTCGACAACCTGAATATTCAGAATGTGGTCAGCGGCGGAACGAGCGCCAACCCGGTCCTGGGCAACGTAGGCAATACCGATCAGCGCTCGAAGATTGGCACATTCAACATTGCGCCCACCTATACGCGGGTGGTTAGCACCAACTCCGTTCTCAACGCGGGGGGATATGTACGCAGGGATCTATATAATTATTACCCCAGCGGCAACCCCCTCGCCGATGCGGGGGCGCCTAACGTTCAAACCTCTTCCATCACACAGAACCGTACCCTCACAAACGCCGCGATCCACTCCGACTTCGACTACTCCAAGGGAATCCATACTTTCAAAGCCGGAGTAGTCTACGGACAGACCTTTCTGCGCGAGAACGACAGTATCGGCGTGGTGAACCTCACCTATAATGCTCCGTGTGTTGACATCAATGGCAGCCCGCTGCCGGGATACTCCGATCCCACCGCATGCGACGGCGTGGCGTCATTCCCAAATCCCAGCTACCTCACCGTCCTGGGGCCGTATGACCTGACCCGAGGCGGAAGTTACTACAATTACATTGGCCATACCGACGTGAAGGAACTGGCCATGTACATCCAAGACCAGATCAAGGCGGGAAACTGGCTCTTCAACCTCGGCATCCGGGGGGACATCTACAACGGGCTCACGTCGTCGCAACAGGCAGAGCCTCGCGTGGGGGTTGGATACCACATCAAGCCTTCCAGCACGGTGATGAGCCTCTCTTACGCGCGCACCCTGGAGACGCCGTTCAACGAGAACCTGGTGCTGTCCAGCAGCGGATGCTCGAATGCCGTGCTAACGCCACTGCTGGCCTGCCAGGGAGGCCAAGGAACGCTTCAGCCCGGATTCCGCAACGAGTTCCACGCCAGCCTGCAACAGGGTTTCGGAAAGCATGCTGTGGTGAGCGGCGAATACATCTGGAAGTACACCCACAACGCCTTCGACTTCAGCATCCTCGGCAATACCCCCATCACCTTCCCCATCGACTGGCATAACTCCAAGATTCCGGGCTATGCCATCCGCGCCGAGGTTCCCGTGGTTCGCGGCTTCAGCGCCTACTTCGTAACCTCTTCAGTAGCCGCCCGCTTCTTCCCCCCGCAGGTTGCTGGAGCCGGCGCAACCGTCGGCCAGACCGGGCTTCCCTTCCGCATCGACCACGACGAAAAGTTCAACCAGACCTCGCACCTCCAGTACACATTCAGCCACGGCAAAGTGCTGAACGGCCTCTGGGGCGGATTCAATTGGCGCTACGACTCAGGCCTGGTGGCAGGCAACGCACCCTGTTACGGCACTACAGACCCCAACAGTCCTTGCCTTGCCACCTCCACGACGCTCAACGGTGCGCCGGCGATCGCTATGTTGGATGCGTTCGCCCGCCCACTGACCGCCGATGAGGAGTTCCAGGCCGGCTTCATGTGCAACGGCCAGCGCGCCACGCCAACCAGCCCGCTCCCCGCGGTCTGCCCGGCGACGGAGTTTTCCTCAAGCCTCATCAGCATTCCCGCACACAATACTGGCGACAACGACAAAAACCCTCAGCGCATTGCGCCGCGCAGCCTCTTTGACGCGTCGCTTGGTAAAGACAACATCTTCCACAAAGAACGCTACAAGGTGGACCTGAACCTGACGGCCATCAACGTCACTGATAAGTACGCCTTGTATAACTTCCTGTCCACGTTCAGCGGAACGCATTATGTAACTCCGCGGGCACTGACGGCGAAGATTACGCTGAACTTTTAGCACATGGGATTGGATGGGGCGAGCTAGCGCGGCTCGCCCTAGCTGTTTTTATGGTCAACAACTTTCTAAGCAAACCACGCCCGAGCTTAGCAGCAACCGCAGGTCTGTCCCCGCCAAGCCGATCTGCCCTCTTTGATGAGGACGGGAATTGCCACCAGCGCAGCGACGGCATCGAACCACGCGATATGGAAGAATGCGTTCCCGGCGAGTCCCACCAGCGCGATCAGAGCGAGATAGGCACAAGTGGCCGACTGCGCTGCATCGGCGGCTAAGGCGGTGTTTCCGCTGCGGTGACCTTCCCGGCGCTTCAGCCATGCGAGGACGGGCATAGCGACCAGTGCGGCGGCGGTGATGCCGATTCCCGCGCGACTCGTTTCAGGCCGCAGCCTGAGAACTAACGATGTAAGGGCTGTCCCCCCTACGACAAAAGCAAGAACGAATAGTAGCACTGAGGCTGTGCGGGTCGCCTTGCGTTCCGAAATGGACAGGCTTGGAATCCACTGCATGAGCACAACTGTGGCGGACATAAGCTCTACAAGGCTATCGGAGCCAAAGGCCAGCAATGCGGGGCTGTGTGCTGTGATCGCTGCATACGCGGATACGCCGAACTCCACGAGCATCCATGCCAGTGTGACGCCCTGAAGCCAGAAGACCTGAGTTCGGGGCCGCGCCTTCGGAGCACAAGCGTCGGCAGGCTTCGAGGGCTGAACGCCGATCTGTACGAGTTCAGGCATAACGTCATGCTCTCAGGCGCTCGGAAGAAGCGCAAGATCCACAACAGCAACATGGTAGCCATGTATGTTCGTGCCGTCTTATGGCAGGAGCTATCGAAGGCCGGGTCCGCTCACATGATCGCTTGCACAGCCCGCCGATAGGATGCATAAATCGATTGGTCGAAACAGGCGAAGATTACCCTTTCGATCCGCTCGTTCGCAGCGAGTTCTGCCACAGTTTCCCGCATCGCGATCTCAACGGCGAGATCGACCGGGAACCTGTAAGCGCCGCAACTGATGGCCGGGAAGGCAAGAGTCCGCAGGCCGTTGTTCCGCGCAATCTCAAAACAGGCAGCATAGCAACTCGCAAGCAACTCCCGCTCGCCGCGATCTCCGCCGTTCCAAACCGGCCCGACGGTGTGGATGACATAGCGTGCGGGAAGGTGATAACCTTTGGTGAGCTTCGCCTGCCCGGTCTTGCAACCACCGAGCAGGCGGCATTCGTCGAGAAGTCCCGGACCTGCGGCGCGATGAATCGCCCCGTCAACCCCTCCGCCGCCGAGCAGAGAACTATTCGCGGCGTTGACGATTGCGTCCACGTCGAGAGCGGTGATGTCGGTTTTGAGAATCGCGATTCTTTCCATCGTCGATCCCTCATCCAATCTACCTCTTGCCGGCCGGCGCGAGCACTTGGTTACCGCCGTCGCGGGATTCCGCGGCGCTTCGGCGATCACACGTGCAAGTATTTCAAATAACAACGGTTATAGATCAATCCCCCCGCGTTTTCATCAGCTGGGGCATTTTTCTGTTTCCCTCCCGTCCCCAATTCTGCCATACTTGATTGTGCCCACCAGGTACGGCCAATCCCAACCATCCAGTCAAGAGGTTGCATCGATGTCGGCAAAGTATGTCTTTGTGACGGGCGGAGTTGTGTCCAGTTTAGGCAAGGGGCTGGCGGCAGCCTCGATCGGCTGTTTGCTTGAGAGCCGCGGCC
>JBEKPA010000203.1:0-6802 GCA_049521195.1 Occallatibacter sp.
CCGGCCCGGAGCGGCAGACGGAACTGCGGGCGCGGCTGCAACGCAGCCGCCAGCGCCACGCGGAGGATTGGCTGCACCGGCTGCTGAGCCGCCTTGATCCGGCCTCGGCCACGCGCATCCATGCGAACGACACACCCAAGCTGATTCGCGCCATCGAGGTTTGCCTGGCCGCGCGTAAGCCGCTCTCCGAAGTGCTGGGCAACAAGGTCTTGGCGAGAGACCCGCTGACCGGCTTCCGGTTGCTGCGGATCGGCCTCAACCCGCCGCGGAAGGCGCTCTACGAATGCCTCGACCGGCGAGCGGCGGCTATGTTCGCGGCGGGCTTGACGGAGGAGACGCGCGGCCTGCTCGCGCGCTATGGGCAGGTCAAGGCGCTGGATTCGCTGGGCTATCGGCAGGCGCTCGCCGTGCTGGCGGGAACCTTGAGCGAAGAGGCCGCGATAGCCGCCGCCCAACAGGGCCATCGCAACTTTGCCAAGCGGCAGTTGACCTGGTTCCGTCGCGAGCCGGAGGTGCATTGGATCGAGGGCTTTGGAGACGAAGCGGAGACGCTCGTGCGGGCCGCGGAACTGGTTCAGGCCGCGCTGCCGCTTTGAAGCCAGATTCTGCGCGATTTGCAGCCATTATTTGGCATAAATCGGGAAGTAATTCGGCCTTTTTGTTTACTGTTTCGACAACAGGCAGCCACTTCTATAGCAGGACTCATCCCTTCCATACTGCTCATTATCAAGGAGTTACTCGACATCGACCCGTGAAGACGCGCTACGCGGGATGGGGAAATTGGGGGAGGGGGGTGGGGGTGGGTACGGGGTACAGACCGGCCACATGCCTGACAGATTGGACCGAGGCATCGCATGAGATGATTGTGCGCTTGCGGGGGGTAATCTTCGGCAAGCGGCGCGGCAGGTTCGGCTGAATGAGTGTCAAGGTTCCAGGCTAAAGCCATGCCCTGATACGATGCTGCTCTTCAGTCACAGGGCAGGTGCGGTTGCGATTTGCGGTTTCCCAGATTCCATCAACAGGCTCAGGGGCGCCCGGCGCACCTCTCGTTTGCGGTCCTTGCCAACATTGAACAGCACCCCGAAGGAAATGTGGAGATACATGCCTGAGCTCGGCTGCTGCCGCGAAATGTGCTCTCCGAGCCCGCCTTCCATCACGAAGCGCGTGGTATCGGAGACGCGCGCGGTGGCACCGATTGCGCCGAGCGGGATGAGCGCGCCCGGCGGGTCGCTTCCGGGCGGCCCAGGGCTGCCGATGCAGAGAAGGCTGTTGCATCCGTGGCTTCCCCCCAGACGAAGAGACGCATAATAGTTCCACGTATTTTCAGGGTGCTTATAGGTGCCAATCACGGCAGCCAGATCGGCGTTGACGCTTCGGCCGGTCCCTCCGTCGGAGAAGCCCACGCCTGATTCCAGGCGAAGTCCTTTCGTGGCTTGATACCGCATGGCGACCTTGGCGGTGCCGGCAAGAATGGTTTGGTTGCTGGCGATCAAGAGATCGAATCCGAGATCGGTTCGGCTCGTCAGGCCACGCCGCCAGCGCGCAAGCCAGTTCGTGACGCCTGTCATGTCAACCTCGCACGGGGGGACATCAAAGCCCTCGCCGAAGACTCCGACGGCAAGGCCCAGCTCGGTGTGGCCAGGCGCCGCCGTGGCAGGTCCCCCGAAGGTGGCCATCGGGGGCGGCGTCGCTCGCAGTTCGCAGTTCGTGGAAGCCTGCGACTGGCTCCATGCACGCTGGTGGAGAATCGATGCGATCAGGAGGGCGAAGAGCACTCGCGGCGCAAGCATAGGTCTGACTGAGTTGCGAGGTGCGTTCCGCGGAGCGGATGCCGAGACCTGCGAAGCCTTTAGAACACAGTCCAAATCCTGCCTCCGCTTGGATGGGATCAGAGGAATTCACGCACAAATCATCCGAAGGGCGCTGCCAACCGCCAATGCGAAAGAATAGCATCAGGCCATGCGTGAATTGTCTGCTTCCTGTCAACGCAGTGTCATTGTGAGGTTGATTATCTTCGGCAAAGTCTCAGCCCCATCCAAGGCCGAGGCTCCAAATTGGAACTGCGAGGCGGCTGAGTTGCTGCCGAGTTACATCTCCTTGACGCCTTCGACGAAGGCCTTCAGCTTGCGGCTGCGGGACGGATGGCGGAGCTTGCGCAGGGCCTTGGCTTCGATCTGGCGGATGCGCTCGCGGGTGACCTGGAAGCTCTGGCCGACCTCTTCGAGGGTGTGCTCGGAGCCGTCTTCGAGGCCGAAGCGCATTTTGATGACGCGCTCCTCTCGCGGGGTAAGAGTCCGCAGGACCTGCGAGGTGTACTCCTTGAGGTTGACGCTGATGACCGCCTCGGAAGGGGAGACCGCCTGGCGGTCCTCGATGAAGTCGCCGAGGTGCGAGTCTTCCTCTTCGCCGATGGGCGTTTCGAGCGAGATGGGCTCCTGCGCGATCTTGAGCACCTTGCGCACCTTGGCCACGGGAATGTCCATGCGGCGGGCGATCTCCTCGCTGGTGGGCTCGCGGCCCAGCTCCTGCACCAACTGGCGGCTGGTGCGAATGAGCTTGTTGATGGTCTCGATCATGTGGACAGGAATGCGAATGGTGCGGGCCTGGTCGGCGATGGCGCGGGTGATGGCCTGGCGAATCCACCAGGTGGCGTAGGTGGAGAACTTGTAGCCGCGGCGGTACTCGAACTTGTCCACCGCCTTCATCAGGCCGATGTTGCCCTCCTGAATGAGGTCGAGGAATTGCAGGCCGCGGTTGGTGTACTTTTTGGCGATGGAGACGACCAGGCGCAGGTTGGCTTCAATCAGCTCGCGCTTGGCCTGCTCGGCGTCCATATCGCCCTGGATCATCTCGCGCTGGGTGCGCTTGAGTTCGAGGATGGAGACGCCGGCGTCGACCTCGATCTTCTCCAGGTCGGCCTTGCAGTTCTTCTGCTGGCGGCGGTACTCCTTTTGCAGCAGCTCGCTCTTGCTGGCCTCGTGCTTCTGTTCGAGCGAACGGATCTGGCGCTCCAGGGTGCGCATGGTGTCAACGGTCTTGTTGACCTTGTCCAACAGGCGTTTGCGCTCGATGGCGGTGTATTTGAGCTCGCGGACGATGCGCGAGATGAGCACCTTTTCGCGGGCCATCAGCCAGCGAGCGTGGCGCGCATCGCGGATCTTGGCCTTGGAAGCCGGCGCCGGCCCGGCCAGCCTCTCCTCCAGCGTCACAATCCTCTTCTGGTGCTTTATCAGCGCATCGACGCGGGCCACCGTGGACTTGACGCGAAGCTGCACCACCTCTTCGGTGAGCTCTTCCTCGTCGAAGATCACGACTTCCTTGATGTTGCGCACGCCGCGCTTGAGATCCTCGCCCAGGGCCACGATCTCGCGGATGACGATGGGGGAGCGCGAGATAGCTTTCATCACCCGCATCTGCCCGCGCTCAATGCGCTTGGCGATCTCGACTTCGCCCTCGCGCGTCAGCAGCGGAACGGTGCCCATCTCGCGCAGGTACATGCGCACCGGGTCGTTGGTCTTTTCCAGGGTGCCGGGGGTCAGGTCGAGCTCGACGTCCTCTCCCTCTTCCAACTCGAAGTCCTTGTCGGCGCCGAACTTGGGGGCGTCCAGCAGGTCGATGCCCTGGGTGCCGATGGTGGTAATCAGGTCGTCCAGATCGTCGGGCGAGGAGCCCATCTCATCCGGCAGCATCTCGTTCACGTCGCCGTAGGTGAGGTAGCCCTTTTCTTTGCCCACCTCGATCAGGGTGTCAATGTCGGGTTCGTGCTCATGATCGCGATCATGCTCGTGATCGTGTTCGATTTTCTCGTCGATCGCCAAAATGCTCCTACTCTCCGTCGCAAGGTAGATTAAGCACCGTTTGCGCACCGGTGCGGGGTCCGGCCCGGAGCACGCCAAAAAAGACTTCCATGCGCAAGGCGAGGAAATCTGGGCGCGCTGAGACAGACCTGCGGTCACCCGCAAAAAGAAGCGGTCTCAGGTAGTTGCTCGGAACAGGATGACAGCGCTTCAGGTTTCGCCTGGGTCGCCCGCGAGCCGAAGCTCATGTGTGGGGCAGAGGGGGCGCGCATCCTCACAGAGATCAATAGATTACCACAGTCCGCCCCGGTTTTGCCAACGCAAAAACCCGGGGTTGGAGAAGGCCTTTGCGGGCCTGCCGCACGTCTGGGCCTGGCAGCACTGCCTTTCGGCTGCTCCGTCTCCTGTAAATTAGACGCGCCAGAGGCCGGTTGGACGCACGATTCCCGCGCCCTTCTTCACAGCTCTGTCGCGGGATACTCCCCTGCTGCAACGGTCAGCTCCTGGGGCAAATCCTGCGCGAGAAACTGAGGGGTGGAATTCATTCCGGCGTGGCGGAAAGGATGTTCGAGGACCAGTATGTCGAATCCATCCGCCGATCGCTTCTTGGTTGCGACGAATCCGTAATCGTCCAGACGCTTCCTGATTGCGGCGTGTTCGGTCTGCACGTAAATGGGCGGGTACTGGCCGGCCTGCCCAGGTCCTTTTGGATATAGGACCTGCGCATGGCGCCGGACGCAGGCCAGGAAATAGATGGAGTAGTTGCGGGAGGCCTGCGACTTCTGGAACGAAAACTCCTCCTTCAAGTAGATCGCAAAGATCAGCACGCCGCCGGTCGCCGCCCTGTCTCTTGCCACCAGGGAAGCGGGAATGTCGGCATCTTTCAATGCCCCGTCGAGGTAGGAATGCATGCCCTCATGGGTGAGCGGCAACATCGCCGAGTAGCCAATATAACGATCGGGATTGAAGGGGTCGAGAATCAACATGAAAATGCGGCGATTTCGACGCAGCCACTCCGCATTCCTGCGCTGCAGTTTCTCCTTCTCCACCGCGAAAACGGTGTCTTTGAACGCGTCATAGTTCAGTTGGCAAAGATCCTCAAAGCAGCTCTCCGAGCAGAAACGTACCGTCTGGAGCGGCTGATCGCCTTTGTCCGCCGCAAACCAATCCTGTATCTTCCTGTTCAATTCCTTGTCTTGAGTCGCTCGCCACCAGGTGCGGGAGGTTTTGGCCAGGCCAAAGTAGCGAAACAGGATGGTTCCCACGAAAAGCAGGAAGATGAGCACATCCGCCGCGATCAACACCCAGTGGAGAACCTCGAGGAGGATGCCTTCGGGCGCTTCGTTACGCGTCCTCAGGTACTCTGCCGCCAGCGTGATCACGAACAGAGTCGCCAATACTCCGCCGAGCAGGTGAACCCGCTCTTCCAGCTCTCGAACTCGCTTCAGTATCTCGATGCGCAACAATGCAAGGCCCTCCCGGCGCTCAGATCGGAATGTTTGTTCTTGCCGGCTCCGACTCCTGTAAATATGGACGCGGCAGGGACCGGCTGGATGCAAGATTCCGGCGCCCTGGGGGAGTTGGTTGGGCGGAGGGCTGGTCGAGGGCCGGCGGCAAACCACATGGCAAGCGATGCTTCGTTATCTGGACTTAAGGAAGAAGTTGCCATATCCGGATAAGAATGATATACAATCGAATTGTATATCTGGAGGTGCGCCTTGAAGTTCGCAAAATGGGGCAACAGCGTAGCTATCCGCATCCCCGCGAATGTGGTTGCCAAGCTGGGAATCTCTCCTGACGAGGAGGCTCAGATCAAAGTGACCGGAGAACATTCCTTCGAGATCACGCGCGACCGCAAGCGCCTGGAAGCAATTGAGACGATCCGCAAGCTGGCTAGGCCGCTTCCACCTGGGTACAAATTCAATCGCGACGAGATTTACGACCGCGGCATGATGCGGCATCTGGAGCAAGAGGCGCGATGAGCCCTGACAGATTCCTGGACACGAACGTGCTGGTCTACGCGAACAGCGAGGGAGATCATCGCGCTGCCATCGCGAGACGGCTGCTGCTCGACGGCGGCGTGGTGGGAGTCCAGGCGCTGAACGAGTTCGCTTCCGTCGCGCGAAGCAAGCTCGCCATGACGTGGGCGGAGGTTCAAGAGGCGATCGAAGCTATCGTTATCCTCTGCCCGAACCCCAGGCCGCTGAGCATCGAAACGCATCGGCGCGCTCTCGAATTGTGCAGGAGATACGGCCTTTCCATCTGGGATGGCCTGATCGTCGCCGCGGCAGCCGAGGCCCGCTGCTCGATGTTGTTGACCGAGGATCTGCAGCATGGGCAGGTGGTGGACGGCGTGCGCATCGAAAATCCATTTCTCATGCCGATTTCTTTCTGAGTCCCAATATGGGCAGCGCCGGGTAAACCCAGGATTCTCACAATGTCTATTGACAAATAGGCATCTATGGTATAAAACACAACTATGCCAGTAAGGTGCTTATCCCGGGCAGAGGCGGCGGATCTCGTTCGTCACTGTCTGTCGGCTGGACGAGTCATTCCGGGGAAGCACTTCAGAGAGGAGCTGGCAAAGGAAGGCCTTGACATTCTGGACGCACACCACGTGCTCAAGATGGGGAATATCTTCCAGGAACCCGAGCCGGACATCCGCTCCGGCGATTGGAAGTACAGGATGGAAGGGACTGACCTTGAAGGGAAGCCTTTGGCAGTGGTCTTTTGCTTCAGGGATCAATCGACGGGGTTCCTGATCACGGTCTTCAGCATCCGACGGTGATCTTCGTTCGCAAATCTACCTTTGCTTAGGAGAGGGCAACGGTCATGCAAAAAGAGATGAAGTCGTCAGATATCGTGTTGCAGTGCTCCGATTGTGGGAAGGCGGCACGCGTGGAAAGAGGAACGTATCGTTTCCGGGAGAGCGGCCTCGACAACGTAGTGTTGACGGGAATCGAGATCGTCAAGTGTCCCGCTTGCGGCAACGAGGAGCCCATCAT
>JBEKPA010000204.1:0-6794 GCA_049521195.1 Occallatibacter sp.
CCTGGTGAGCCCGAGCGCCACAAGAGTTGCGGAGGGAGCGGCCGCATGAAAAAGCAACTGATGAAGGGCAACGAAGCCATCGTCAAGAGCGCCATCCTGGCTGGATGCCGCGCCTTCTACGGCTATCCCATCACCCCGGCCAGCGAGATCGCCGAGGCGGCGGCGGAGTTCATGCCCAAAACCGGCGGCGTCTACGTGCAGGCGGAGAGCGAGGTCGCGGCCTGCAACATGCTCTACGGCGCGGCATCGGCCGGCGTGCGCGCCATGTCGGCCTCGAGCGGTCCCGGCATCAGCCTGATGCAGGAGGGCATCAGCTACATGGCCGGAGCGGAGCTGCCCTGCGTCATCGCCGACATCACGCGCAGCGGTCCGGGCCTCGGCAATCTGGGGGCCGAGCAAAGCGACTATCACCAGGTGGTGAAGTGCGGCGGACACGGCAACTACCGCACCATCGTGCTGGCGCCGCACTCCGTGCAGGAGATGGCGGACCTGACCGCGCTGGCCTTCGAGCTGGCCGACCGCTATCGCAACCCGGTGGTGCTGCTGGCGGACGGATTCATCGGGCAGATGATGGAGCCGGTGGAGTTTTCTCAAAACGCAATCGTTCCGCCGCCGCCGGAGTGGGCCGTCTTGGGCACCGCGGAGACGCGCGGCAATCTGATCACCTCGCTGCATCTGGATTGCGATGAGATGGAGGCGCATCTGCTCCATCTGGAAGCCAAATACGAGCGCGCCCGGCAGCGCGAGGCACGAGCGGAAGAGTGGCGCACGGATGGAGCGGAGATTGTGCTGGTGGGCTACGGGATCGTGGGGCGGATTCTGAAGGCCGTGGCGGTGGAGGCGCGCGCCGCCGGACTCAATGTGGGAGTGCTGCGGCCAATTACGCTGTTCCCATTTCCAACCCGGCATTTTGAGCGGCTGGCCGTGACGGCGCGCGTTTTTGTGGTGGTGGAGATGAGCAACGGGCAGATGCTGGAAGATGTGCGCCTGGCTCTGAATGGCGCTCGACCGGTGGAATTCCTGAGCCGTCTGGGCGGCATTGTGCCGTCGCATGAAGAGGTGCTCGGGTTTGTGCGCAAGCAGGCTCTCGGGTATCTTGCCGGATCCCCGGCAAGGGAACGGCGCTCGCCGGGGTCGCTGCCGGCCATGGAGCCGGAGGAGGAGCGGCTGGCAAATGTCTAGCGAGACGGTCTCTGGATACACGGTGGCGCACGGCAAGGCGAAGTCGTTCTACGAGCGCTATGAGCGCAAGCAGGAGTTGCAGCACCAGACCCATTTCTGCCCCGGCTGCGGCCACGGCATCGTGCACAAGCTGCTGGCGCGGGCTATCGATGAGCTGGGCATCCAGGACAGAACCATCCTGGTTGGCCCGGTGGGCTGCGGGGTCTTCACTTACTACTACTTCGACGTAGGCAATATCTCGGCCGCGCATGGCCGTGCGCCGGCGGCGGCCACCGGAGCCAAGAGGAGCCGGCCGGAGAGCATCGTGATCAGCTACCAAGGCGATGGAGATCTGGCGGCGATAGGGTCGGCGGAGATTCTTCATGCGGCCAATCGCGGCGAGAATATCACCGCTATCTTCATCAATAACGCGGTCTACAGCATGACCGGCGGGCAGTCGGCTCCGACGACGCTGTTGGGGCAGAAGACCACCACCACCCCGAACGGCCGGCAGGCGGCGACCGAAGGCTATCCGCTGCGCATCTGCGAATTGCTGGCCACGCTCGATGCGCCGGTCTACATCGAGCGGGTGGGGCTGGGCGACAACAAGCAGATCGCGCAGGCGGCGCGCGGGTTGCGGCGCGCGGTGGAGAGCCAGGTGCGCGGATGGGGCTTCTCGTTGGTGGAAGTGCTCGCACCCTGTCCAACGATCTGGAAGATGCAGCCGGTGGAGGCGCAGCGCTGGGTGCGCGATGTGATGGAGAAGACCTTTCCGCTGGGGATCTTCAAGGATCGAACCAAGGAAGCAGAGCCGCGGCGGCTGCCGGATGCAGCACCGGCGCTCGATGAGATTCCGCGCATTCTTGGCGTTGATCCGGAAAGTTTGTCCGAGGGCCATCCCGCAGGGATTGGGCAGACGCTGGCGGAGTTCGATATCAGCGTGCGCGCCGCGGGCTTTGGCGGGCAGGGAGTGCTGTTGCTGGGCGAAGTGCTGGCGGAGGCGGGACTGGATGCCGGCCTGGAAGTATCGTGGCTTCCATCCTATGGGCCGGAGATGCGGTCGGGCACCTCCAATTGCCATGTGCGCATTGCCGGCCGGCCGATCGATTCGCCGCTGGTCGCCGAGCCTACCGTGCTGGTGGCGATGAATGAGCCGTCGCTGAAGAAGTTCCAGGCAAGCGTGCGCAAGGGCGGATGGATTCTCTACAACGGCGAGACGCTGCCGGAGGGTAGCGGGCGAGCGGATGTGCATGTGCTGGCGCGCCCGTTCACACGCCTGGCCGACCAACTGGGCGACGCGCGCGCGGCCAACATGATTGTGCTGGGAGCGCTGCTGGAGATCGCATCCGTGCTGCCGGAGGGCAGCGTCACCGCCGCGCTGCGACGGCTCGTGAAGAATCCGAAATGGGTGGAGTTGGACGAGCGCGCGCTGGCGCGGGGAAGAGCTTTATATAGGGAATCGCTCACCGAGGCAGGCCTTGGATGCTGATGCCGGTCTCATCGATCCGGCCCCGGTGAATTGAGGAAGCGAAGCACCCTGGTCCTTCGCCGCGGCGTCCAGAGTGAGAGCCTCGAAACCCAGCCCTGCGATCTACTCAATCGGGACGCCCGCTTGACTCATAACTGGCATGCCTGCCGATTTACAGGACTCGCAAAGTCTCAAGCTGCCGCCGCAAGGCATCCGCGCCCTGGAACGGGATGGCTTTCATCCCGGCTGACGCCGCGCCGGCCACATTCTCCGCGCGATCGTCGATAAACAGAATCCGTTCCGGCGGCCCGCCCAGAATATCCAGCGCGCGAAGATAGATCGCCGGCTCCGGCTTGCGCAGCCCGAGATAGCAGGAACTCAGCGCGACCTTCAGATAGTTGCGCAGGCCGAAATGCTCGAATCTGTACTTGTTTGTCTCTCGCGGCTCATTGTTCAGCGCGCCCAGCATGAAGTTACCGGATGCGGAAAGCTCCTTGAGGATTTCTAGCGCCCCATCGGGAAGGAGCTTCGACTGGGCCAGCATGAAGGCGAAAAACTCGTTGAGGGAGAAGCTGCGCGGCTCATGGAAGACGGTCGCCTCCAGGTAGGAGTCGATGGGGATCGCGCCCCGCTCCCAGGCGTCGTAAGGCGCGGGATTCCGGACCTCGAAGGCCGCAAGATCCAGATGAAAATGCTCGATCGCCGCCGCGCGCTCGCGGCGGTCCCAGCCATTCGTTAGCAGAACTCCGCCGACATCGAAGAGAATCACGTCGAAGGGGAACATTCGGACCTCTCAGTATGCTTTTCCGCGATGAATGCTCGATGAGGGCTCATCGAGGCTTGCCGGAATGTCGATTTGCCCCATCGGGAGGGAACAGCAAAATCCATCCAGCCGCAAGAGCACGAACCGCAGGTCCTTCGACGCGGCCGCCGCGGCGACCTGCGCTCGGGACGACCGCGAGGGTGGGCAGCCAGCTCTATGCTTCGTTTGCCCCGCCGTCTTCGCGCTGATACTTGGCCTCGATGGCCAGCACCTTCTTGTATCGCCGCACAAACCGCTCTTCGCCGGCGATGAACTTTGCGCCGACGAAGGCGCTCACCACCTCGAAGGCCAGCGCCGGGCCGATAACGCGCGCGCCCAGCACAATCACGTTCATATCGTCGTGCTCCACGCCCTGGTGAGCGGAGTAAGTATCGTGGCACATGCCCGCGCGAATGCCGGGAATTTTGTTGGCCGCCACGCACACCCCCACGCCCGAACCGCAGATGAGAATCCCGCGCGGCGCATCGCCTCGCTTCAAGGCCAGACCCACCTTCTCTGCGAAGTCGGGATAGTCGTCCAGCGGATCGGGCTTATAAGCCCCCAGGTCGATCAACTGGTGACCGGCCTGGGCAAGATAGGCGCGAACCTCTTCTTTAAGAAGAAATCCCGCATGGTCGGAGGCGATAACTAGCTTCAAGGCAAACTCCTTTGGAGACAGAGATCAGGGATCAGAGATCAGGGATCAGGAGTCAGGGGTCGGGAATCTTCGGCCACAATTCGTCGGTGATCTTCAATCTTCTTGTGAAAACCAATGGTGTTGCATGGCCCAACTTCCCTGGTCGTTCTCGATGGGAAACTGATCCCTGATCTCTGATCTCTGTTACTTCACCAGCTTCTTCGCACGTGCCGCGATGTTCTCCGCGCTAAAGCCAAACTCGGCCATCGCCTTCGGTCCCGGCGCGGAGGCTCCAAAGCGGTCGAGTCCAATTACGTCGCCGTCCAGGCCCACATACTTCCACCAGCCCTGAGTCGCTCCGGCCTCGACGGCCAGCCGCGGCACGCCCGCCGGCAGTACGCTGGCCTTGTACTCCGCCGTCTGCTCCTCGAAGATCCTCCAACTCGGGAAGCTGACCACCCGCGCCCGTATGCCTTCGGCGGCCAGCAGCTTCGCGGCATCCAGCACCGGCCACACCTCTGAGCCGGTGCCGATCAGCACCACCTGCGGGTCATTTGCGTCTTCCAGCACATACGCGCCCTTGCTCACTCCAGCGTACAGGTCGTGAGCCGCCGGATCGATCACCGGCAGGTTCTGGCGGGTGAGCGCAAAGAAGCACGGCCCCTTGCGTTCCAGAGCCAGCCTCCAGGCCGCGGCCGTCTCGTTGGCGTCCGCAGGGCGGAAGTCCGTAAGCCCCGGAATCGCCCGGTGCGCCATCAGGTGCTCAATCGGCTGGTGGGTCGGTCCGTCCTCGCCCAGCGCGATCGAGTCGTGGGTAAATACGAAGAGCGAGTGCACCTGCATCAGCGCCGCCAGACGAATGGCCGGCTTGGCGTAGTCCGAAAACACAAAAAAAGTCGATGCGAAGGGAATCAGCCCTCCGTGGGCGGCAATTCCGTTTACTGCGGCGCACATCCCAAACTCGCGCACTCCAAAGAAGACATTGCGTCCGGCCGGGTCCACGTGGAAGCTCTCCCCCGGCTTGAAGATCGTCCGCGTCGATGAGGTCAGGTCCGCAGCCCCGCCAAACAGCTCCGGCACAACGCCGGCAATGGCGTTCATGATCTCTCCGCCGGCGTTGCGCGTAGCCACCGGCTTGCCCGGCGCAAAGCCGGGAATCGCCTTCTCCCAACCCGGCTTGAGCGCGCCGCTGTGCGTGCGCTCGAACTCCGCCGCCAGCTCCGGGTTGGCCGCCGCATAGTCCGCGAAGAGCGCTTTCCACGCGGCCTCCAGTTCCGCGCCGCGCTCCTTGGCCTGACGCCAGTTGGCCAGCGCGTCCGGGGGAACCACAAAGCTCTGGTCCTCCGGGAAGCCGAAGTACCTTTTGGTCGCCGCCACGGCTTCAGCGCCCAGCGGCTCGCCATGGGATTTGTTGCTGCCCGCCTTGGGGCTGCCGTAGCCGATCACCGTCCGCACGGCGATGATCGACGGCTTAGCGGTCTCCGCCTTGGCCGCTTCGACGGCCGCTTCAATGGCCGCCAGATCGTTGCCATCGGCCACCCGCTGCACGTGCCAATGGTAGGCCTCAAAGCGCTCCAGCACATCGTCGTTGTAGCTCAGGCTGGTGGGCCCATCCAGCGAGATGAGGTTGTCGTCGTAAAGAAATATCAGCTTGCCCAGCCCCAGCGTGCCGGCCAGCGCGGCAGCCTCGTGCGAGACCCCTTCCATCAGGTCTCCGTCGCTCACCAGCGCATAAGTATGGTGGTCCACCACGTCGAAGCCGGGCCGGTTGTAGACCGCGGCCAGGTGACGCTCCGCCATCGCCATGCCCACGGCCATCCCAGCGCCCTGTCCCAGCGGCCCGGTGGTCACTTCCACGCCGTCCGTGTCACCCCGCTCCGGGTGGCCGGGGGTTCGCGAACCCCACTGCCTGAAGCTCTTCAGGTCGTCCAGCGTCACGTCGTAGCCGCTGAGAAACAGCACGGAATACAGCAACGCCGAGGCATGGCCGTTCGACAGCACAAATCGGTCCCGGTCCGCCCACTTGGCGTGCGCCGGATTGTGCTTCATCAGCTTGTGAAAGAGCAGGTAGGCGATGGGCGCGCAGCCCAGTGGAGCGCCGGGGTGGCCGCTTTTGGCCTTCTCCACGGCGTCGACGGCGAGCAGGCGCAATGTGTCGATGGACAGTTGCTCGAGAGCCGGTTGGCGGGAAATTTGTTCCGCGAGGCTGGAAGTCATATTGATTTGTACGAATTCCTTTCGATGAAGTGTCGCAAGCTCCAGTCGGCGCATCTAAACTGCGTGAACTGTCAGGTGGCGTCACCTGGCGTCAACCTTCACCTCACCATTGTAACCAACCCTGCCGTCCTGCCCGGACCGCCGTACAATCAAACCGAGGAGACTTCCCCTATGGCTTACGAACTCGCGCCCCTTCCCTACGACTACGCAGCTCTGGAACCGTTCATCGACACGGAAACGATGAAGATCCACCACGGCAAGCATCACCAGGCTTACGTGAACAACCTTAACGCCGCCCTGGCCAACTACCCGGAGCTGGCCGTCAAGCCCGTCGACGATCTGGTTCGCGACTTGGCCCAGGTTCCCGCGGAGATTCGCACCGCGGTCCGCAACAACGGCGGCGGCCACTCCAACCACACGGCCTTCTGGAAGCTGATGGGCCCGGTGGGCTCGGATGGCATCGGCGGCGCGCCCACAGGCCCCATCGCTGCGCAGATTGCCGCCGACTT
>JBEKPA010000205.1:0-6777 GCA_049521195.1 Occallatibacter sp.
CATGGTTGCGCCCATCGTCCTGGCGATGGAGATGCGCGACCCCTACACGGCGGGCCACCAGGTGCGGGTGGCGGAGATTGCCTGCGCGATCGGCAGGGAGCTGGGATGGTCCGAGGCTCAGATGCAAGGACTGCGAGTGGCGTCAATGGTTCACGATATAGGGAAGATTTCGATTTCCGCGGAACTCCTGACCAAGCCGACCCGGCTGTCACGCGCGGAGTGGGAGATCATCCACGGGCATCCGGAGACAGGCTTCACAATTCTGAAGGACATTCCGTTTGCATGGCCCGTTGCCGAGATCGTGCGCCAGCATCACGAGAGGCTGGATGGCTCGGGCTATCCGCTGGGCCTCAAGGCGGACGAGATCCTGCCCGAAGCCAAAGTGCTGGCGGTAGCGGATGTCGTGGAAGCGATGTCTGCCTTCCGGCCCTATAGGCCTGCAATCGAGCTGGAAACCGTACTGCTGGAGATCGAAGGGCAGGCCGGCAGCCTGCTGGACGCGGATGCTGTCAGGGTGTGCACGGCCCTCTTCCGAGAGAAGAAGTTCGCTCTACCCAAGTTGATTCTGGCTTGATCCCCAACACACCCCACGTACGAGCCGGACATGGAGCCGGGATCAACCGAACAGTTGCGGCTCTCGCAGCCTCGTGCTGCCATGGAATCGCCGCTGCCTGCCAGCGCCCAAACGCCGATGCTGACCTTTTGGCGCCTGCAGTTCACCGCATTTTCATCGGATTGACCTCACGGCGGGCCCATAGTGGTCAATATTGACCACTCGGCGCCGCAAGGTCTCTCTATCATCACAAAGACTGTCCGGCGAAAAGGACTCGGCTTCGTCCATCATGCGGGAACCCATCCCCGCCATCGATTCGACCGATTGCGAAGACGCTCTCTGAGGCCGCCATGCTCGCGCCCACAGGACTCCCACATGGAAAGGTCGAATCGGTTGAGCGTTCATCTGGTCAATCCCAGCGACAACTCCTTTGGCACCGCGGTCATCACGCCTCGCTGGCTGTTTGTGCTGGCGGCGGCGACACCCGCGATGGCGGGCGATCCCATTCTCGTCGATGAATCGCTCGAACAGATTGTTCCCGAGACGATTCAGCCGGGAGACATCGTGGGCATCAGCGTGCATACGGGCAATGCGCTACGCGGATACCAGGTTGGCAGAATGGCGCGCAGCCGGGGGGCATGGGTGGTTTATGGAGGCATTCATGCCACGCTGTTTCCCGAAGAAGCCCTTGAAAAGGGACAAGCGCACGCGGTGGTGAAGGGGGACGGCGACATCGCCTGGGGCAAAGTCGTCATGGATTGCCTGGCTGGGCAGCCGGAGAGGATCTACGAAGGCGGGCGAATTGAAGGCGGCGAGTTTCTGGCCGCGCGCTGGGACTTGATTCGCTCGGATAAGTATATGTGGGCCTCAGTGCAGACCATCCGCGGATGCCCTAAGCACTGCTCTTTTTGCAGCGTATGGCGGACGGATGGACAGAAGCCGCGGCAAAGAAGGTTCCAAAGCGTGATCGACGAGATCATTGCTCTGCGCCGGCTCGGCTTTCGCTTTATTGCCCTGGCCGACGACAACTTCTATCCGGTGACGTATACCGATCTGCGCCTGGCGAGGGAACAGAACAACACGGCCAAACTCAAGGAACTAACGGCCATTCGCGCCGGGCGCTTCCAACTGATGGAAGAACTGGCCAAGCTGCCCAAGGACATGGTGTTCTACACCCAGATGACGATGGAAGCGGGCGAGGACGGCAGTTTTCTGGACGCTATGCGAAAGGCCAACATCAAAGGCGCGCTGGTGGGTGTTGAAGCGGTGACGCCGGAGGGACTCAAAGCTGTCTACAAGGACTGGAACCTATCCGGCGATGCCCTGGCCAAGCAGTTGCAGACCTTCAAGGCGCACGGAGTTCATGTGCTGGGTTCGTTCATCTTCGGGCTGCCCACAGACAAGGCTGCTACCTTCGATGCAACGGTGGAGATGGCCCAGAAGGCGGGGATCACATTTGCGCAATTCGTGATGATGACGCCGTTTCCGGGCACGGTGGACTTCGGACGCTGGGAGAAGGAGCAGGCCCTGAATCCCACCATGGTTGGCGATGTGCCCATTACCCGGTACTGGCTGATTCCGAGCGAGATTCGGCCCAAGATGTTCACCCCGCATCCCACCATGAGTTCGGACGAAATTCGGGAGCGCACACAAAAGGTATGGGACAAATTCTATACCTGGGGAGCAATCTGGCAGCGGTCGGCCTGCACCCCCAATCTGCGCTCCAGAGTCGCGTTCATGTTTCTCTCGAAACTCTATAGGCAGATGTACGCGGGCACCGGAATCTCAACCGATAGCGCCCGGCGCAAGAAGTCGAAGACCTGGGCGCGCTGGACGGCGCGCCAGTGCAAGAAGCTCTTCCAGGCAAAGCCGATGCCGGAACTGCCTTCGGCGGAGTGGGGGATCGGGTTGCCCGATGTGCGGCAGGCTGCGTTTGCAGGCGGCGAAGGACCGGAAATGGCGGGTAGGTTCGTCGTGATCCCGAATAGATGATTTCCGTCGGTTTGAGAGCGAGAACTACCAGCCGAGCACGTAAGCAAAGATCAGCGGCGCGACGATCGAAGCGTCGCTCTCGATGATGAACTTGGGCGTGTTCTCGCCGAGCTTGCCCCAGGTGATCTTCTCGTTGGGCACGGCGCCGGAGTAGGAGCCGTAGCTGGTGGTCGAGTCCGAAATCTGGCAGAAGTAGGCCCACAGCGGCACATGCTCGCGCCGCAGGTCCTGGTGCAGCATGGGGACGACGCAGATGGGGAAGTCACCGGCGATTCCGCCCCCAATCTGGAAGAAGCCGAGCGGGCTCTGGGCGGTGGTGGCCGTGTACCATTCGGCCAATTCCGTCATGTACTCGATGCCGGTGCGGACGGTGTGGACGTTCTTCACGTCGCCTGAGATGCAGTGGCCGGCGTACATGTTGCCCAGGGTCGAATCTTCCCATCCGGGGACGAAGACGGGCAGGTTCCTTTCAGCGGCGGCCAGCAGCCAACTGTCTTTGGGGTCTATCTGATACGACCGCTTGAGGTCGCCGGAGAGCAGAATCCTGTACAGAAATTGGTGGGGGAAGAAGCGCTCGCCTGCCTGGTCGGCACGGACCCACTCTTTCAGCACTTCGTTCTCAATCCGCCGCATGGCCTCCATCTCCGGGATGCAGGTGTCGGTGACCCGGTTCATGTGGCGGGCAAGGAGCTTGGCTTCGTCGGCGGGGGTCAGATCGCGGTAGTGGGGAACGCGCTCGTAGAAGTCGTGGGCAACGAGATTGAAGACGTCTTCTTCCAGATTCGCGCCCGTGCAGCAGATGCCGTGAATCTTCTCCTGGCGGATCATCTCGGCGAGCGAAAGCCCAAGCTCCGCGGTGCTCATGGCGCCGCCGATGGTGACGAACATCTTTCCGCCCGAGGCCAGCAGCGCGTTGTAAGCCTCCGCCGCATCCACCAGCGCGGCGGCATTGAAATGGCGATAGTGGTGCTTGATAAAAGACGTTATTGAGGGCATCTTTCTCGATATTCTCCCCATCCCAAGCTACCACAAATGAATCGCCTGCAAGCCGGCGCGCGGCGCGGCCGCGGCTCAATTAAGCTGTAGGCTATGCTGGACGCGCCGTTCACCCGGATTGCCGCCGAGATCAAGGAGTTTGCCCGCACGGCGTCCAACCTTGCCGCGCTCGAAGCGTTTGCGGTCGAGCGGATTGCCGGCCGGCTGCCCGCCTATGACTGGGTTGGCTTCTATTGGCTTGACCCGCGCGATCCGCAGGCTCTGGAACTGGGCGCTTTCGTGGGCGCGCCGACCGAGCATACCCGGATTCCGGTATCGCGCGGCATCTGCGGAGCCGCCGTTGCGCTGGGCGAGACGATCGTCGTGGACGACGTTCGGGCCGATCCGCGCTACCTTGCCTGCTCCATTGAAACGAAGTCGGAGATCGTGGTGCCCATCCGCGCGCATGGACGCGTTGTAGGTGAAATCGATATCGACAGCCACCGCACCGCAACCTTCGGGCCGGCGGACCGCGCCTTTCTGGAGGCGTGCGCCGCTTCCATCGGCGCATTCATCGATAAGGCTGAAGCCAGTCGGCAAGTTCCATAGCCACGAATCTCCACAGGTCTCCGTTACGCCTTCCCTTCTTCCAGCAGCGCGTTCACCCTGGCCATCACCTGGAAGGCGTCGGCGACATAGACCACATCGGCCTTGCCGCGGGTCCAGCCGCAGTTGGGGTCCAGCGAGACGGCACGGCGCTCGCCGATGAAGCGCCAGCCCACCACGTGCGGCTCTTCGCCGTGGCAGCATGTAGCCAGTCCCTTGGCGTGGCGCGGCGTTGCGCCGGTCTGCCCAATTTGGTTCAAATGCGTCAGAAATGGAAGCACGGAGTTCCCTTCGCCGCCCTGGTCCACCAGCGATTTGCTGCTTCCCAGCGACGCCCCGGCTGCCCGCAGGAATCCAAGGATCAGTTCGCCGGCCTCGGCGGCATGGGTCTGGCCGTCGGCTTGCTTCTTGGTCCAGCCGGCCCCGGCCACAAAGAGCAGCTTGGCGTCGGGGCGGATCGTTTGCGTACCCTGGGCCGGGGCGCGAAGCCCGCTGACCGTGGTGCGCAGCGTCGGCAACTGGACCGCAATCTCTTCGACCTGCGCGGGGCCGGACTGACCGGCGAACGCTGCGTGCGTGCCCGCGTCGAGAAGCAGGAACCAGGGGCGCGCATCGCGGCTTAGGACGGCCTCCACACGCTGGCGATAGAACCAGCGCGTCGCCAGGATCGCATCGGAACCGCCTGCTTCCGTGCCGCCGATGGCCGTGATGTGCGTATCGATGAAACCTCCCAGCCGGTGAGCGACGGCGGCCGCGACCCGCGTGAATCGGGAGCTGGCTGGAGCGAGCACGATGGTGGCTTGTGCCGCGCGGCAGAGGGATCCGCAGGCGGCGGCGTCGGTCGCGTAGCGCGGCTGGGCAAAGGCCTCGCCGGAGACGGCCAGCAAGCGCGCTCCGGTGGAGGCAAGGGAACTGGCAGCGGTTGCGGCGGCCTCGGAGCCGGGGGCTACGATGCCGATGGTCAAAGTTGCGCCGAGGCGGGCAGCCAGCTCCTGGCCGGCAGTCACCGCCTCCAGAGAGGCTTTGGTCAAGGCGGCGCCGGTTTCGGCGGAGGTTTCGCCGCCCAGGGCTATATGCGTGAGTACAAGAATCGTTTCCATGGCTGTTCTGTCATTGTATTGACTCTATCCTGCATGCAGGGTATAGGCCAGAAACCTGTACCCTCAGGCGGAGCAAGTTTCTCCGCGGGCCGCAAGGTCCGTCCTACCGGCGCCGACACTCCTGCAAGAGGATCTAGATGGCGTTTTCACCGCGCTCGTCGTTGCGGATGCGGATGGCCTCGTCGATGCGGCTGATGAAGATTTTCCCGTCGCCGATGTGGCCGGTGCGGGCGGCGCTGAGAATGGCCTGCACGGCCTTGTCCTTCAAGCCGTCGTTGACCACCAGTTCGATTTTGACCTTGGGGAGAAGATCGATGGTGTACTCGCGGCCGCGATAGAACTCGCTGTGGCCCTTCTGGCGGCCGTGGCCGCGGGCTTCGAGGATGGTCATTCCTTCGATGCCTGCCTCGATCAGCGCATCTTTGACTGCATCCAGCTTGGCGGGCTGGATTACCGCTTCAATCTTGAGCATGTGCGGATTCCTCGCTTGAGAGCTTGGCTTGGGGCGGTTTGATTTTGGTATCCCACCCTGGCCGCAAGAAGAAGAACGCGGCGGGGGCCGGGCGCCCAGTTCGGTTAAGGCTCGTGGAATCCCACCCTTTCGCTGGAAAAGAGGCGAAAGGATGGGCCACGGAGCAGGAGCAGGTTCAGGCGTTGAAATCGTACCCTTCCTCATTGTGCTGGGAGAGGTCGAGGCCGGCGGTTTCCTCGGCGGAGGAGACGCGCAGGCCCATCGTCTTGTCCACGAGGAAGAGCAGCACGAGAGTTCCCACGATGGAGAGCGACCAGCCGACGCCCACGCCGACGGCCTGGTTGAGCACCTGATGCGGGTTGCCGTCGATGGCGCCGGTGGCGATGGGATGGCCCGCCGCGTCCTTGCCGAAGACGGCATTGATGGCCCCCGAGGCCAGCAGGCCGGTGAGCAGCGCGCCCATGGTTCCTCCCACGCCGTGAACGCCAAAGGCATCGAGCGAATCGTCGTAGCCGAAGAACTTCTTCACCCTGAAGACCATGAAGGGACAGACGATGCCGGCGATGAGGCCGATGAGCAGCGCGGACATGGGCTGGACAAAGCCGGAGGCCTGGGTGATGGTGGCCAGTCCCGCGACTGCGCCGGAGATTGCGCCCAGCGCGGTGGGCTTGCCGTTCTGTTGCCATTCGGCGATGACCCATCCGATGGCTCCAGCCGCGGCGGCGAACTGGGTGTTGATAAAGGCGCTTGTGGCTAGCGGACCGGCATTGAGCGCACTGCCGGCGTTAAAGCCGAACCATCCAAACCAAAGCAGGCCTGCGCCGATGAAGCTGAGTACCAGCGAGTGGGGCGGCATATCCTGCTGCGGGTAGCCGACGCGCTTGCCCAAATAGAGGGCGCAGACCAGGGCGGCAACGCCGCTGGTGATGTGGACGACCGTGCCGCCGGCAAAATCGAGAACCGGCCAGTTGCCCCCGGCGATGTTCAACATTCCGCCCACGCCCCAGATCATGTGAGCCATCGGACAATAGACCAGCAGCGACCAGAGCGAAAGAAAGACGGCCATTGAGCTGAACTTG
>JBEKPA010000206.1:0-6769 GCA_049521195.1 Occallatibacter sp.
CCGACTTCGGGCGTGTAGGCCTCCGCCCACCAGCCGTCCAGCTCCGACAGGTTGATGCCGCCGTTGACGAGCACTTTCATACCGCTCGTCCCGCAGGCCTCCCAGGGCCGGCGCGGAGTGTTGATCCAGACATCCACTCCCTGCACGAGGTGTTCCGTCAGGAGCATGTCATAGTCGCTCAGGAAGACGATGTGCGGCCGGACCTCCGGCTGACGAATGAATTGGATCCATTCATGGATCAAGGCTTGTCCCGGCTTGTCCGCCGGATGTGCCTTGCCGGCAATAACGAGTTGCACCGGCCGCTGGACATCGGTCAACAGACGCAGCAGGCGCTGTGGGTCGTGCAACAGCAAGTTCGGCCTCTTGTAGGTCGCAAAGCGGCGCGCAAAGCCCAGCGTCAGGGCATTGGGATTGAAGAGACCCTTGGCGTTCTCCACCTCTTCAGGCGGCGCGCCGGTAGCGGCCAGCAGCAAGGAAAGGCGCTCGCGGGCGTACTCCACAAGGGACGCTCTAGCCTCATTGCGAAACTGCCAGAGCTTGGCGTCGGAGACCTGGCGAATATCGTGCTCCAAGGTATCCGAGGTCCCCAGCCAGCGGCCCTTTCCACAGCGTTCCGTCCAAAGGCCGTCGGCCTCGACCGAGTCCCAGGTCGGCACATGGACCCCGTTGGTCACGTGCCCAACCGGGATCTCACCTTCCGGCCAGCGTGGGAAGAGGGACGAAAAGATCTGCCGACTAACCTGCCCGTGCAGGCGGCTCACGCCATTCACTGCTCCGCATCCGCGAATTGCCAGGTACGCCATATTGAAATCCTCCGACGAGTTGTCAGGATTCCGGCGGCCCAGGGCCAGCAAGTCGTGAAAGTGGATGCCAAGCTTTTGTTCGGCGTATTGGCTGAGATACTGCTCGATGAGAGCGGGAGAAAAGCGGTCAAAGCCCGCGGCTACCGCTGTGTGGGTGGTGAAGAGATTCCCCGCTCGTGTAGCCGCAAGAGCGGATTGAAAGGGCTGTCCAGTCTCTTCCATGAAGAATCGCGCCCTTTCCAAGACGGCCAGGGCCGCATGGCCTTCGTTCAGATGGCAGACCTCTGGCTGAGTCCCCATCGCACGCAGCAGCCGCCATCCCCCGATACCCAGAAGCAGCTCTTGCTTGAGGCGCAGCTCCGGCCCGCCACCATATAACTCGCTGGTAATTCCCCTATGAGCTGGGATGTTTGCCGGGTCATTGCTGTCCAGAAGATAAAGCTTCACCCGGCCAACCTGCGCCTGCCAGGCGCGCAGCCAGACCGAGTATCCGGGCAAGGCGATCTCCAACCGCAGCCACTCTCCATTCGATTGACGAAACGGAGTAATAGGCAACTGTCCCGGATCGTTATATGGATAGAGGGCCTGCTGTTCTCCGTATCTGTCGATGACCTGGCGGAAATAGCCCTGCTGGTAGAGCAATCCGACGCCGACCATCGGCACGCCGAGATCGCTGGCGGCCTTCAACTGATCGCCGGCCACGTTGCCAAGTCCGCCCGAGTAGATGGGCAGAGCCTCGCTCAACATGAACTCCATGCTGAAATAGGCGACGCAACTCAACGAACTCCCCGCGTGGCTCTGCTGAAACCATGCTGGTGCTTGCGCCGTTTGACGGCGGCATTCGATCAGGCGGTTCAGCTTTTCGCAAAACGCGGGTTCAGCCAACACGCGCTCAATCTTGTCCCGCGAAGCCGTCTGCAAAACGACCCACGGATTGGCAGTAAGTTCCCATAACTCTGGATCTAGCTGCCGCCAAATCTCGTCCGTAGCATGATTCCACGACCAGCGCATATCCAGCGCAAGTTCAGCAAGGGAATCGAACCCTTCGTTCTTGGCCGGCAGCGCGTCTTTGATTGGAGGCTTGGTGCGGTCTTGCTTACTCATGATTTCTCCGTAGAAGTTGACGCTGTGAGAGCGTCGCTGACGATCGTTTGCGCTTCCTCAAGGATTTGCCGAAGATGATCCGGACCCCGGAAGCTTTCCGCGTAAATCTTGTAGATATCCTCGGTTCCCGACGGGCGCGCCGCGAACCAGCCGCTCTCCGTCAGCACCTTCAACCCTCCAATCGGAGCGTCATTGCCAGGCGCGCGCGTGAGCGTCTGTTGGATGGGCTCTCCGGCCAGATCTTTGGATCGAACCTGCTCGGGCGATAGCCTTTCCAGGGTCTCCTTTTGCTCCCGTGTGGCTGCGGCCTCAACGAGGTCGTAAACGGGCTCGCCGAACTCGCGCGTGAGTTCACGATAGATTTCGCCAGGATCGCGCTTCATGCGAGCCGAAATCTCCGCGGCCAGCAGGGCCGGAATCATTCCGTCCTTGTCCGTCGTCCACACTCCGCCACCCAACCTGGCAAACGAAGCGCCGGCGCTCTCTTCACCTCCGAAGCCGAGTGAGCCATCGAGAAGGCCATCCACAAACCACTTGAAACCGACCGGAACCTCATAAAGCTTCCGACCCAGCTTGGCTGCAACGCGGTCGATCATCTGGCTGCTCACCAGTGTCTTGCCCACAGCGGCGTGCGGATGCCACTTCGGCCGATTCTGGAAGAGGTAAAAGATGGCAACCGAAAGATAGTGGTTAGGGGGCAACAGGCCTGTGCTCTTTGTGACGATTCCGTGCCGGTCGTGGTCCGTGTCGCAGGCGAAGGCGATATCGAATTTGTCCTTCAGGCCGATCAAGCTCTGCATCGCATAGGGCGAGGATGGGTCCATGCGAATCTGGCCGTCCCAATCCACCGTCATAAAACGGAAGGTCGGATCGACGGTCTCGTTGACGACCGTAAGATTCAACTCATAAAGCTCGGCAATGCGGGGCCAATAGTGAACCCCCGCGCCGCCGAGCGGGTCAACTCCAAGGCTGATCTTCGCATCGCGAATTGCCTGCATGTCGATGACATTGCCGAGATCGCGGATGTAGGCGTCCAGGTAATCGCGCCGGTGGGTGGTTGCGGCGCGCAAAGCTTGCTCAACGGAAATTCGCTTGACTCCTCGCAAGTCATCTTCGAGAAAATCGTTGGCTTTCGCTCCAATCCAATCGGTAACTCCGGAATCTGCCGGTCCTCCGTTCGGAGGATTGTACTTGAAGCCGCCGTACCTAGGTGGGTTGTGCGAGGGCGTGATCACAATCCCATCGGCGAGTCCGGTCTTGCGTCCAAAGTTATAAGTCAGAATCGCATGAGAAATGACCGGGGTTGGCGTATATTCATCGCCCTCTGCAAGCATAACTTCCACGCCGTTCGCCGCCAGCACTTCAAGCGCGCTCGAAAGCGCGGGTACGGACAATGCGTGAGTATCCATGCCGAGGAAGAGGGGGCCATCGATTTTTTGTTGCGCTCGATAAAGACAGATCGCCTGACTGATGGCGAGAATTTGCGGTTCATTGAAGGCCTTATCGAAGGATGACCCGCGATGCCCGGATGTGCCGAACGACACCCGTTGCTCCGGCTCAAATGGGTCGGGGATTTCGGTGTAATACGCCGCCACCAGCTTGGGCACATTCACCAGCATCGAGGCTTCGGCAGGCTTCCCGGCAAAAGGGCTTATTTTCATAACTTCCTTGCCAATTGCCGCGGCGAATCACTCGCCACGGCTTCATCCGAAAGGCGACTTGGCTCATGCTGTCTGAATGGTCTCGGTCGAATGCACATTGAGTTCGTGAGGCCCAGTCGTTTGCAGAATGTCCTTGGCCTTGGCAACCTCTTCCGCGGTGCCGTGAGCCAGCAACAAGAACTTATCAGACTTGAGCGCGGTTTCGTACTGAAGAATGCTGTCTTTCGGTATGCCGATGCTATACAGACCCGCTCCCAGCGCGCTCAGCCCGCCGACAACCACAGCGCCTTCCAGCCCGGCGACGATCCACGCCACCAGCGGACCAGCCACGAGAATGGGGCCTAAGCCAGGGATCGCGAAGAAGGCCGATCCGAACAAAAGCCCCCAGAAGCCTCCCCAGAAGGCGCCCATCTTGCCCCAGTACTGCATTCGATCGCCGGCGTTGTAATAGCCGACCACATGTTCTTCGGTGTGATATTCCTTGCCAACGATGGAAAGTTTCCCCATGTTGAAGCCGGACTTCTGAAGTTCCTTGACGGCCGCCTCGGCGTCCGTGTGGGTGTTGAAGATTGCCACGACTGCATTCTCTTTTTGGGGCATTGGTTTCTCTCCTGTTCTGTTTCCGGGTTGAGGGAATGTTATTGTTCAGGCTTCAAGCGGCTCTCAGCAGTGACAGGTGCGGCGCGTTCAGCCGCGCCTGTTCTAAGGGGAGGCCGACAGCGATCATAAGTACTGGCGCTAAGCGATTCGCGAATTGCACTGCAACTCCTTGTGATTGGGTTTCGTTGATGCCGGAATGCCGCTAACATCATCCGGCCGATACGCTTGCCAGCGTCGAGCCTTCCCAGGCTGAAATGCGGCCGTATTCGGATTTGGGTCCCTTGCGGGCGAGAACGGAAAAAACGCGAGCTGGCTCTCCCAGGTCGCTCCACCCGAGGCCGGAAGCGCGCAGGACTGCGAGACAATCCGGACTTGCGGCGAGAACTTCGTCGGAGAAACTAATGGAGAGAATGCCCGAATACAAGGCGGTTAAGGCGTCTGCTGCTTCTGTGGTCAAAAATGATTGGCGAATGGAATCGAAGGAATTGTGCAGATGGGGAATCGCTTGCCGGGTAAGTCCCAGAAAACTACTCACTCGACCAACCATGACAAAGCTGTTCCAGAGGCAACCGCCGCGCATCAACTCGGACGCGCATTTCTCGGAAGGCTTTTCCCAGAATCGCCTTACCTGCGATATGGTATCCGCGCAGGGACCATCGAAACGCTGTCCGGGCTCTATCCAGCCGTAGGAAGTCTCCGGCGTCTCGGGCACAATTCCAAGCAGGATCACTGTCTCGGGATGGGACTCAGCCAGTGAAAATGCCCGCTCGATTTGGCCGGCGAATGCTTCATCGTTCTCGAAATGATGATCGGAAGGGAAAAACGCGACCAGTCCCTCCGCGTCCAGCGCATGAAGCCGCATCAGGCTGTAGACGATGGCGGGAGCCGTCCCCCGGTTTTGAGGCTGGACAAGAAGCAGTGACTCAGGCACATCCGCGACCTGATCCCGGTAATACCGTTCGTGAACCTTGGTCATCACCAGAAGTGTCCGTTCCGGATCGATCATCCTGGACACTCTGCGGCGGGTTTGTTCGAGCAATGTCCGGTCTCCGGCAAGGGCGCAGAACTGCTTCGGCCGGTCATCCCCTGTGATTCTTCTGGTCAGCGGAAGCAACCGTTTCCCGTCTCCTCCGGCGAGAATCACTCCCCACCGGTGGCATCGTGCATACAGGCTTTTTAATTCTGTTTGCATTTCGCAACTCCATCTGCTCGGTGTGGAATTGTGAACTTGCACAGAGACATTCGTGCACCCAGCAGGAGCACGATGCCGGTTCTTTCCATCAACGGAATTGAGTTGACACCGCCGGCGCGAACGGCCCTCCAGGCAGTGTCAACCCGAAGGTCCTATTTCTTCGTAGCCGGGGCAGCTTTCGGCGTCTCAATCAGCGAATCGGAGTCTATGACCAAGCCGTCTTCGATGGCCTTGAGCGCCAGGATCGATTCATAGTACTTTCACTCGCCGGCCAGCTTGATGGCCGCATCCAAATGCCGCTCCGAGGCGCGATGGGCATCCATACGCGCATGTAGGTGACATCGACTCCGGCCAGCTTCAGCTCGTCCATGGCTTCCTTGGTCTCGCCTTTCTTCAGATGCTCGTTGGCCTTGTCGATGTGGGCTTGTTTCTCCGGCGTGGCTACATAATCCTCGGCGAGAGCCATCTGTCCATCCAACGGGACGAATGCCACGGGGTGCTGGTCGGTCATCGAGCCGACTTCGCTGCCTGCCACCGAGAACGTTGTCTTGGCGGTGAACGTGGGCGCTTCCTTCTCCGCCGCCTCGATGGAACTCTTGGCCTTTTCCATCGCTTCCTTGGCGGCCTTTGGATCGCCGTTGAAGATCGCCACCCGCGCTTCCCGGATCGACTCGATCGCGGCATGACCGGATTGCGAGAATCTCATGATGTCTTTCGCTTCCGCGCTCTGCTTCGAGGTCGCGGCGGTGCCTGCTTCGGTTGGATTGGTTTTCGCATGCGAACAGCCCAAGATGCAAAAGAAAGTGATCAGGGCGGTCGCGCAAACACGCGCATGAACGAATTTCATCCGCTGATTCAACATTGAGTTCCTCTCTTCCGCTTCGGGCGAATTTGGAGCGAAGGCTGGGATCAGGCCAATCAGTCATGCGCTCGCTCCATCTCCATGACTGACGGCACAACGGACACAAGACACAGAGTTTGATGTTTCCTGATGAGTTTTTGGTTTGCTATCTCTTCCGCGAGTATCACTCCAGGGCGGCCTCGCGTTTACGCTCGGCCGTTCGGAGCTCGAACACGCCCGCCAACAGGCTTCCCCGTGCGCCGCGGTGCTCCAACCACAACTCAAGCTCGGGAGAGTCAAGCTTCAGAAAAGCGGGGAAACTGGCACCGCTCTCCCGGCTAAGGTTCCCACTAAGACTCATTGTTTTCAATGCCGTCCAGTGCCGTCTGTGCAATATTGAACACTTTTTCCGCCGCACAGTTAAGAAAGAGTTAAGAACTCTGCCGGCACGTATTTCTCCCTTTGAACGGTCAATTGGCAACCGGGCGCGACTGCTCATCCCGGCCAATGAGCACCCGCGTTTGGCCGATCCGGAAGATTGGAAAGAGCCGGGCTATCTGCCCTGGGT
>JBEKPA010000207.1:0-6765 GCA_049521195.1 Occallatibacter sp.
GGTCTCCCACCCTTGCGACAAGAACAAAAGACGTCGCAAGGATGGGGCACCCAGATTTGTGGGAGTGGGGGGACGGGCTGGTTGAGGTTCGTGGTCTCCCACCCTTGCGACAAAAACAAGAACGTCACAAGGATGGGGCACCCGGATTTGTGGGAATGGAGAGACTGGCTGGTTGAGGTTCGTGGTCTCCCACCCTTGCGACAAGAACAAAAGACGTCGCAAGGATGGGGCACCCAGATTTGTGGGAATGGAGAGACTGGCTGGTTGAGGTTCGTGGTCTCCCACCCTTGCGACAAAAATCCGCCACGGCGGACGAGACCTGGGGCCCCCGGCCTGTTCCCCAGTCCCGATTCCCTATCCTCTAACCCCTACTCCCTGCCTCACCGCGCATCGATCAGCCGGATTGTCTCCAGAAACACATCGCCGTCGATGGTGAGGCTGCGAGCGCCGATCTTGTCCATGGTGTCCTGGGCGGTGTGGTGATAGCTGTTGTTGGGGCCGTAGTCCAGGTCGATCACGTCGATCGAAGGCACGCCGCGCTGGACAAAAGGCAGGTGATCGTCTTCAACCGCTTCCTCGGTCTGAAAGAAGTGGTGGCCGTAACCGAACTTGTTCGCGGCCTGCGTCACCAGCGCGACCAGCCAGTCGGCAGAGCGGCTTTCGCGCTGAATGTCGAGGTCCTTGTCGCCGATCATGTCGGCCAGGATCAATGCTTTGATGCGGCCCAGGATTCCATCCTTGCCCCAGCGGGCGGCCAGGTGGCGGCTGCCGTAGGTCGAGTCGGAACTGGTCCAGCTCTGAATGGCCTCTTCGCCGTCGAAAAAGACCAGCCAGACCGAGTAGCCGTCCAGCTTCTTTCCGCCTGCGGTCTGCGCGCGCAACTGGTCGGCGATGGCCAGCAGCAGGCCGGTCGTCGAGCCGCCGTCGTTGGCTCCGACATAGTTGATATTCCGCAGCGGGTAGTTGGTTTCGTAATGCGTGGCAAGCACAATGACGCCGGGCTTGTTGCCGGGGAAGCGGACGATGAAGTTGCGCATGGCGACGGGCCCGATGGGCGTGTCGGCCGTGAAGGCATCCTCTTCAAGCTGGTCGCGCTTGAACTGGCTGCGCAGAAACTCCTCGGCCTTGACGTGCCCAGGGCTGGTGGGCCAGCGCGGGCCGATGGCCACAAATTGGCGGGCGTACTCCAGGGCGCGGGCGCCGTTGAAGTGTGGCTGGGCGGGGGCGGCGAGAGGGGCAAGCAGGAGCAGTCCCGCGGCGACTTGTCGCAAGAATGGAATCCTGGTCAAGTGTTGTGGTTTCCCACCCTTGCCGCAGAAATCCGCCGCGGCGGACGGCAAGGATGGGGCACCCGGCAGGAGCAGTCCCGCGGCGACTTGTCGCAAGAATGGAATCCTGGTCAAGTGTTGTGGTTTCCCACCCTTGCCGCAGAAATCCGCCGCGGCGGACGGCAAGGATGGGGCACCCAACAGCGCCTTCCCAGGTCTCAAAGACGAGACCTGGGGCACCCAGCAGACCGAGGAAAAAGAAGAGATCACTTTGCGGCCTCCTTGGCTTTCTTGGCGCGGCGGCGCGAGGGATGCACCCACCAGGCCACGGCGATGCCAATCAGATAAAGCGCCAGCATGGGGATGGCGTAGATGCACATCGTCCAGGGGTCGGGGCTGGGGCAGATGACAGCCGCCACCACGAAGACCGCCAGAATCGCATAGCGCATGTTCTTCAGCAGGAACTTCGGGCTGACGATGCCGAACAGGGCCAGGAAAAAGATGAGTATCGGCATCTCAAAGCTGATGCCCAGGCCCAGAATGACGGAAAGAAAGAAGCTGCTGTAGTCCTCGATGGTGACCATGGAGGTGAAGTTGTGCCCGAAACCCACAATCAGTATCTGGATCGCCGACGGCAGCACATAAAAGTAGCCAAAGGCGGCGCCGGCCAGAAAGAGGCCCACCGTGGCCGCCATGAAGGGAATCACAAACCGCCGTTCCTTCTGATAGAGCCCCGGCGCAATGAACAGCCAGACCTGGAAGAGGATGAAGGGCGAAGCCAGAATCGCTCCGCCGAGCAGCGAAACCTGAAGGTCCAGGTTCAAAGGGTCCATGGGGTGGGTGAAGACCAGGTTCTTGCCGATCTTGACCAGCGGCGCCTGGATGAAGCCGACGAGCCGGTCATGAAAGGCCCAGGCCGCGAAGAAGCCCACCGCGAGGTAGATGGCCGAATGAACGATGCGGCGGCGCAACTCCTCCAGATGCTCCATAAGGCTCATGCCGGGGAGTTCCGCGCGCTGGCTCACCGCCGCCCGCGCCTTGCCGATCGCGTCCGCGGGATCAACCATGGCGGGCTTGCTCCATGGCGGAGGCAGTCTCATCCGCTGGGCCTGCTTCCGCGGCTGCCGGTGCTTGGTCTTCAGTAGCGGCGACCGTCTCCGGCTCGGCAGCGGGGACTGTCCCGTTGCCGTCCGCAGCCCCGGAGACCTTCGCAAGCTCCTCCTCCAGGCTCCATGGCCGCGCCGCCGGCACCTGCTCGCCGGTCGAGGGCGGCTGAATGCGGGGATAGGTCTCGCCGCCAGGGGGTTCGCCGGCGGGCGCTATCACCGGGGGGTAAGCGGCCTCTTCCGAGGAGGCGCTTTCAGCCGTGGCCGGGAGTGACAAAACGCTCCCGCCAGTTGGAGTTGGGCCGGCTGAAGCGGAAGCTCCAGTGCCTGCTTCCGAGACCTGTGAGCCTGGGGCCGGTTGCGCCGGCGCGGCCAGCGCCAACGCCCGCAGCCGTTCCTCTTCCGCCTTGCGCCGGTCGGCCTCTTCGGCCGCGCGCAACTCCTCTTCCATCTGGAATTTGAAGTCGTTCGAGGCTTTGCGGAACTCGTACATCAGCTTGCCGGCCTGGCGGGCGATCTGCGGCAGCCGCCGCGGCCCGAAGACCACCAGCGCCAGCACCATCAGGATCAGGGAATCGGCCCATCCGATGGTGGCAAGTTCGATTGGCGGCGGTGCGACCATGAAGGTTCATGATACCTGCCCGCGCAAGGCGCTCACAAACCGCGCAGACCTGTCGAAGCGATGATGGGTCAAGCCTGAGACCGATTTCGATTTGGGCCAACTGTTACGCCTGCGTTACACTAGAGAGCAATAGGAGCGGTTCGTACCGGCCTGCATTTCGGCAACCTCCGGCTTTGGGCCGCGTCTAAATTGTGAAAGGGCTGCAACAACCCCGTGGGTGGGGACTCTCCTCGAGCGGCAATCGGTTGGCTTTATCGCCGATCGGCTTGGGAAGGGTCAGCGCATCCACTGCAGACCACGTTAGCTTTCAACATCCCCGTCCGCTGCCCCGCCAAAGCATTTGAGGGGCGAGCTGGACTGAAGGCGGAATACGGTGAACCTGGTTCTTGACGAAGCACCGGCGGTCACGCCGGAGGCTGGCACAAGTTGCAGCCTTGAAGATTATCTGGCGCTCCCCGACCATTCGATGGATGGGCGCATTCGCGAGGCGCGGTTCAAGCTCGGCGCCACCACCCTGTTGCTCGGCCACCACTACCAGCGCGACGAAGTGATCTGCTTCGCCGACGCCACGGGCGACAGCTACAAGCTCTCCCGGATCGCCGCCGAAACCGACGCCAAGTACATTGTTTTCTGCGGCGTCCACTTCATGGCCGAGAGCGCGGACGTGCTCGGCCGCGCGGGCCAGCAGGTCATCCTGCCGGATCTGAACGCCGGCTGCTCGATGGCCGATATGGCCGAGATCTCCCAGGTCGAAGCCTGCTGGGAGGTGCTTACGCACTTTTCCCTTTCGGACGAGACCATACCCCTTACCTACATGAACTCCACTGCCGCCATCAAGGCTTTCTGTGGCGAGCACGGCGGCCTGGTCTGCACCTCGTCGAACGCCGGCGCCGCATTCGAGTGGGCCTTCGCGCGCGGCAAGCGGATTCTCTTTCTGCCCGATCAGCACCTGGGCCGCAACACCGGCTACGCCATGGGCATTCCGCTGGAGGAGATGGCGGTCTGGGATCCGTGGGGGCTGCAAGGCGGGCAGACCAGGCAGAGTCTCGCCGCCAGCCGCATCCTGCTCTGGAAGGGCCACTGCGCGGTCCATCAGCGCTTCCTGCCCAGCCACGTCGATCAGGTGCGGGTCAAGTATCCCGGCATCCAGGTCATCGTTCACCCCGAGTGCCGCTGGGAGGTCTGCCAGAAGGCCGACGCTCTCGGTTCCACCGAGCGGCTGATCGCCCTCGTCGAGCAGGCGCCGGCGGGCGCCACCTTCGCCGTCGGCACTGAGATTCACCTCGTCAACCGCATGGCCCGCCGCTTTGCCGCCGAGGGCAAGCGCGTCATCACCCTGGACGACGCCGGATGCCTCTGCACCACCATGTACCGCATCAGCCCCCACCACCTGGCCTGGGTGCTTGAAAACCTGATCGAGGGCCGCGTCGTCAACCGCATCCAGGTCCGCCCCAGCGTCAAGCGCTGGGCGCGCGTGGCTCTTGACCGGATGCTGGAAGTGGGATAAAGGCAGTTGCCAGTCCTCAGTAGCCGGTCGGCGAATCGTGACCATGCCGGAAGTCAAGTCAAGGGGAAAACAGGTCTTCGACAGATCTTGACCGAGGACCGCGGCCGGGGAAGCGCCGCCCAAGAAGAATCGGGCATTCCACTTGCGCGAAATGCCCGAGGTTCATTGCGCGCGATAAGGCGAGCTATTACTGCGACTTGGCGATTTTGTAATCGTGCCCATGAACCTGGGTGCCCCAGGTCCCGCTTTTGGGACCTGGGAAACCACAAATCTACGCGGTCGCGGCCTACACGGTCACCGGCTCACTGGCCGTGACCTTCACCGGGGTAAGCCAGCCGAAGCGGTCGGGCTTGAGGCCGTTGGCAATGCCGAAGAACTCGTCGGCTATCTTCTTGGTGATTTCGCCGGTTTTGCCGTCGCCGATGACGATGCGGTCGATGGAGCGGATGGGCGAGACCTCGGCCGCGGTGCCCGAGAAGAAGACTTCGTCGGCGATGTAAAGCAGTTCGCGCGGCAGCGCCTGTTCTGTCACCGCGAGGCCCAAATGGCGGGCGATGGTGAGCACGCTGTCGCGGGTAATGCCGGAGAGCGTGGAGTTGGCCAGCGGCGGGGTAAAGAGAACGCCATTGCGGACAACGAAGATGTTTTCGCCGGAACCCTCGCTGACCAGGCCGTTCACGTCCAGGGCGATACCCTCCTGGTAGCCGTTGATCACCGCTTCCATTTGAATCAGCTGCGAGTTCATGTAGTTGGCGCCGGCCTTGGCCAGCGAAGGCAGGGTGTTGGGAGCCAGGCGATTCCAACTGGAGATGCACACGTCCGCGCCGCCGTGGCCCGCGATGTACTTGCCCCAGGGGAAGTTGGCAATGTAAACCTCGACGGGCGTACCCTTGGGGCTGACACCGATTTCGCCGTAGCCCCGGAAGGCGATGGGGCGGATATAGCAAGGCGTAACGCCGTTGGCTTCAATCACATCCACCACACCGGCGCAGAGTTCTTCCAGGGTGAAGGGCACTTCCATGCGGTAGATCTTGGCCGAGTCGAGGAGTCGCTGCATGTGCTCGGGCAGCCTGAAGACGGCCGAGCCGTGCGGCTGCGCATAGCAGCGGATTCCCTCAAAAACACTGGAGCCGTAGTGAATCACATGGCTCATGACGTGGATGTTGGCCTGCTCCCAAGGAATGAGAGTGCCGTTGTGCCAGATGTTGGCTGTGGGTTGAATGGGCATGAGGTTCGAGAAGCTCCTTCGCTTGCGCCGTGCGCATACCCATCAGGGTATCGCGACACGAGGCTGCCTGTCACGGAATCGTGGGTTGGCGGCATAGATTCCTCGTCCTGGGGGTATGGAGCGTTGCGGGAGACGCTTTCCATGATCGAGAGAATGCGGCTGGCGGCCCAAGCCTGCCTTATCCCAGAGAGTACTTGGCAATCCGTGCCGTGGCGGCGCTGCCCGTTCCCTTCGCCGGCAGCAGAAGGCCGCCCTATCCGCATGAAGAATGAGAACCAGGCCGGAGTCTCGCTTTCTGCCTCGCCTGCAAGCACCGCGCCACGCCCTGTCATAGGACCGGCATAGGGGACCATTGGAGTTACCGCATTTCTGCCCCGCAAATTTTTCCGCGGAATCATGGTTGAGAAACAATGGGAAAGCGTACAATCTTGTTACTCGTGAATACCCCATGAACCGGCCTTCAAACAGACTGCGGCCCGCGCCGGTCAGCATCCGCGATGTGGCCAGCCGCGCCGGTGTGTCCATTGCCACCGTCTCGCGCGCGGTGAATCGCATACCCACCGTCGACCCGGCGCTGGTTCGCCGGGTATGGCAGGCGATCAAGGAGCTTGGCTACCTGCCCAATACGCAGGCGCGCGCCCTGGTCTCAGGCCGCAGCCGCATGCTGGGGCTGATCGTCTCGGAGATCACAAACCCTTTCTTCCCGGAGCTGGTGCAGGAGTTTGAAAACCTGGCGGTGGCCCAGGGCTATGAAGTGCTGATCGGTTCCACCAACTACTCGCCCGAGCGCACCGAGTCGCTGATTCGGCGCATGTTGCAGCGCAATGTAGACGGCGTGGCGGTGATGACATTCGGCATTGAAGAGGATCTGGTGGAGAAACTGGTGGAGCGCGAGTTTCCGCTGGTCTTTGTGGATGCCGGGCCGGATCTGCCCAATATCCGCGTGCTCAAAGTGAATTATGGCGAGGGAATTCGCCAGGCGGTACAGCATCTGGCCGCGCTCGGCCATCGCAACATCGCCTTCATCACCGGGC
>JBEKPA010000208.1:0-6722 GCA_049521195.1 Occallatibacter sp.
CCACGGGCTGCCCGGGCGAGGTGTTTCTTCAATTGCATGGCTCTGGAACATAGGTAAATCCTTCCTGCGCGCGATGGCGCTGCCCGACGGCTGAAATGAAGATGCGATCACTGAAGCGTCGAGGGCGCCCGCTTCGGGGCACGCCCGCCCGCAGGTAGTCCGCGCCGCCGCATCGAATCTTGTCCGCCTCGCGGCGGAAGCAAGCGAAATGTGGCCAGGGCCCCTCAGGGCCGCAGCCGGCCACAGGAGCCAAGACTCCGATTCCGTTCACGATTCCATGCACGGATCAGCGAAAATCATCGGTTGATTTCTTGAGCCATTGTACAGGAAGTCGTTGGCCGGGCGCGCCGGGGGGACCGAATGGGCATGGCCGGCCTCAACCCCGGCGCGGCTGGCGGCGGTTCCTAGCCCCCAAAGTAGTACGGCCGCCTGTTGAATGGCCGGCGGCAAAGCGCCGGTAGTGGCACCCACAATCGCCCCATACAGCAAAAGCGCCGCCCGAGGGCAGCGCCTTTGCAAAACAACGCAGAAAACGGCCTACAACGTCGATTCGATCTCGAAACCCCAGGCCTCTAGAAGTGCCTCGGGGATGTACTTTGAATTCTTGTTGCGCCGAGCCCACTCCCGCAGGCGGGTCGACCGGATGTATTGGTCCGGGCTGAGCTTGAACTCCCTCACAATCTGTTCGAAGGAGGTTACAGTGGGCACAACCGGGCCAATGGGCTCCGGCTTGCCCCAATTTGGATTTCCACGACGCTTCGCCATTGATTTGGTTTCCTTGAGAAAAGGTGATTTACCCGTACTTCCTCCGCAACAAGTGGGGGGGCCTGTCCGTCCAGAGGAAACTCTAGCTTCTTATTCTACATAGGTTTTGTTCAAAAATCAATAGCAAAATCGCCCGCCGCCCACTCCAAACGCGCAGCGGGGCCGAGCGGAAGGCAGATGCATCTCGCTCCATGCGGTGGAATTAGCGACAGGAACCCCGGTTCGAGGCAGGGTCGGGCACGGGCTTTCCATGTGCAAAACTGGCAATCATGCGGCCACCGGTGGCACGATACTGATATGACAATACCCCGGCGAATACTGGCGGCCGGTCTGCTGTTTCTGGCCGCCGGGCTAGCGAAGTGCGGCGCCGTGGAACTGAAGGTCAGCCGCGACGCTCTGGAACGCACCCTCAAGCAGCAGCTCTTCAGTGCGCCCGACGGCCGCTACTACCTCAAGGGCAGCGCGAAGAGCGCCTGCTCCATCTATGCCGAGAACCCGCAACTGCGCTTTGGCGGCGACCGGATCGTCGTCCAGGTCAAGACCCACGCGCGGCTGGGCAAGTCCGTGGGCGGCGCCTGTCTGGGACTGGCGCTCGCGCTGTCGTCCGAGGTCTCGCTGGCCCCCGACGGCGAGGGCGAGACCATCGGCTTCCGCGACGCCCGCGTGGACCGGGTCAGCGACCACGAGGAACTCAACTTCGTACTCACCCCATTCCTCAGCCGCCAGATTCCCTCGGCCATGAAAGTGAATGCCGCCGATCTGCTGCGCAAGGCCCTCGAAGGCTCTACCGCCTCCTCCGGGTACAAGGTCGCCCTGGAACGGCTCAAGATTCACTCCATCCAGATTCAGGGCGACGCGCTGGTGGTTGACGCGGATGGGGACTTGAGCGTGAAATAAGGAGCCTATGCATTTCACTCGAAGAGAATTCGCCAAACTGGGCGCGCTGAGCCTGGCCGCCCGCTTCGCACCCACGCTCAACGCCCAGACCCCCGCGGGCGAACCTTCCGCGAAGAAGACCGGCTACGCCATCATCGGTCTGGGCCGCATCGCCGGCCACTTCATGCCCGGCGTGCTCGGTACCACCAACTCGCGGATCACGGGGCTGGTTAGCGGCCATCGCGACAAGGCAGAGCGCATCGCCGCGGAGTACGGAGTCCCTTCAACCTCCATCTACAACTACGAGAACTTCGACGAGATCGCGCGCAACCCGGCCATCGACGCCGTCTATGTGGCGCTGCCCAACTCCATGCACGCCGAGTACACGATCCGCGCCGCCAAGGCCGGCAAGCACGTGCTCTGCGAAAAGCCGATGAGTATCAACGTCGCCGAGGCCGAGGCCATGATCGCCGCCTGCAAGGCCGCGAACGTCAAGCTCATGATCGCCTACCGCTGCCTTTACGAGCCCACCAACCTTCGAGCCGTCAAGCTCATCCGCGACGGCGCACTCGGCCAGGTGCAGGCCATCGAAAGCGCATTCGGCTACAACAGCGGCCCCGACTGGCGGCTCAATAAGAAGCTCGCCGGCGGAGGTCCGCTCTTCGACGTCGGCATTTACTCGCTCAACGCCTGCCGCTATCTGACCGGCGAAGAGCCTGACCACTTCGCGGCCTTTGCCTCCACCGTCGATCGCGACGGCCGCTTCAACGAGGTCGAGGAAAACGTCTCCTGGACCATGCGCTTCCCTTCCGGCATCGTGGCCAGTTGCAACACCACCTACGGCGCGGCAATGCCAGGCTTCTACCGCGTTTATGGATCGAAGGGCTGGCTGGAACTCGATCCAGCCTTCAATTATGAAGGCCTCCGCCTACGCGCCGAGTTCTCCGGCACGCAGCTCGATGAGCCAAATCCGGCTCGCGACCCCTCGCAATTCCGGGCCCAGGCCGAGCACTTCTCCCATTGCATTCAGAATGGGCTGGAGCCCAAGTCTCCCGGCGAAGAGGGCCTGCGCGACATGCGCTACATCACTGAGATTTACCGCTCCGCCGGGATCGCAATCTGAAGAGGGACAGCTTACGCCTCGCCCAGCCCCAGAATCCTTCGATTCCGCCCCTGTTCAGCGCCGCCGCCGGCAAACTCGTCGAAGGCCCGATCCGTCACCCGAATGATGCGGTCGCGAATGAACCGCGCCCCCTCCGCCGCGCCCGCCTCGGGATGCTTCAGGCAGCATTCCCACTCCAGCACCGCCCAACCCGGATAGTCGTACTGGGCCAGCTTGGAGAAGATGGAGTGAAAATCGATCTGCCCATCGCCCAGCGAGCGGAACCGCCCCGGCCGGTCGATCCAATCCTGGTAGCCGCCGTAGACGCCGGAGCGCCCGCTCGGCCGGAACTCCGCGTCCTTCACGTGGAAGGCGCGCACCCTCTGGTGATAGAGGTCCAGGAAAGCCAGGTAATCCATCTGCTGCAGAATCATGTGGCTGGGGTCGTAGAGAATGTTGGCGCGGTCGTGCCCGCCCACCACGTCCAGGAAGCGCTCGAAGGTCGCTCCGTCGTGCAGGTCCTCGCCGGGATGAAGCTCGAAGCAAACGTCCACGCCGACCTCGTCGAAGGCCCGCAGAATTGGCAGCCAGCGCCGCCCCAGCTCCTCGAACGCCTCGTCGATCAGCCCCGCAGGGCGATGCGGCCAGGGATAAAAATAAGGCCACGCTAGCGCTCCGGAAAATGTGGCGTGCGCCTTTAGGCCGAGCCTCTGGCTTGCCTTGGCTGCCGAACGCAGTTCCTCCACCGCCCACGCCTGGCGGCCCTTCAAGTCTTCCGCGAACTCTTGTGGAGCAAAGTCTTGAAAAAGCACGGCGTAAGCTGCGTTGCTGGCTACCAACTGGCCCTGCAAATGCGTGGAAAGCTCGGTAATGGCCAGCCCCGACTGGCCCACCGCGCCGGCCACTTCGTCGCAATAGCTCCGGCTCTCGGCGGCTAGTTTCAAATCGAAGAGCCGACGATCCCAAGTGGGAATCTGAACCCCGGTAAAGCCCAGCCCTGCCGCCCATCCGGCTATTCCTTTGAGCGAGTTGAACGGCGCCGCATCGCCCGCAAACTGCGCCAGGAAGATCCCCGGCCCCCTAATCGTCTTCATGATTTCCCTCCCGGCTTCAAGGCCGTTCCCAAATCTCCGTCTAGCGGACTTCTGGGTGCCCCATCCTTTCCGTCCGCCGCGGCGGATGCGGAAAGGGTGGGAGGACACAACCCAACTTTCTCGTTCCCAATCATCAAAACTCAACCCAGCTTTCGGCGCGGCTGCTTTCGATGGCGCGCTCGATAAACCGCATCCCGCGTACCCCGGCCTGAATCCCGGGCAGCGTCGGCGGCAGCGGGTTCGCCTGGCCTTGCCCCCAGGCGATCAGCGCATCGGCAAACTCGCGATAGAGCACGCCAAAAGCCTCGATGAACCCCTCCGGATGGCCGCCGGGAAGCCGCGTAACCGCCCGCGCATCCGCGCTCAGGTAGCTCCCCGCCGCATGGCGAATCTCCTCCAGCCCGTCCAGCCACTTCACGCGCAACCGGTTCGGATCTTCCTGCCACCAGTCGATCGAGCCCTTCTCGCCATAAACGCGGAGGCGCAGCCCGTTGCCCTCGCCCACAGCCACCTGCGAAACCATCAGCACGCCGCTCGCTCCGTTCTCCAGACGTAAAAAGGCGCTGCAATCGTCGTCCAACAGACGCCCAGGCACCACCGAGCGCAGCGTCGCGTTCAGGCTCGTCACGCGCAAGCCGGTCACATATTCAACCAGGTGGAAGGCATGGGTGCCGATGTCGCCGACGCAGCCGCCGGGTCCGTTGAGCGCGGGATCGGCGCGCCAGGCCGCCTGCTTCTGCCCCGTGCGCTCCAGTGGCGCGCTCAACCACCCCTGCAAATACTCGACGGCAATCTTGCGAATCTCTCCCAGCCGCCCGCTGGCGCAGAGGTTGCGCGCCTCGCGAACCAGAGCGTAGCCGGCATAGGTATGGGTCAGCGCGTACGGCAAACCGGAGCGAGCCACCGCGGCCTCCAGAGCCAAAGCCTCCTCATAGGTAGCCGTGGCCGGCTTGTCGCTGATCACCGCGAACCCCGCTTCAAGCGCGGCCTTCGTCACCGGCAGGTGCAGATAGTTCGGTGTGGCGATGACCACAAAGTCTATTCCGTCCGGCCGCTTCCGCTCCGCCGACAGCATCTCCAGGTAGTCGGCATACGCCCTTCCGGGATCGATCCCGAAGGCCTCGCCCGCCGCCCGCGACCGCTCAGCCGATTGCGAGAACGCCCCCGCCACCAACTCGATCCGGCCGTCCAGCTCGGCGGCCATCTTGTGCACCGGGCCGATGAAGGCTCCCGGCCCGCCGCCCACCATTCCCATGCGCAACTTGTGCATCGCCGGCATCGCTTCCCTTCCCTTGCGGCACGGCCAAGGACCTACACATTCCCGTTGACTTGCCAGTAGACGGTATAGCGCTCGTCCAGCACTTGGTAGAGTGGTTTGAGGTTCATGGCCCGAGCTTGCCCGGCAGTTCTGAATAGCAGAGGCCCACCCGCCTTCTCCACCCACTCGCCGCCCTTGCGTGCTTCAATCCGCGGCATCGCCGCATCGGTGAATTGCCCGCCACGGGACGGTCCCTCGTGGCCATAAATCATCTCCGTGGTCAGCCCGTCGCGCCCCATCAGCCCGGCCAGCACCAGAGGCCCATACATCATGGCCCGCACACTTGAGTTCCCTGGCAGAGGAGCTGCATGGAAGCGCATCGGCAGCGCCACATCGACGCGGTCGTCCTGCTGCCAGATGCGGTCCAACTCGAGGTAGCGATTGGCTCCCGCGGCGGCCTTCTCCGGTTTGCCGTTCACGCGCGCCGCGATGCCGGCGCACCAGTATGGCGTCCGCAGGCGCAGGGCAAAGCGAACCGGCCGGTCGCAGTGGATGGTCAGCGCGGTCGACTCCTCGGAAGGGAACTCCGTGTGCTGCGTAAGCCGTACGCCCTTCTCCGGCCATTCCACTTCGCTGGCCGCAAACTGATTTACGTAGATGCCGTTCTCGTCGTGGAAGTAAAGGCTGTCGCCCAGCTTGGCGTACTCTTCCACGCCCGTGCCCGTGCAGCACCAGAACGAGTCGAGGGCTGTCCCGAAGGTCTTTGCGTAGCCCGGCTGCATCGAGACGTAATACATCAGCATCCCGTGCTCGTCCTGGGTACCCAGCCGCACGTTCCAAAGCAGCCGCTCGTAGTAGTCCATGAAGCGGGTATCGGCGCTCCAGCCGAAGAGGTGCCGCGACAGTTTCATCATGTTGTAGCTGCAGCAGCACTCCTCGGCATCCGGAACCAGTTGGTTGGCCAGATTGTCGGCCGCGTGCCAGCCCTCGGGGTCGTCGCTGCTGAGTGGAACCGTGGCGCCGGTGCCGCCCGTGCAGTAGGCGTGATGCTCGGCCACCTGGCGCCAGAAGTTCTCGGCAATGGTGCGGTAGCGCGGGTCGTTCGAGACTTCATAGCCCCGCGCCGCGCCGATCGCTTTGGGAATGTTGGTATTCGAATGGTGGCCGGCCAGCTTGTCTTCACCCGCGGCCAGAGGATCGAAGAACTTCTTGTGCTCAAACCGGAAGCCCAGATCGCGGTACTTGCTTTCGCCGGTCACCGCGTACAGGTTGAAGCAGACCTCGTTCATACCGCCGTGCTCCACCAGCTGAATCCTCGCCCACTCCTCATCGCTCAGCGGCTCAACCCACTTCGCGGCCCAGTCCGCCATGCGCCCGGCCATCGTCAGAGCCAGAGTGTTGCCGCAATAGACGTACATATCCAGCAGGCCGGCCATAATCTTGTGATAGGTGTAGAAGGGCGCCCACACCGGCTTATAGCTTTTCAGCCGGTCATAAAAATCCGCCGGATAAGCGCCCAGATACCCGTCCTTCCGCTGGCATTTGGCCAGCTCCTCCACCAGTTCGTTGGCCTTCTGGCGCAGCGCCTCGTCGCCTGTGCTGGCATACATCAGCGCACATGCCGAGA
>JBEKPA010000209.1:0-6718 GCA_049521195.1 Occallatibacter sp.
AGGACAAACCGCTCACACCCGTGGTGCTCAAGAAGGTCACCGTCGTCCGCGAAGGCCAGCCGTTGCCGCCTTCCCCGGCAGCCGCCTCGCCCAAACCCTAGCCCGCATTGTTCGATCCCCTGGGTGCCCCATCCTTTTCGCGTTCTCGGTGAAAAGGGTGGGAGACCGCAAATCTCAATCGTAAACGCGAGCCCCAGATCTCAGTTCAAAGGCCTGGGAAACCTCACTACACAGGAGTTTTCATGGCACTCGCAGCAGGAACCTACGCCGTCTTCACCACTACCGAAGGCAAGATTACCGTCCGCCTCTTCGAGACCGATGCGCCCATCACCGTCAAGAACTTCATCGAACTGGCCGAAGGCGCCAAGGAGTGGACACACCCCACGACCCGCGCGAAATCCACCGCCAGACTCTACGACGGCACCATCTTCCACCGTGTCATTCCCGATTTCATGATTCAGGGCGGCGACCCCGCCGGCACCGGCATGGGCGGCCCCGGCTACCGCTTTGAGGACGAAACCAAAGGCTCCTCGCGCCAATTCGACAAGCCCGGCAAGCTGGCCATGGCCAACGCCGGTCCCAACACCAACGGCAGCCAGTTCTTTCTCACCGTCGCCCCCACTCCCTGGCTCACCGGCAAGCACACCATCTTCGGCGAAGTCGTCGAAGGCCAGGAGATCGTCACCAAAATCTCCCTCGTCCCTCGCGGCGGCCAGGACAAGCCGCACAAGCCAGTCGTCCTCGAATCCGTCGTTATCGAGAGAATCGCCTAAGGCCGCCTTTCCCCGCGTGAACGCTGAACCCCGACCATGGTTTGGGTTCGCAGAGCTTTTGTGTGATAGGAAGCGGACCAACCGCCTGCGGGCGTGTCAAGGCTTCGGTGCGCGAGCGATTCGCCGGCCGTCGATATGCGAATCGCGCCGACTGCGTTTACCATGGGGACTTCGGAGGATGCCACCCCCAATGGAAAACGACGCCGCCAGCCGGCAACGCCCGCGGAAACATTTCAGTCCCGACCTGGTCCGCCCCATGTATGCGCGCCACTCGCTGCTGGGGCCAACCCCGCGCCACTCCATCCCCGAGCAAGGCATGTCGCCGGGCACCGCATACAACCTGATCCACGACGAGTTGATCCTCGACGGCAGCTCCCGCTTCAACCTCGCCACCTTCTGCAGTACCTGGATGGAGCCCGAAGCCCACAAGCTGATGTCGGAAACCTTCGACAAGAACATGATCGACAAGGACGAGTACCCGCAGACGGCCGAGCTGGAGATGCGCTGCGTGCATATGCTGGCCGAGCTGTGGAACTCGCCCGGTCCCGAGCGCACCATCGGCACCTCGACCATCGGTTCCAGCGAGGCCTGCATGTTGGGCGGCCTGGCCCTCAAATGGCGCTGGCGCAAAGAGATGCGGAAACTGGGCAAGACAGCCGGCCAGCCCAACCTGGTGATGGGCTCAAACACCCAGGTATGCTGGCACAAGTTCGCCCGCTATTGGGACGTGGAGCCGCGCGAGGTTGCGCTCGAAGGGAACGAAGTGGTCACCGATCCGGAGCGCGCCGCGGAAGCCTGCGACGAGAACACCATCGGCGTGGTCGCCGTGCTCGGCAGCACCTTTACGGGCGACTACGAAAACGTCCTCGCGCTAAGCGCCGCACTCGACCGCCTCCAGGAGCAAACCGGCCTCGACATTCCCATCCACGTCGATGGCGCCAGCGGCGGTTTCGTCGCGCCGTTCCTCCAACCTGACCTGCTCTGGGACTTTCGCTTGCCGCGCGTCAAATCCATCAACACCTCGGGCCACAAATACGGCCTGGTCTATCCGGGTGTGGGCTGGATCGTCTGGCGCGAGCTTGCGGATCTCGATCCCGATCTGATCTTCAACGTCGATTACCTCGGTGGCGCAATGCCCACGCTGGCCATCAACTTCTCCCGCCCGGCGAGCCAGATCGTGGCCCAGTATTACAACCTCATCCGGCTCGGCAAGGCCGGGTATCGCGCCATCCACGAGGCTTGCCAGGAGGTGGCTGTCGAACTCGCCGGCCAGATCGCCACCCTCGGCCCCTTCCGGATGCTTTCCACCGGGCGCGACCTGCCCGTCCTCGCCTGGACCCTGAAAGAGCAAACCAACTGGTCGCTCTACGACTTGTCAGACAGGTTGCGCGATCGAGGCTGGCAGGTGCCAACCTACAAGATGCCTGCCAACCGGCAGGATTCGGTCGTGCAGCGCGTCGTCGTACGCAACGGCTTCACCCACGATCTGGCCGGCATGCTGCTCCGCGACATAAAGCGCCATCTCGACTGGTTTGCCGCCCAGCCCGGCTTCAAACCTTCGCTGGACGGCGCCGGCTTCCATCACTGAGCAAGACATCGTCAGCCTGTAAATCGCCCGCGAGTGTCCCGTGCCCCATCCTTTCGTCCGCCGCGGCGGACGAAAGGGTGGGAGACCGCAAAGGCCAGTTCCCCGCCTACGGGAATAACTCCGCATCCCGCAACGCCTTGCCGTTGCGATCCTTGTCGGAGACGATCGCGTCCTCCGCGGCAACCGGCCAGGGGATGGCCAGCTCCGGATCGTTCCACACGATGGTCCGCTCACCCGCCGGAGAGTAATAGTCCGTTACCTTGTAGGCGAAGCCGGCAACTTCGGTAAGCACAAGAAACGCGTGGCCGAAGCCCTCGGGAATCCATAACATTGCACCGTTCTCGCCGCTGAGTTCGACGGCCACATGCTTTGCAAAGGTCGGGGAGATTTGGCGCAAATCCACGGCCACATCGAGCACCGCGCCATGAGTTACCCTCACCAGCTTCCCTTGCGGCTGCGAGATCTGATAATGAATGCCGCGCAGCACATTCTTCTTCGAGAGCGAGAAGTTATCCTGCGCCCAGGACTCGGGCAAGCCTGCCTCCGCCATGGCGCGCCGGTTGCAGGTTTCCCAGAATGCGCCGCGGCTGTCGCGGTAAATCGCCGGAGTTAAAACCAAAACCCCCGGCAGCGAAGTCTCTGCAATCTTCATGGCTCCATGACCTTGGCCGCGAAATGCGGCTCGCTGAGCAGGGCAAGCAGGTATTGCCCATAGCGGCTCTTGCTCACTGGCTGGGCCAGGCGCTCCAACTGCTCCGCCGTGATGAAACCCTGTCGATAGGCAATCTCTTCCGGGCAAGCTATGTTCAGGCCCTGGCGCCGTTCGATCGTGTGGACAAAGAGTCCGGCCTCCATCAAGGAATCGTGCGTTCCCGTGTCCAGCCAGGCCATGCCGCGGCTCATGATCTGCACATTCAGGTTTCCGGCTTCCAGATAGCGCCGGTTCAGGTCCGTAATCTCCAGCTCTCCGCGAGCCGACGGCTTCAGCGACGACGCGAACCTCACGACGTCGTTGTCGTAGAAGTACAAGCCGGTAACCGCATAGCGCGATTTGGGCTTCTCGGGCTTCTCCTCGAGGCTGATCGCGCGGCCCTGGTTGTCGAATTCCACCACTCCGTAGCGCTGGGGATCCTCGACCGGATAGGCAAACACGATTGCGCCCCGCTGGAGTTCCGCCGCCGACTGAAGCTGGCCGGAGAACCCCTGGCCATAAAAGATGTTATCGCCCAGGATCAGGGAGCAGGGTGCGTCCCCTATAAACTCCCGGCCTATCAGGAAGGCCTGAGCCAGGCCGTCGGGGCTGGGCTGCACGGCATAGCTTATGCTGATGCCCCAGTTATGGCCGTCGCCTAGCAATTCGGCAAAGCGGCCCGTATCCTGGGGAGTGGAAATGATCAGAATGTCGCGCAAGCCGGCCAGCATCAGCGTGCTGAGCGGATAGTAGATCATCGGCTTGTTATAGACCGGAAGAAGCTGCTTGGATACAACATGAGTCACGGGATAAAGACGCGTGCCCGATCCTCCCGCCAGAATGATACCTTTCATTTCGTAAGCCGCTCCGTATAGTTCTGCGCGATCCATTCGAGGTAAGCGCCGGTGCGCACATTCTCAACCCACGAGGAATGGTCGAGATACCAGCGAACGGTCTTGCGCAGTCCGCTTTCAAACCGCTCCGCCGGCTGCCAGCCCAGTTCGCGAGAGAGTTTTGAAGCATCGATGGCATAGCGCCGGTCGTGGCCGGGCCGATCCTTGACGAAAGTTATCAGATTCCGCCGCGGGCCGGCAGCCGCGCGCGGACGCATCTCATCCACAAGGTCGCAGATGGTGTTGGCCACATCGATATTCCTGCGCTCGCTGTTCCCGCCGATGTTGTAAGTCTCCCCGATTCGGCCTTCCCGCAAGACGGCGCGCAGCGCATCGCAGTGGTCTTCCACAAAGAGCCAGTCCCGCACATTCATTCCATCGCCGTAAACTGGCAGCGGCCTGCCCTCCAGCGCATTCAGGATCATAAGTGGAATGAACTTCTCGGGGAATTGAAATGGGCCGTAATTGTTGGAGCAATTCGTGGTGAGTACCGGAAGGCCCCAGGTGTGGAAATAAGCCCTTGCCAGGTGATCTGAAGCGGCCTTCGATGCCGCATAAGGACTGTTCGGAGCATAGGCCGTGGTCTCTGAAAAGGCGGGATCCTGCGCCCCCAACGAACCATAAACTTCGTCGGTGGAGATGTGCAGGAACCGGAATGCGCGCCGATCGGCTTCACTGAGCCCTGACCAATAAGCCTTTGCCTGCTCAAGAAGAACGAACGTCCCCTGAACATTGGTCCGTATAAACGCCCCTGGAGAAGCAATGGAGCGATCCACATGGCTCTCCGCGGCAAAGTGAACGATCGCTCGAGGCCGATGCTCGCCGAGCAGGGAGCCCACAAAGTCCGCGTCGCAAATGTCGCCGCGCACTAGCAGATAACGCGAATCGTTCTCCAGCGAAGACAGGTTGGCCGGATTCCCCGCATAAGTCAGCAGATCCAGATTGACGACCGGCGAGCCAGAGTCTTCCATCCAGCGCAGAATGAAATTCGAGCCGATGAACCCCGCTCCGCCCGTCACCAATATGGCATCCCGCATTCATTCGCTCCAAGTCAACAGTATAGGCCATTGGCTGTATGCTCAGAGGATGGTGCGCTTCACGGTGCTGGCTTCGGGGTCGAAGGGCAACTGCACAGTTGTCACCGGGGGCCGCACACGCATCCTGGTGGATGCCGGCCTGAGCTGCCGGGAGCTGTTCCGGCGCATGCGGCTGGCCGGAGAAGAGCCTGAGACCCTGAACGCCATCGTCGTCACCCACGAGCATCAGGACCACATCGGCGGGCTGGCGGTGACGGCGCGCAATCTGGGCATTCCGGTGTACTTTACCGAGGGCACGCATCGCGCCTGGATGCGCTGGCTCAACCCCCGGCGGCAAATGACCTATGCCCAGTGGCTCGAACAGTGCCGCAAGCAGGCCGCGGAGCGGCAGGCGGAGGCGGCAACGGTTCAGTCCGATGCCGAGGGTGATCCGGACGAAGCCGATCTCCTGGTCGATTCTGGGCCAGTTTCGCGTGAAAGGCTGGAGACCGCTGCCGCTCCGGCTGAAAAGGGAGTAGCTGATCTCGCTCCCGCGACTCCCAGCCGGGAGAAGGATCCCACCTGGCTTCCGGCGGTCGAGTATTTCCAGGCTGGCCAGCCCTTCGACATCGGCGATATTGCCGTCAGCCCCTTCACCATTCCCCACGACGCCGCCGACCCGGTGGGTTTCGTCTTCAGGGCCGAGGGAGTGCGGATGGCCTTCGCAACCGACCTCGGCTACATCCCGCCCAACGTGAAGGCGCAGCTCAACGGCGTGGATCTGCTGCTGCTCGAATCCAATCACGACCTGGAGATGCTGCGCGACGGTCCCTACCCCTGGCAGGTGAAGCAAAGGGTACTTTCGCGCGTCGGTCACCTTTCGAACGAAGCAGCGGCTGAGTTCCTTGAGAACGGCTACGATGGCCAGGCAGCCTACGTGATTCTGGCACATCTATCTGAAAGCAATAATCTTCCGGAGCTGGCTAGGGTCACGGCCGAGCGTGCACTGAACGGCCGGGCGAGCTTGCTGGCCAACCGGCTGCTGCTGGCTGCGCAGCATGAACCGCTTCTGCCTATATACTTTTGAGTCAATTAGATTACAATAGTAAGACGCGGGCATTGCTCTGTACCAGGTATTTTGGTAAGGGAAGCGCCGTTGAGTATTCGCCATGGCCAAAAGCGCCGGAGCGGTATTGAGCCGTAACGGCAGGCAGAGCGTAAAATCGTTTTTAACATTTCGTTGCTGCGTGAACCGCGCGGAACCATCGCGGTCAAGCACATGCTATGCAAAGTGAGTCTATACGCTTATGGCAAGAACGCAATGCACAGACAGAGTCGTAGGCGCCATCCTGGCAAGCTGGCGATATGACATCTCGGGGATCACGCCGGAGATGCGCAAGGACTACGAGCAGCATTTTGCCGAATGCCCGCACTGTCGCGCCCGCCAGCAGTTCCACCGCAGCCTGGATGCGACGCTCGCCGTTTTGACCTCTCTGGCGGTCTTCTTCTTCCTCTTCGCGCTGGCCGTACTCAAGCACATCAAGCCGGTGGAGCACATGGCCTTCAACGTCTTCGGTCTGGATGTCGCCGACACCTACCACATGCTGGTTTCGGCCGGCTTTGCGGGGCTTTGCTTCTCGGTGATCGCATTGCTGCTGGTGCTCACTACCACGCCGGCGCCGTCGTATCTGGGCGGCATCGCCGTCGAGCGCGCCAAACTGATCGAAGAGCGGCTGCCCGAAGCCATCAAATCGCTG
>JBEKPA010000210.1:0-6709 GCA_049521195.1 Occallatibacter sp.
CTATGCGCAGGGATCGACGCTGGTCGCGGGCCTGGCAATGCCGATCGAACACACCGCTCTCAGCCCGGCGACCGGCGCTGGCCATGGACTTTCGGCCGAGTACTTCAACTCAGCAGACCTCAGCGGACAGCCCGCGCTTACGCGGACCGACGCCAACATCAACTTCAATTGGGACAAGGTTTCGCCGGTTTCCGGCCTCGGCCGCAGCAACTTCTCGGTGCGCTGGAGCGGCAACTTCACCCCACCCGCGCCGGGCGACTACAAGCTCGGCGTCCGGATGAATTACTGCTATGCGTGCGAGAACGCGGAAGGATTCCGGCTGTTTCTCGATGACAAGCTCCTCGTGGCCAGTGAACACAAGTCCACCGGGGAACGCGGCGCGGTGATCGAAGCACCCGTGCACTTTGCCGATGCTAGGCCCCACGCCATTCGGCTCGAGTACCTGCACGGGACGGGGAGCGCCGGCATCGATCTTACGTGGCAGGCTCCGGCCGCGGTGTTGCGCGATGAGGCGGTTAATGCCGCGAAGAATGCCGACGTCGCCATTGCCATGTTCGGCCTTTCGCCTTCGCTTGAAGGGGAAGATATGCCTGTGAAGCTGGACGGTTTCAGCGGGGGCGACCGCACCGTGATCGATCTGCCGGCCGATCAGGAAGAGCTGCTGAAGGCGCTGGCGGACACTGGCAGGCCGTTGATCGTCGTGCTGCAGAACGGCAGCGCCCTGGCGGTGAACTGGGCAAACGAGCATGCCGACGCAGTGCTCGAGGCGTGGTATCCCGGCGAGGAGGGCGGGACTGCGATTGCCGAGACGCTTGCCGGCGACAACAATCCGGCCGGCCGTCTGCCCCTTACGTTCTATCGCTCGCTGGATCAGGTTCCGGCGTTTGACGACTATGCCATGCATGGCCGCACGTATCGCTACTTTTCAGGCAAGCCGCTCTATAGCTTCGGTTACGGCTTGAGCTATACCACGTTCGCTTACCGCAACCTGAAGCTCGCCTCTTCAAGCCTTGCTGCCGGAGATTCCCTGCGGGTTGAGGCCGATGTCGAAAACACCGGAGCGCTGGCTGGGGATGAAGTAGTCGAACTTTACGTGACGCAGCCGAAGGCGTTCGAAACGCCGCGCCACGTGCTTGCCGGGTTCACCCGCGTGCATCTTGCGGCCCATGCGACGACCCACGTGACCCTCACGGTCGATCCGCGCTCGCTAGGTCAGGTTGACGCCAAGGGGAACCGCATGATCGTTCCCGGCGAGTACAGCATCAGTATCGGGAGCGCGCAGCCAGAGGACTCCGCGCAGGTGCTAACCGCCAACTTCCGGGTAGCGGGCACAAAGCAACTCGACAAGTAGAAGCATTGCTTTGTACCCGTGTGGATCCGATTGCCCCGCAATTGCTGAGGCGCGGAAATGGCCGGGTGTGGACCGCCGCGCTGCATGAAGATCCGGCAGAGTAATGCTTGGGGGCGAATCCCGTCTGGTCGCGAATATTATTCACACGCAGCCTCGTGGGACCAGGCAGACCCTCTATCTTCAGGCTGGTCGCGCCAAGTTGACCTTACTGTCCTTAGAACAGGATGCGGAATCTTCTATCCCGCATATGAGGGACCGGCCGCTGGCATCATGAGCGCCAATCCTCCCCGCGGTTATACTTACACTTCTCCGGCGCCGCCGCTGTTTGATTAGCGCATCCTATTTCAGCAGTTGAATCTTCTGAAGTGACTTGAACCTTTCTTGCGCCGGAGTAACACGGGCACTGGATCTCTTGATGAACAGCCCCAGCTCAAGTCAGCTTGTCGAATAGGATGATGACCACCTCCACCTATCAGCCGCCTCCTTTGCTTCCTTGGAGATTGGCAGCTTTCCCTCTTAGATGTGTCTCCTTCCCGGGTTCTCGGAGATGAAACAGCCGGCACAGGATTCAAAGTTAATTGATGCGTCGTCTGCCAGTTCTTCAATCCAGGCTTTGTTCACGCCAATGCCAAGATGTGCGCGCCATCACATCTCCAATGCCGTAATTTACTATAATTGCCAGTAGAATTATCGAAGGTAACTGAGAAGTGCCGGCGGCCTGACGCGTTACCGTTCGCGCCCATGATGAACGGTTACCAGAGCGGGAGCTTCACATGAAGCTTGCAGTATCGGGCAAGGGCGGAGTGGGCAAATCGACGGTGGCGGGCACCTTGGCTCGCCTCTATGCCGCCCAGGGGCGTCAAGTGCTGGCGGTCGATGCCGATCCCGATGCGAATCTGGCGTCCGCGATTGGAATGCCGCCTGAGTTGCAGGCGAAGATCCGGACGATTTCCACTGAGCGCCATCTGATTGAAGAACGTACCGGCGCCAAGGTTCAGGGATATGGACAAATCTTCAAGATCAATCCGGAGGTCGCGGATATTGCCGCAAGATATGCCACGCGCCACGCGGGCGTGGACCTGCTGACGCTAGGAGCCGTGCAACGCGCAGCAGGCGGGTGCGCGTGTCCGGAGAGCGTTCTGCTGAAGAATCTGGTTCAGCATCTGGTTCTCAAGCGCGACGAAATTGTCATTCTGGATATGGAGGCCGGCATTGAGCATCTTGGCCGCGGCACGGCCATGGGTGTGAACTTGATGCTGGTCGTGGTGGAACCCGGCAAACGAAGTGTGGAAACGGCACACCGCGTAAGAGAAATGGCGTCCGCGATCGGAATTGGCCGGTTCGGCGTAGTGCTCAATAAATCCATAACGAGCGACTCGGAATGCCGGTGGATTTCCGATGAGTTTGGCGCCGAGACTCTGCTCGGAGTCATTCCTTTCGACAATCGAATCGGGCTCGCCGACCGGCTCGGCCAATCCCTGATGGAACTCGGCCACGAAGATATTCTTTCCCCATTCCGAACCTTGGCAGATGTACTTATCTCGCGCACGAAAGAGAAAACGCAATGAGTTATGAAGGAGAAAACGCAATGAGTCTGGAACCCCGATGCATAGCCACCGCGATCGGCAGCTTGCCCCATGCCGATCCGCAAGCGGCCGTTATGGTTGTTCTCAACGCTATTCCCGATGCGCCGATCTGGCCTCAGTTGCCCGCCCGCGGCCTGAACGAACAGATGGAGGCACAGTACAGCGAGGGCATTCCTCGCCTGATAATCGACCGCGAAAAGGAGCGCCTGTACATCGATACCACGGGCGACTATTCGAGCGACCTGGCGGCCTTTTACGAAGACTATCTGGCCGAGAATTTGGATAAGTTCCAGATCACACCGGCGTTTTCCAAGGGAATCTACGCCATGGAAGCGGCGCTGGAAGCGGCCGGCGGAACACGTCCGTTTGTGAAGGTACAGACCACAGGGCCAATCAGTTTCGGTCTCACCGTCGTTGACGAGAACAAGCGTGCCATTTACTACAACGAGGAGTTCATGGACGTTGTGGTAAAGGTGCTGGCGATGAAATGCCGCTGGCAAGTCCGTAAGTTCCGCAAGTTTGGCGAGAATGTGATTTGCTTTATCGATGAGCCGATCTTGTCGGCATTCGGGTCTTCAACTTATGTTAGCGTCAACCGCGAAGACGTGGTCGCCAAGTTGAATGAGGTCGTAGAGGCGGTCCACGCGGAAGGCGCTTTGGCGGGCATTCACTGCTGCGGCAATACCGAGTGGTCCATTCTGGTCGATGCGGGGGTCGATATCGTCAACTTCGATGCATTCGATTACGGCGACACTATCGCGCTCTATTCTGAATCGATCAAGCGCCATCTTGAAGCAGGTAAAGCCCTGGCATGGGGCGTGGTGCCGACCAACAGCGCCAAGATTCAATCGCAGACCGCCGAAACGCTTACCGCCAAGTTCTGGCAGGGGGTCGAGAACCTGGCCAAGGCCACCGGGCTGAGCCCGGAGTTGATCGCCCGGCAGGCCTTCATCACCCCGTCGTGCGGCACCGGCTCTCTTCCGGTGGCGGATGCGGAAAAAGTCTTTTCGCTGCTGCGTCAGACGAGCGAAAGCCTGAGAATAGGGCTTCTTGCGGCGAGGTAGTTATGATTGTTGCCTTGACCGGAAAGGGTGGAGTCGGCAAGACCATCCTTTCCGCCTTGATAATCGACTGGCTGGTGCGCCAAGGGAAGACGCCCATTCTGGCCGTGGATGCCGACTCGAACGCCAATCTTTACGAGGCGCTGGGAGTCGGTCTAACAGCCACGGTGGGCGGCATCCGCGAAGACGCCCGTGTGCAGGCGCAAAGCCTGAAGGGAGTCTCCAAACAGGAGTTTCTGGAGCTGCGCGTACAGGAGGCTCTGGTTGAGCAAGAAGGATACGACTTGATCGTCATGGGCCGCCCTGAAGGCCGCGGCTGTTATTGCTTTGCCAATAACGTGTTGCGCGACGTTCTGGACCGCCTGGCGCAAAACTATCGCCACGTCGTTATCGACAGCGAGGCCGGTCTCGAACACATTTCGCGTCGCACGCTGCTCTCGGTCGACCAGTTGATTATGGTCTCCGACTGTTCGGTTCGTGGCGTTCACACGGCCGGCCGTATCTCCGCTCTTGCCGATGAAGTTCAGTTGGAGGTGAAAGAACGGGGACTGATCGTAAACCGTGTCCCTGACGGAGAAATGCCTTCTGTAGTTGGCCGTGAAGTGGAAGGTACCGGCTTGCGTCTGTTGGCGACGGTTCCACTCGACTCGAATATCGTGGCACTGGATGCCCTGGGGAGTGCGATTGCCGCGATCCCGCAGGATTCTCCGGCAAGAATGGCGGTAGAAGCCATGCTGAAGCAAATGTTTGTCTCTCGAAAGGGGATGCGCTAATGCCAACCAGTTCGCCCGAAGCTCCAGGCAGAGAGATTTCACGCGATTCAGCGACCAATGAGATGGTAGTGATCGCCAACAACTCTCAGATTCCCACGGTGTGGGACCGCTATGCCACGCAGAAACCTCAATGCAAGTTCGGCACGGACGGTGTTTGTTGCAAAATCTGTCACATGGGTCCATGCCGCATTACTCCCAAAGCCAAGCTGGGAATCTGCGGCGCCGACGCCGATACCATCGCAGCACGGAATCTTCTGCGCGAGATTGCCGCCGGCACAGCGGCGCACTCGGACCACGGGCGCATGTTGGTGCGCACTCTTAAAATGGTGGCGCAGGGCAAGGGCAACGATTACAAGATCGGCGATCCCGAGCGCCTGCGGAACGCGGCGCAGGACTTTGAAATCGAAACGGCGGGCCGCACGGACCTGGAGATTGCCAATGACTTGGCGGACTTCTTCATGACCCAGTTTGCCTGGTCGGAGGAGCCAAACGCCACACTCCGGCAGGCGCCGGAAAAGCGGCAGGCGCTGTGGAAGAAGCTCGAGATCGAGCCGTGCGGGATCGACTCCTCGGTAGTCGAACTGATGCACCGCACCAACATGGGCGTCGACCATAACTATCGCCATCTGATCATGGCCGGACTCAAGTGCAGCCTGGCCGACGGCTGGGTGGGATCGGCCATCGCAACCACCGTTTCCGATATCTTGTTCGGCACGCCCAAGCCGATTCGCAGCCGAGTCAATCTGGGCGTGCTCGCCGAGGATCAAGTCAACATCATTGTGCATGGGCACGAGCCGACGCTTTCCGAGATGCTGGCGGTGGCTTCGAAGGATGAAGAATTACTGGCCTACGCGCGCTCGAAGGGTGCGGCCGGCATCAACGTCGCCGGTATCTGCTGCACTGCCAACGAGGTTCTGATGCGCCACGGGCTGCCGATAGTCGGTAACTTCCTGCAACAGGAACTGGCGATTATGACCGGAGCGGTTGAGGTCATGGTTGTCGACGTGCAGTGCGTGATGCCTTCATTGGCGCAACTGAGCAAGTGTTTCCACACCGAGCTGGTCAGCACCTCTGAGATTGCGCAAAGCATGGGCGCCGAACAGATTACCTTCGACGCAAAAGCCGGGTATGAGCATGCAAGCCGGTTGATTCGCAAAGCGATCGACAACTTCGAACGCCGCGACCGGCAGCGCGTCCACATTCCGAAAGAGTCGATGGAACTGGTGGCCGGCTTCTCCAACGAGACCATCTTCCATATGCTCGGCGGACGCTTCCGCAAGACTTTCCGCCCGCTTAACGACGCCATCATCGACGGCCGCATTCGCGGCGTGGTGGGTGTTGTCGGGTGCAACAACCCCAAGATCGTAACCGACAGCGCGCATGTCCGGTTGACCGAGGAACTGATAAAGCGCAACGTACTGGTGCTTGAGACTGGCTGCGCCGCTATCGCCTGCGCTAAAGCAGGACTGTTGACGCCGGAGGCGGCGCTGCAGAAGGCCGGAGCAAGCCTGCGCGAGGTTTGCGATGTGGTCGGTATTCCTCCCGTGCTGCATATGGGCTCCTGCGTGGATAACAGCCGCATCCTGATCGCCGCGACCAACGTGCTGCTGGAAGGCGGACTTGGCGAAGATCTGTCGGACCTGCCGGTGGCCGGCGCCGCTCCCGAGTGGATGAGCGAAAAAGCAGTGGCCATCGGCAATTATTTCGTGGCGAGTGGACTCTTCGTCGTGCTGGGTCATCCACTTTACGTGGCAGGCAGCAAGAATGTCGAGCGGCTGCTGTGCGAGGAGATGGAGAGCATTACCGGCGGCAAGTTCGCGTGGGAGGCGGATCCGGTGCTGGCTGCCGACAAGATTCTGGAACACATCGAACGAAAGCGAGACGCACTGCGCATCAATGTCAAAAAGGAAAGAGTCATGGTCGACATGAAAGCGAGAC
>JBEKPA010000211.1:0-6687 GCA_049521195.1 Occallatibacter sp.
TCGAGTTCAACCACACGCGTCAGGTTTTTCGGCGAGTCGGGATTGAGGCCCTTCTTGAGCCCGTAGTACACGCCGTACAGTTGACCCCAAATCACGAACGCCGCGGGGCGCGCGTACTCGGGCGACTGGAGGCCAAGTTCGATGGTGAAGTCAGAGGCACGCTGAGCCCGGTCATCGACGCGATTCGCAATTACCATGGTGGCCGCGCCGAGAGCTTTCATTTCTTCGAGTAACTCGACCTCCGCGGCGCAGGAAGTTTCCGACATAAGAAACGTGATCAGCGATTCCGGACCTGCGATGGATTTCGGACCATGGCGGAACTCGAAAGAATGAAATACCTGGGCATAGGAGCACGAGGATTCGGTCACCTTCAACATGCACTCCGAGGCAATCCCGAACAGTGGGCCCTGCGCCAGGAAAACGAAATCCGAGAAACTGCGAGACTCGACAAACAACCGCAGACGCTGCGGAACTTCGCTGAGAAGAGGTTCGACCTGTGGTGGTAGTTCGATCAATGCGCGGCGGAAGGCATCATTGCCAGAGACGGTTGCCCCCAGATATTGCAGCGCCAGCAACATGGACGTAAACGATCGGGTCATAACCGTGCTTTGCTCGTCGGCGTCAAGAAGCTTCAAGGTCACGCTGCATGACGATTCCAGCGGCTGGCCCTCGGCGCAGGTGATGGCGATGGTGCGAAGGTTAATCTCTTTTTCCAGCATCTGCGCGGCGCGGATTGCCTCCGATGTGCGCCCTGAGCGCGAGATCACAACCGGAATATAATCGCGCCCGGCTTGCAGAGTTAGCGCGGGATACATCAGTAAGTCAGAAGCGGGAACGGCCCGGGCCGGCAGCTTGAGATAGTTGAAGCTGGCCGCAGCCGCCTGCGCGAGATAGTAACTCGTGCCACAGCCCGCAAAAATCCACTCCGTTCCGGAGCGCGCGAGTTGAGTGGCCGCCTGCAGTTCCGCGCTACTCGCCAGTTTTCGGAGACATGCGCTCCAGCACTGGGGCTGAGAAAAAATCTCGCTCAGCGTGTGCTGGCCCTGTACCGTTATTTCTGCCGATTTCATTGGGTTGATTGAACTCCGTCACACTAAGAGTGACTTTACTCCTGCTTCTTTCAGCACGTCCAAATCCGTTTCCGGTATGCGGATCGTTATCTGCGAGAGAAAATCCCGGGCCAAGTCTTTGACGAGCACGGTCCATCTGGCTGCAAGACGCCAAGGGTTTCACGGCGGCGTTCTTCGTTGAGCAGACGGTCCGATTGTTGGTAATCTGTCGCCCACTCAGGGCAACACCGGCTTGATACCTGTAAGCTCGCAAAAATCGACCAAGGCCGGATACAAATCGCTGCCATATCCCAGGCACGCGTATTCGTTGGTCCAACTGTCGAGCATCCTTTCGACATCACAATGGACAGTTACAAACCCGTGCGGCCAGAATGGTATGCCGCACTCATTTAGACGCCGCTCGATTTGTTTCTTCGGCGGCTCGAAAATGCTGGCGCGGGTAATGACCATCTGAAATTCGCCATTCACGCGGCCGACACGTGCCAGTACGCCTTCGCCCACTTTGCAGATGAGTTTGACGGACATTCCGCCCGCCTCTCCTTCCGTGGGGATGCCATGTTCCGAGAAACCTGCCGGGCCTAACTTGCTGGCCAGTGAGGGCGGGCAAGCTCCGTCTCCAATGATCTTGATTTCCTTGTTCTTCTTATCAATGTGCTGCAAATCGCCGTAGTACACGCGCTCTTTGCTTAGCCTGGCTAGCAGCCAGACGGTGAGCGCAGTATTGAAGTCACCGAGAGTGGAAGTTCCATAGCCATCCTCCAACATCATGCTTTGAGCGAAACAAGTTGCGGAATAATCGTTGGCCAGACCGGGGAAAGACTGGATCGTATAGAAATCAAATTTCTCCTTTTTGACGGTCTTTTTGAGAGCAAGATAAAGGCGGATGGAACGCTCGTTGACCACGCTTTTGTCGGGTGCTGCGCCGAAGAGCTTTTCTAAACGAGGCTGAAGACCGGAGATTTCATTTGCCGAGACTTTCTCCGCAGCGTGGATGAGATCGGTGGTATCTCGCGAATCGATATCCACGCCAAACATCCGCATCCACTGCGAGGGGTCGGCAACTCCGCAGGTTTGACCCATCCCGCGACCACCGAAGGCCCCCAGGGTAGACAGGTTCAGGGAATTCTTCAGATGAGCGGCACGCGCGTAGCTGACAATCTTAAGAATTGCTTCCGGGTCGCCGGCTTCCCCATAGACGAACTTGTGGGGAACCCCGATTTCCAGCAGCCCGCCATGCATAACCAGTCCACCCACAGGTCGCCAGCCCTGCGAACCCGGATGCGTCCACAGAAGGACAGCTTTGCTGCCTGCCGCGTAATCGCGGATTGCTCCGACCAGATGCGCAGCCCAGACCCAAGTTCCCGAGAAGAGCACAATCATGTCGATCTTCTCGTCGGACTTCATTTTCCGCATGGCGGCCCGAGCTTCTTCTTTCGTCGCCACCACGACTTCGTGCTCCACTACCCCCAGTCCAGCCTGCACGAGAGCTTGCTTCGAACGTTTCACGATGGCGTCATCAATGAATGGCACACCCATGGGGTCCTTGAGCCCATCCTTGTGAACACCGTAGACGATGAATCCGACATTAGGTTTAATCAACGCTCCTCCTTGTGGTTAAGAAAATCCGCGCGCACCATCATGGCCGCGCGAAATATCCGGTACTGGTTCATTTGAGCCGCGTAGCTCGCGGCGGTTGACTGGTTCGGGGCCAGCACGCCAATCTCATGGACAACCTGATCGACCGCCTGGTTTGCATCCCGGTATTCGCCGACGGCAACACCGGCCAGGATTGCCGTGCCCAGGCACACAGCCTCCGGGCACGCCATGACATGGAGGCGGCGGCCGGTCAGGGCCGCGCGCAAATGGAGTCCGAGCGCCGAGCGCGAGCCACCGCCGGTCACGTAGATGTCCCCGAAGTCTCCGGCAGCTTCCGCCAGCATTTCGGTGATCAGGGACAGCTCACAGGCCAATCCTTCCAGGATGCCCTTGTACAGTTGACTGCGAGTGGTTGCTGGATTGAGCCCGGCGATCACTGCTCGCGCGAACGGGTTAAACTCCGGATTGCAAGTGCCAATCAGGTGCGGAGTGATGCACAGACCGGTGGGACCCTCGGGGACGTGCGCCTCTAAGAAAGAATAGTGGCCGGCTTCGAGACTATTTTCCGCAGTGACGTGGCCCGATCCATTGCTGTATAGCAAGTCGTGAAACCATTTCACCATGATGCCGGAAGGGAAGTAAGCAAGCGTCACGAACTTCTGAGGCACCACGTGGCAGTAAGAATTTAACGAGGCATGCAAGGCGGCGTCGCTGAGGCATGGCTCATCGGAGCCAACGACGATGCACTCGTAAGTTCCAATGGAATCGTAGACGCGTCCCTTGCCGATCACTCCCACTCCCAGCGCACCACAAGGTTGGTCGTGACCTCCGAGTACAACCGGCGTGCCCGGAGAAAGACCGAGAACGCTGGCTGCTTCAGAATTCAGCTTTCCCGCGATGGAGCCAGCGGGCACCGGCACGGGCAACTGTTCCTTAGTTAACCCAGCGGCAGACAAAATTTCTTCGGACCAAGAGCGTTGCCGGATGTCAAAAGCCAGGAAGCGTGACGCCAGGGAGTAGTCAACGTATGGAGGAAGCCCGATCCGCTGCAGGATGTATCCGATCAAGGAGACAAAGCATGCGGTCGAGGCGAAGACATCCGGCCGATGCTTGCGTAACCAAATGATCTTCGGGATGGAATACATGGGATGCGCAACTAACCCGGTGATTTGAAACAGGCGTTCGCGGCCGATCGCTTCTTCGCACCAAACGGCTTCGGCGACAGCGCGGTTGTCCTGATTGAGAATTGCGGGGGCCACAGGTCGGCCGTTCGCGTCGAGCGCAACAAAAGTCTCGCCATGCGAACTGAGGCAGAGTGCTTGCACAGGATCAGCGACGTCTCTGGCGACTGCCTGGCTGGAGGCGCAAATTGCGTGCCAGAATTTCTCGGGATCCATCTCCGCCATTGACGGGTGAGGAAAATCGGGTGTGTAGGCCGAGGTGTGTTGAGCCAGAATCTGTCCGCTGACCGCGAACCGCACGGCTTTGCATGCGCTTGATCCAATGTCGATGGCCAGCAGGCTCATGAGTGCCGGGTTACTCCTTCACCATTTCCGAGATGTTCTGCGAAACGAATGAATTCGTTGGCAAACTCTTCAACCATTGCAAAAACCGGCTACAAGAAACTTCCCACTGGAGCCGTCAGTTCGCGCTCGCCAGGCGCCGATTCAACGACACGAGCGACTCCTCCGCTGATCGAGACTTCTCTCACTCCTGAGAATGCTTCGGGAGTCTTAAACAACATGATCAGGAAGCGAACCGCCAGGCGCGACGTGGCTGGAAGCCAGCGGTAGGTCCGTTCGCCGAAGAGCGAACCTTGATCGACCGTTTCGCGGCGAGGAATGGCGTCGGGCGTGGTGCTGAACTCGATGCCTCGACAAAATGTTCGCCCTTTCCAAGGTGGCACAGTGCGATTGTTTCTTTCTTCCCAGTTGCCAACCCAGGGGAAATCCGCTCTCCGAAACGCGTACACGACGAGGAAATTCTGAGACGGGTTGCAGGCGCTGACAAAAGCGATTTGCAGGTCTGGATCCAGCAGTTGCATCGTATAGTGCCCGAACCGCTGATCCTGAGTCCGGCGCAAGTCGGTGGTTGCGCCTTGCTTTGTCGGAGCATTCGGCCACATAAACTCAGCATCCGGCTGCAGAAAAATCTGTTCGCTATAGCTGGCAGAAACTACCTTGGCATGGGTTGCCGGCATATCAAAGACGGTCGTCCCACATTCGAGGAACGGCGGACCGAAGGTTACGTGCTCATTCCAGGAAATTGGCCGGTCATAGGCGCTGAGATTCGTCGCCTGCTCTTCGCAGCAAATAACGGGATGCGAACGGTCGACTGAAATTGCCCTGCGGAAATCGATTTGCGCCTCAGGAAGAATTTGTCCGTAATGGAGGGTGGGCCGGGGAGAATCGGATTTCTTCAGCAAGTCCCATTTCAATGATGGGGCCTCTCCGTGAGTCGAAAGTCCTGCTGCTGTTTCCTCTTTCGAGGGCGGCCCGAAGTGATCGAAACTCAAACTGTGTCCGGCAATGCCGGCGAGCAGCCTGCCATCCGGCGGAGGACCGTAAACACGCCGGTGCTTTTTGAGTGAGTAGCCTTCTGGATCGATCGTCTTCCATTGCGGACGCCACAGAGGATTCACTCCCGGAACGCTATTGAGGCTTAACTCGCAAATGTGGCCGCCGCCTTGCAGGACGGAGACGTGTCCCCATTCGGCTTTTATGCGATAGCCACCGCGGCCGTCCAAAACATTGCTCAATCGTTGTACGGCTTGCCGCATTTTCTTGCCACGATCGCTCAAAGCCCCCCCTAGCGGGAAGAAATCCGTATCGGACCAAGGCCAAGTTAGTCCATATTCGAGCGATTGTCAATCGATTTTGTTTGTATTGGATCGATTCTTTCGAACAGCAGGCTGTGCCGGTTGCGTTTCGGCGACGATCACTTCGATCCCAGCTTCGCGCAATTCATCGATGTACTTCGGGTCCGTTCCATTGTCGGTCACCAGGGTAGTTAGATCGGCGACGGGCCCGGCATAGGCAAAAGACTGCTTGCCGAACTTGCTGTGGTCCGCAAGTCCAATGCGAGTCTTGGCCGCCTTGACGATCATTTTCTTGATCTGGGCCTCGGCATGATTCGCAGTGGAGATTCCGTAACCGGGATCGATGGCGCTCACGCCCAAAACAGCTTTGTCCAACCGTATTTCGGACAGGGCCCGCTGCGCCCACTCTCCCGAGAAATAGAAAGTGTCCTTCTGCAGTTCGCCGCCAGTACACAAAACAGTCACGGCGGCGCTATGTTGCAGTTGGCATACGATGGTTGGGGAGTTAGTCACCACTGTAAGCCGATTGCGGTTGTGCAATCGGCCTGCCAGTTCCAACACCGTCGTGCTGCCCTCGAGAAACACGGTGTCCCCATCGAGGATTAGTTTCTCTGCTTCGCGCGCAATGGCGACTTTCTCTTCACTATTGCTGCGGGCCAAGGTTTCGTAAGAAGGCTGAAACTTTGTGCTCGACATGCGCGACACCGCGCCGCCGTGGGAGCGGACGAGCGCACCTTCATCTTCGAGAGCCGCCAGGTCGCGGCGAATCGTTGCGGGCGTCACCTCCAACGTACTGCACAGCTCAGAAGCGCTGATGGTGCGTTGCATGGTAAGAATCTCGCGAATGCGAAACCTGCGTTCTTCAGCGAGCATGGCGATTGTTGGCCCTCCCTTTGGCGCCGAACCAAACGAGTACCGATCCATCTTGTAGTCCGGTTGTCGAATCCGCAAGCAACCAAAAGATACCAGCTTACCCAATTGTTATCAGCCAGTGCTAATTAAGAAAATGCGCAATAGCTTACAAACGATCATAACATCATGTGCTCTCGCCGCAATTCGCACTAAAAGTGCGCGTGATTGGCTTCGCCCTCATACGCCGAGGCGGCTCCGGCGCGCCAGTTCTCCGAGCGTGGAGTTCGTGTGTGGCCGATAGCCTTTCAGCGGCAAGATGCGCTCGTGGATCGCATCCAGCAACCAGTCGGC
>JBEKPA010000212.1:0-6655 GCA_049521195.1 Occallatibacter sp.
GTCGCCGGGTCGATCTGGTCGGAGTAGAAGCCCACCTGGTCGTAGACCTTGCGCTTCTTCTCGTCGCTCAGCACGTCGTTGGCCTCGGAGATCTCCTTGAACTTCTCCTCCGCCCGCTTGTCGCCGGGGTTGACGTCCGGGTGATACCGCCGCGCCGCCTTCCGGAAGGCCTTGCGAATCTCCTCCGGCGTCGCCGTCTTCTTCACGCCAAGCGTGCCGTAATAGTCCTTGTTCTGCGTCGTGGGCATGTGCGTTCTCTGATCTCACCTCATCCTAAAGGATTCGTCTTGCCTTGCTTGCATGCCTGATGCCGCTTTCCCCAGGTATTTGTCGGCCTAGGTTCAGGTTCAAACGCGGTTCATCTCAACCCGTCCTATGCAATCCGCAACGCCTTCTGCACCGCCTTTGGTTCGCGGTCGATCACCAGCAGATACGCGCGCGTCGGCCCCTCTGGAACCCGCCTGCCCTGCTCCCAATGGCGCAGGCTATTGATGCTGAAACCAAAGCGAATGGCAAACTCCTGCTGCGTCAGCCCGAGGCGGCTGCGAATTGCCCGCACATCGATCTCGGGCGGAATATGGACGACATACGTGCCCTTCTTCGCGGTTCCCTCAACGAAGGCCAACGCCTGCTCCAACCCCCGGATGATACCCTTGCCAACCTTGCTCATAATGACGGCCTCTGACAGTCCTCCACCAGCGACCTGATGGTCTGAATGTCATGGCACCGGACCACACGAGTGTTATCCTCAGGAGGAAACTGCCAAAATGCAACCCCTCTCAGGATCGCTATAGATTCAATTGGCCCATGCGGCGACGGCTCATATAATAAGACCTTCCAAAGTCCACCTCCGCTCACCCCTTCCACGGATTGGGACGACGGAAAACCTTCAACATTCATCAAGGCCTCAATAAATCCCGATTTCTGACGAATCCCAACATGAAACGCCTTGAGTCCGACCGTTGCGAGTTTTTGCAAATGCAAGAATGTCCCGAAGCATGCAGGTGCACCAATTAGGAAGGATGCTTCGATATGTTCTACGTTCGGTGGGGAGGGTTCTGTTATTGATAAACTGTAAAAGACCTGATCTGCTTTGATAGTGCCTATGTGGACGTCTGGGATACGAAGCAGAACAATATCTGGCCCTGCCTCACTCCACTTACTGGGTTTCGGAAGGCCGAAGGGTATGATCGTATCGCAGTCCATGATAAAGCGATGATACACACCGGTCCTGAGACTAATTCCGAGTTTTGAACCCCGCCTAAATCCCTCTTCCCATACATGTAGAGCGGTCAGAATATAGTGAGCGCCTTGGTGACAAACAAGTGTACCGCTCCCCGCCAAGTTCAGGGTTTCTTCCCGCCCGGTAACGGACAGGGCAAAGATTGCTACCGAGTACATGCTGACGGACTTTACGATCTTGATTTGCTCCTTGACAGACTCCGCATCCGATCCTGTAAGACGGGCTTCTATCGCGTCCAAGCTCATGGCAGCCTCGTTTGTAAGCACCGTTTAGTCCGGCTTGGATAAGGCCCGGGGTGAACAGCGTGCTGCCGCCCACCCCGCTGACTTGCTAACTTGCTTACTTCTTCTCTTCCACGTCCACATACTCGGCGTCGATCACGCCTTCGTCCTTCTTCTGTTCGGTTGCCGGTTCACCCGCCGCGGCGGTTGGTCCGCCCTGCGCAGCAGCCGCATTGGCCTTGTAGAGCACCTCGGCCAGCTTGTGGCTGGCGTGGGTGAGCTTCTCGTGCGCGGCCTTCAGTTCCTTCACGGAGGGCGTTCCCTCGAGCACCTTCTTGGCCTCGGCCAGCGCCGCCTCGACCTCGGTCTTGTCCGCCGCCTGCACCTTCTCGCCGCTGTCCTTGAGCATCTTTTCGATGTTGTAGACCAGCCCGTCGAGCTGATTGCGCGCCTCGATCTCCTCGCGCTTTTCCTTATCCTCGGCCGAGTGCGCTTCGGCTTCCTTGGCCATCTTCTCCACTTCATCTTTCGAGAGACCGGAACTCGATGTAATCGTGATGCGCGTGTCCTTGCCGGTGGCGTTGTCCTTGGCCGTCACGTTGAGGATGCCGTTGGCGTCGATGTCGAAGGTGACCTCGATCTGCGGCACTCCGCGCGGCGCCGGAGGCAGGCCGCCCAGCTTGAACTTGCCCAGCGTGCGGTTCTGCGCCGCCAGCGGACGCTCGCCTTGCAGCACATGCACCTCGACCTCGGTCTGCGAGTCGGCGGCCGTCGAAAAGGTCTCCGTCTTCTTGGTGGGGATGGTGGTGTTGCGCTGAATCATCGGCGTCGCCACGCCGCCCAGCGTCTCGATGGCCAGGGTCAGCGGCGTCACGTCCAGCAGCAGCAGATCCTTGACCTCGCCGGCCAGCACGCCGGCCTGCACCGCCGCTCCGATCGCCACCACTTCATCGGGATTGACGCCCCGATGCGGCTCCCGGTTGAAGAGCTTCTTCACAATCTCCTGAATCCTGGGCATGCGCGTCTGCCCGCCCACAAGAACCACCTCGTCGATCTTGTCCACGGTGATGCCGGCATCGCTCAGCGCCTTCTTGCAGGGGTCGAGCGACCGGTCGAGCAGATCGCCGACCAACTGCTCCAGCTTGGCGCGCGTCAGCTTGCGCACCAGGTGCTTGGGTCCGGTGGCGTCGGCGGTCACAAAGGGCAGGTTGATCTCCGTTTCGACGGTCGTCGAGAGCTCGATCTTGGCCTTCTCCGCGGCATCCTTCAGCCGCTGCAGGGCCATCTCGTTGCCCTTCGAGGAGAGATCCAGACCCTGCTCCTGCTTGAACTCCGCGATCAGCCAGTCCACGATCCGCTGGTCGAGATTATCGCCGCCCAGGTGAGTATCGCCGTTGGTCGACTTGACCTCGATCACACCCTCGCCCACCTCAAGAATGGAGATGTCGAAGGTGCCGCCGCCAAAGTCGTAGACGGCGATGGTCTCGTCCTTCTTCTTGTCCAGGCCGTAGGCCAGGGCAGCCGCTGTCGGCTCGTTCACAATGCGCTTGACGTCCAGACCGGCGATCTTGCCCGCGTCCTTGGTCGCCTGCCGCTGCGCGTCGTTGAAGTAGGCCGGAACCGTGATCACAGCCTGGGTGACCGTCTCGCCCAGATAGGCCTCGGCGCTCTTCTTCAGCTTCTGCAGGATCATGGCCGAAATCTCCGGCGGAGTGTACTCCTTGCCCTGCGCCAGCACGCCCACGTGGTCGCCCTGCTGGGTCACCTTGAAGGGCACCATCTTCATCTCGTCGTTCACTTCGTTGTAGCGCCGGCCCATGAAGCGCTTGATGGAGAAGATGGTGTTCTCCGGGTTGGTGATGGCCTGCCGCTTGGCCACCTGGCCCACAAGGCGCTCGCCGCTCTTGGTGAAGGCGACGATCGAAGGCGTAGTCCGCGCGCCCTCTTCATTGGGAATCACTTTGGGCTCTCCGCCCTCGAGGACGGCGACGCACGAGTTCGTGGTGCCGAGGTCAATGCCGATAATCTTTGCCATGGTTGGTCTCTCCGGTTGATGCTGAAAATCTCCGACTCTTTTAAGATGCATGAGTGAGTGAGATATTGTCAACTTTATTTGATTGCATCCTCATAAACCATACCTTGATCCTGTTTTGAACCCCGCGTCCCTCGATATGGCACAGGTTCTCTTGCGAAAAATATCGGACTGATTTAGTCTGATTTTGATATACGACCGATTCTGTCGTATTTCGCCGGAGGATTGATTTTGATTTCAATAACGCTCAACCGGACCATCAGGGGCGCCTGTTGGCTGGCTGCCTGTTTTCCCATCCTGTTCACTTCTTCCGCCCTCGCGCAGGACAAGCCCTATTTCGTCACCTATTCCCACGATCTTGAGGAGCCCGGCAATCTGGAGATCGAAACCAAGACGGCGCTGGCCAGGCCCGGCGGCGGCAACCGCTACGGGGCTACGGCAATGGAGCTGGAGTACGGCACACGCGCCTGGTGGACGACCGAGCTGTATCTCGACGGCCAAGCCACTGCGCAGGACTCGACCGTGTTTACCGGCTTCCGCATTGAGAATCGCGTCCGGCCGCTGATGCGGGATCATGCTGTCAATCCAGTCTTCTACGTGGAGTACGAGAACACCTCGGGCGCCGACAAGACCATCCTCGAGGTCGTGGGCCATGACGGCCAGTCAGACCTTGCCGGCCCCAATGGCGAACTCAGCCGCGAGCACCAGCACGAAGCCGAACTCAAGCTGATTCTCTCTTCCAACGTGAAAGACTGGAACATCTCAGAGAACTTCATCTCGGAAAAGGATCTCGGCCACGACCCGTGGGAGTTCGGCTACGCGGTGGGCGCGACCCGTCCACTGCGCAGCGCCGCCAGCGGCCGGACCTGCGCCTTCTGCGCGGAGCGGTTCATCGCCGGCGCGGAGGCCTACGGGGGACTGGGAAGCACCTTCGCGCTCACCATGCGCGATACCTCCCACTACCTTGCTCCGCTTATCGGCTGGCAACTGCCCAAGGGCGTCCGCCTGAGCTTCTCGCCCGGCTTCGGCCTCACCGGCACCAGCCTTGCCCGCGTTTACCGGGTGGGCCTGGCCTTCGAATTCGACCAGGTCGGCGGCTGGTTCCACAATCCGCAAGGACACAGCGGCTTGCAAGGAGGAGTGGAATGATGCGGCGCAGTCTTGCCGTTCTCTGCATCGTGCTGAGCGCAACCTTTGCCGTTGCCGCGGCTTCCAGTTCCCGCTGGCTGCATGTTCCAGCGAAGGATCATGCCCACCCCAATCCGCTGGCCGGCGATTCCAATGCGATTGCGGCTGGCGCGCTTGTCTACCGCGAACACTGCCTGCAATGCCACAAGGCCAATGCGATGGGCGACGGACATAAACGGCCCGCGCTGCGCAGCGAACGGATTCGCACGGCAAGCGACGGCGACGTCGAGTGGTTTCTGCGTCAGGGCGACCTGGGCCACGGCATGCCGTCGTGGTCCAGCCTGCCCGAGGCGCAACGCTGGCAGATCGTCGCCTACCTCAGGTCCATTCAATAGCACAGGCAGGCGTTGGCAGCCGGACGCTCCAGACTTTGTCCGCCATCGCGGACTAGGCCTGGGAGCCCCCATCCGCAGCCTGCGGCCTCCGTAACGGTGAACCGATCCCCCTATCGTTTAACCTTGAGATGTTCCGTTCACGATGACTACCGCCGCCGCCCAAGCCCGTTACCCGCTCACCCAGGGCGTGAACCCATGGCTGGTGACTCTCTCGGTCATGCTGCCCACCTTCATGGAGGTGCTGGACACCGCCATCGCCTCGGTCGCCCTGCCCTACATCGCGGGGTCGCTCAGCGCCTCGAACTCCGAAGCCACCTGGGTGCTCACCAGCTACCTGGTGGCCAACGCCGTCATCCTACCCGCCTCCAACTGGTTCGCTCGCCGCTTCGGCCGCAAGCGCTTTCTGCTCACCTGCGTCACCCTCTTCACCATCGCCTCCTTCTTCTGCGGAGCCGCCCCCTCGCTGAGCGTCATCCTGCTGGCCCGCGTATTGCAGGGAGCGGGCGGCGGCGCATTGCAACCCCTCTCGCAATCCATTCTTCTGGAAAGCTTTCCCGTCTCCAAGCGCTCCATGTCCATGGCCGCTTATGGACTGGGCATCGTCGTCGCGCCGGTGATCGGGCCCACCCTGGGCGGCTGGCTCACCGATACCTTCAGTTGGCGCTACGCCTTCTACATCAACATCCCCGTCGGCATTCTTGCCGTCTTCATGATCAGCCGGTTCGTTTACGACCCGCCCTACATCAAGAACGCCAAGGTCGGCGCCTTCGACAACATCGGCTTCGGCCTGCTTATGGTGTGGACCGGCAGCCTCCAGATCGTGCTCGACAAGGGCCAGGAAGACGATTGGTTCGGCGCCGCCTGGGTGCGCTGGACGGTCGCGGCGCTCACCGTCTCGCTCCTGCTGTGGATCTGGCACTCCTGGACCCACCCCAAGGGCCTGGTCGATCTGCACGTCCTCAAGGACCGCAACTTCCGCACCGGCTGCTTCATGATCGCCATGCTGGGAATGTGCATCTACATCACCATCGCCATCCTGCCCCTTTATTATCAGGAGGTTCTCGGCTATACCGCATTCACCGCCGGCCTGGTCGTCTTCCCGCGCGGCGTCGGCTCCTTTATCGGGTCGCCCGTGGTCGGCATCCTCGGCTCGCGCATCGACAACCGCAAACTGCTTTGCGGCGGCTTTCTCGGCTTTGCCGTCTGCGCCCTGATGTTCGGCACCGTCAACCTCGACATCGGCCCCTACACGCTGCTGATTCCCATTACCCTCACCGGCTTTGCCCTCAGCTTTGTCTTTGTCCCCCTGGCCACCATGAGCACCTCGACCATCCCTCGCGAGGAGATGGGCAACGCCACCGGCCTCTTCAATATGCTGCGCAACATCGGCGGATCGATCGGCATTTCGATGGCCACCACCGCGCTCATCCGCCGCGCCGCCCTGCACCAGACCGAGATCGGCGCGCACATCACCCCATCCACCATGGTCTTCCAGCAGAAGTCGGCGGCCATTGCTGCCTACCTCGGCCACCGCGTCGGTCCGGCCCAGGCGCGTCCCGGCTCCATGGGTCTGCTTTATGGCCTCATGGAACAGCAATCCGCCCTCATGGCCTACGTCGATGTCTTCCGCTGGACC
>JBEKPA010000213.1:0-6590 GCA_049521195.1 Occallatibacter sp.
TTCCAGCGCGCGCGATTCGAGCGCACCTTGCAGCCCAGGGCAGCTCAGCAGGGCGATGTTGCAGCAAATGCTGTTAACTACCTGCCGGCTTTGAGTACGGATCAGATGTTGAGACTGACAGACGACACGGGAATCCTGCAACACGCCATCTTTTCGGTGCCCAACACGCGCGAGGGCTACACAACCGACGACAACGCGCGCGCTCTCATTGTTTCAACTCTTCTGGATGAAAATCCCGATGCGGACCGTCGGGAGTATCCAAACCTTTCCCATCGCTATCTTTCCTTTTTATGGCTCGCGTTTCATTCCGATTCCGGAAGGTTTAGAAACTTTCTCGGGTACGACCGCAAATGGATCGAAGAGGTTGGATCGGATGACAGCCATGGCCGTGCCTTGTGGTCCCTTGGGAACGTGTTAGGCCATTCGCGAAATGCGGGCTTGAGAGGAGCGGCTGGGAGACTCTTCGAAGCCGCCGTCCCCGCAACGCTCACGTTTACCAGCCCGCGGGCCTGGGCGTTTTGCATCCTGGGCATGCAAGCCTATCTGGACTGGTTCCCTGGGGACAGAGCTGTCCAGGGCGCTCGCAATACACTTGCCAATCGGCTTCTCGATATTTATGAGCGCAGTCACTCCGCGACTTGGCGATGGTTCGAGAAGAGCCTTTCGTACTCGAATGCGAGACTGTCACAGGCACTTATCCTGGCGGGATGGCGGAGCGACAACCAGAGGATGATTGAAGCTGGAATGGATTCTCTTAAGTGGCTGGTTGCCGAGCAGCACCGCGACGATAAGGAGATCTTTGTGCCGATCGGTTCCAACGGATTCTTTATCGAGGGAAGTGAAAAGGCGCGCTTCGATCAGCAGCCGGTAGAGGCGTGCGCCACCGTTTCCGCCTGCCTTGAGGTATACAGGCTGACGGAAGAAAGCCAATGGCTTGAGGAAGCCCGAAGAGTCTTTGGCTGGTTTCTCGGCAAGAACGATTTGCAGGTTCCGCTGTACGATGTATTGACGGGTGGATGCCGGGATGGCCTTCATCCGGATCGCGTGAACGAAAACCAGGGAGCGGAATCCACGCTTTCGTTCCTCATGGCCCTGCTGGAAATGCAGGCGGCCAAAGTTGCAAGCGTTGACGAACTGCATCATGGAATGGGTGCCTTCAATTGAATCCAACTATCTTGTCCGATGAATCGCCGGAGTCTGTCGCACAGGGGCAGCAAATACGAGGAGCCTGTGCCGATTTTCCCCTGTTTATGCGTTTTTCCGGCAATCCGCTTCTCAGCCGGCAAGACTGGCCCTATCCCATCAATAGCGTTCTGAACGCAGGGGCCGTAGAGTTGGAAGATGGAGATACCTTGCTTTTGTGCCGCGTTGAAGACAAGAGCGGATTGTCGCATCTGTGCGCGGCGCGTTCTGCCAATGGCGTCGACAATTGGCGCATCGACTCCAAGCCAACTTTGTTGGCGAAGCCGGAAGAGTACCCGGAAGAGATTTGGGGCATAGAGGATCCGCGCATTACCTATGTTCCCGAACTTGAACAATACGCGGTGGCATACACCTCCTTTGCGCGGGGAGGTCCCGGAGTCTCGCTGGCGTTGACGAAGGATTTCCGGAGCTTCGAGCGATTCGGCGTCGTCATGTCTCCAGAGGACAAGGATGCTGCGTTGCTGCCGCGCAGGATCGGCGGCCGTTGGGCTCTGATTCACCGCCCCATGACAGCGTTGGGCGCTCACATGTGGATTTCCTATTCGCCGGATCTGCGGCATTGGGGAAGCCACAAGGTTATTCTCGAAGCGCGGCGCGGCGGGTGGTGGGACGCAAACAAGATCGGCCTTTGCTCGCCGCCGATAGAAACCGCCAAGGGGTGGCTGATGATCTATCACGGAGTGAGGCAAACCGCATCGGGAAGCATTTATCGGCTTGGCCTGGCGCTCTTCGATTTGGAGAAGCCGGAGATTTGTCTGCAACGGGGAAATTCATGGGTCTTCGGGCCAGAGGCTCCCTATGAACGGAACGGCGATGTGAACGATGTTGTGTTCCCTTGCGGGCAAACCATCGGTATTGACGGAGATAGCATCAACTTGTACTACGGCGCAGCCGATTCCTGCATCGCTCTGGCTACGGGCAGCATCCGCCGTCTGCTCTCCTGGCTGGATTCGAATGGAAGTCAACCGGAGCGCCGCGCATTCTAGCGAGCGCGGCGATAAGTCTGGAAGGGGTAGGCACATGAGTAATCCAGGCCGGAATTGGCCCGATTGGCTGCCGCATCCGCTTTGGATACGGCGAGAGTGCCCGCGCTGCAATTCGGTGAAATTCAAACAGGCGGAGTTGCGCGCGTTCGATGGCCTGCTGGCTATGTTTGCATTGCGCCCCGTTCGCTGCACATTCTGCTGGCGGCGATACTACTGGCTCACTCTGCGCGGCGCGAATGCGGGATAGGTCCTCGTTTGTTTGCAGCTATCTTGAAACAGTAGCGTTCCAATGCAAACGCAAGGGCAATTCCTTATGACCGTCTTGACCCAGCATCCGGCTCGAATTCCAGCGCCAACCACGCATCCGCCGCTGGCGCCGCACTGGCTCACTCACCTGGGAGCGCTGGGCCTCTTCGCTGTTGCGGTCATCGATTCCTCGGTCATCCCTCTGCCGCTTCCCGGCAGTACCGACCTGCTGTTGTTGTGGCTGGTGGCGCACAGCGGCGACCCCTGGCTGCTGACCCCCTGTGCAGTTGCAGGCAGCATCCTGGGCGGATACACCACTTGGCACATTGGCCGCAGAGGGGGCGAAGCGGCGCTGCGCCACTACGTGCCGGCGCGTCTTCTGGGGCGAGTCGTCGTTTGGGTTGAGCATCATCCAATCTTGGCGGTCTTTCTTCCCGCCATGCTGCCTCCGCCGATACCGCTATTGCCCTTTGCACTCGCGTCCGGAGCGCTTGGGGTATCGCGCAGGCGCTTCCTCGCCGTCTTCGGCGCGGCTCGCAGCCTGCGTTACTCCTTTATCGCATGGCTCGGCGTAATCTACGGACGAAGAATCGTCCGCCTTTGGTCGGGCAGCCTTCAGAAATGGTCGACTCCGCTGCTTTGCGTATTCTTGGTTTTACTCAGCGCCGGCATATGTCTTGTGATATGGAAGATTCGCGGGCTGCGCAAGCTGGATGCTCAAAGACGACTCGCGTTGCATGTGAACGCGGTTTAGGCCGACTGAACCAGAAGGCCGCTTCGCGGGCTCGCTTTACACAACAAACATCGCAGCGCCCGCCACGAACATCGCTATTGCGGTGACCGCGACGACAACCCATCCCAGGCGGGAGCTCGGTTGGCCCTGCATGAGTTTTTTGTCCGCGGCGACGATGAGGATTGCGACCAGAAGGAAGGGCGCCAGCAACAGTTGCTTAAAACTCCCGACCAGGCCTTGCCCCGTCACCTTGCCGATGCGGGCGCACATCATTTGAACCGCGGCCATAAGCAGCCAGGTGATGAGAGCGGTCCAGAGGAGTTTGGTTCCGAGCTGCGCGCCGGCAATGGAATATGTGGCGATGCCCGATGGATCATCGTCCGCAGCCCCGGTAATAACGCCTGGGCCGATCGATTTCAACAGCGATCGAATCCACTGGGATGGAGACAGCGGGGCTACCGGCTTCCGTTCATATCCGTCAGAGTCAAGACGCGGCAAGAATACCTACTTACACTTTCGGCACTCTGCATCGGCCCTTGGATTCTTTAGACCCAGTTTCACGTGAGCATCGAGGTGTACCTCGGTATCCTCAACGGCATCGCGGACCGCATCCTTTGCCTTTCCCCAGGCGTTTTCGACCTTGCCCTTCGCCTGCTGAACCATGCCTTCAACCTGGAGTTGGGTATTGCCGGTCAACTTGCCCGCCGTGCGCTTGGCGCTTCCAACCGTTTCGTCGATTGTGCCCTTGGCTCGATCCTTGTTCATGAACTTCCCTCGCAATCGCTGGGGCCGTTGTCCACCTTCCCCAACTTGATTGAGAGTAGCGGTTCAAAGTGCAGTTATCTGAGCTATTAAGACCACAGGCAGCATGGACGACGCAGGCCTCCGGCTGCTCCTGGACTTGCCCGACGCTGCAGCGGCCCGCGCGGAAGTCGGAAAGATTCATGTGCGGGCTTGATTGCGAATTGCGCCGCGGCTAAGCGCGGCGTAGCATTGACGCACGATGAACGCGCAAGGCTCCATGAAAGAGTTATCGGCTATTTGCCATTTACGCGATGGTCATTGCTGCCCAAACTGAGCTGTTGTGGACGAAATCAGCATCTGCTTGAGTTCGGGCATGGCGCTGCTAAAAAACGGGTACAGAGCGGCCGCATGGGGTGGCAAGCGCCTCTGCGGGGAAGAGATGGGCGCAGACAGGGAATCGTTGGGCGCCGGCAGCGCGGCGCCTTGCTGAATTCGGAACGGAAAGACTCTGACCCTGGCCAGAAAGAACCATGGATATTGCGTCAGCTCGATATGTTCCACTTCCGCCGCGTTGAAGTTCGCGCTTATGCGGCGAAGAGCCAGCTTGAGCGCGCTGGCGATCGCTTCCTGCGACGTATCTCCAACGCCGCTGCGTAGCGATTCATCGCCAGTCCCGATGAAATTCCATCCGCGGGTGCGAATCTTCTTTTCCAGCCGCCGGGCGTTGACGGTTCGCACAAAGTTCCAGCCCTCGCGAAATTCTTCTGTCGCCAGGTTAAGGCCGTCGGGCAGTTCCGTTCGCGCGCGCAAAAGCATATTCAGTTCCGCGATGGTACGCATCGTTCACGTTCTTTCTGTTGCTTTTTCAATAGCTGGAGTTGGACGCGCTCCGCTGAAAGGGTATTACCGCCGCGGCTTGCCGCTGGACGGCATGCAAGGGCATCCGATCCGCCGGCTGCGCGGCCACGGAGTGAATCGAACTGCGGCAGTATATGCAATCTGTCTTGCGCTCCAGGCAGCCGTCGCCGAGAGTCCGGGGAAAGGTCCGCAGGCACTCCGGGCAGGTGATCGTAACGGACGCATCCGTGGAAAGGTCGTGTGTGCCGCGATCAATCCAGAGAGGCGCGTCCGGGCCGGCGGGCTGGCATGTATGCCGCTCCGCCTGGGGCAGCGTTTCCATGATTCGCAACAGGGCGACGATGCTGCTGCCCTTTTGGTAGAACTTATCGGCGGCAACTCCGGAAGGCACCTCGTCGCCGGAGAACGCACCGCTCATGGCGATCGTCCGGATCGCGGGAAAGCGGCGCCGCACCACCGAGAGCAATTCGAAGCCGGACATGCCCGGCATATTGAGATCGGAGAGAAGCATCTCGGGAACTTCATTTCGTATCTCGCGCAGCGCGGCAAAGCCGTCTTCGGCCGATCGCACACGGTACCCGACCTCGCTGAGCACCTGCGAAATCGAGGCTCGGACCGCGGGCTCATCGTCGACAATGAGGAGTGTTGCAAGGCTATTGGGCATCTCTTACCCCCTCAAGAGCTTCGCTCGGGGAATTCGAGCGAGTATGCCATTCAACGAGCGGCAATGCTGTTCAATTCAGTACAGGGCAGCAGGGGATAAGCTGGTTGTGGTCGCATTGCGCGCCCGGAATGCCGGTATCGATGGCTTCTCGGCGTTGTCGTCAGGCAGTTGATCGTGCAGAATCACATTCAGCAGAGACCTGTGCACGCGAATGCGGTCCTTGTAGTCGATAAAGCCGTGCTTGCGAAAGCGGTTCATGAAGAAGCTGACGCGCGACCTGGTTGTGCCGATCATCTCCGCCAACGTCTCCTGCGATATCTTCGGAATCAGCGTTTCCGCCTCACCGGGCTGACCGAATTCCGCCATCAGGAGGAGAATCCTCGCCAAGCGCTTCTCGCTGGAGTTGAAGAGTTGATCGACCAGATCGGCCTGGGTGCGCATACTGCGGGCCAGCAGATACTTGAAGAACAGATCGGAGAATTCAGGCTCGGTGTGCATCGCATGGGCCATCTCCTCCCGTCCTATCTTGAGCGCGGAACAGAACGTGATAGCCGTGGCCGTGGACAGACGCAGTCCAGGCACCGCCGCCAGCGCCCCCTCTCCGACAAACTCGCCCGCGGAGACAAGGGTGATCGTGGCTTCCTTGCCGGCTGCCGATACAACGCTGACTCTAGCGCGGCCTGTCTGGAGATAGAAGACGGAGTCCGCGGCATCGCCCTGGGAATAGATGGTCTGCCTGGGTTCCAGTTCAACGATCTTGCGTCCCAGTCCGGCGTTGGCCAGAAAGGCCGCGGTATCGAAAGCGGAATGTTCAAGTACGGCCATGCGAAGGCCTCCTCACGTATGAGCCCGGACGCGGGAGTTGTGGGAGGATGCGCAACCGCAAAGCAACGCGGTTTACAAAGCAGTTGCGCCGATGAATCCAGATTCATCGACAATCATCAGGACCCTCTATTGCCGGGAGCGGCAGGAGCGGGGAATGCTGCGATACGTCGTTGCTGTCTGCTTACACCGACACATACGATGAGCGTACAACCGACGCGCGGGGGGCGGTCTGTCTCCTTTTGCTCACTTTTTGGGGGATAGTTTTGAATACTTGGCGTGCCCGGCATGGCGCGCCGAGCGTCCGCTGAGCGTTCTTGCTCAGACAGCGGCA
>JBEKPA010000214.1:0-6575 GCA_049521195.1 Occallatibacter sp.
CTTCTTCTGCACGCCGGCGATGATGTCCAGCGTGGAGGAGGAGCCGGTCTTCATGATGCTCATCAGGATGGCGCGCTTGCCGTCCACGCGCACGATGTTGGTCTGCGGCGGATTGCCGTCGCGCACGTGGGCCACGTCGCGAATGTAGATGACCGCGCCGTTCACCGACCGGATAGGCAGGTTGTTCAGCTCGTCGATGATCTGGGGAGCTGAATTGGTCTCGACCGCGTACTCGAAGCGGTCGACCTTCATGGTGCCCGAGGGCGCAATCAAGTTCTGCGCGGAGATGGCGTTCACCACATCCACCGGCGAAAGCCCCTTGGCCTGGAGCGCGGCGAGGTCCAGGTCCACCTGAATCTGGCGCTGCTTGCCGCCGTAGGGAAACGGCGTCTGCGCCCCCTCAATGGTGGCCAACTGCGTGCGGATGGTGGTTGTACTCAGATCGGAGACTTGTTGTTCGTTCAGGCCCTGCCCGGAAAGTCCCAACTGCAGCACCGGCACGCTGGAGGCGTTGTATTGGATGATGAACGGCGGCGTCGAACCCGGAGGAAGCGAGCGCAACTGAACCTGGCAGATGGCCGTCACCTGGGCCACGGCGTTGCCGATGTTCACATGCGGGTGGAAGAAGATCTTGATGAGGCCAATGCCGTTGAGCGACTGCGACTCGATGTGCTCGATGTCGTTAACCGTCGTGGTCATGCCCCGCTCGCTGTTGGTGACGATGCGGTTGGCCATTTCCTGCGCCGAGAGACCTGTGAAGTTCCAAACCACCGTCACCACGGGGATATCGATATTGGGAAAGATGTCCGTAGGCATCGTGAGGATGCTGAAGGCGCCGAGGATCAGAATCAAGAGCGCAAAGACGGCAAACGTGTAAGGCCGCCGCAGCGCAAGCCGGACAATCCACATAAGTCTGGTAATCGCTCCTGAGCCGGGTTGCTTGTGAACAGACCCGCAAGCGCTCTGGTCCGGTCCCTGCCGGCTCTCAGTCTTCCGGGGCCGGAGGTTGAAACCGGCAAGGCCTTTTGCAACTTACCGCCGAAACTACAATGGTAGACGAAAGGGCCGGCCAAATCGCCGCAAGCGGCCAACCGGGCTTGCCTGCTCAGGCTTAGAGCCTATCCGCAATCTGTAGCGCCGGCCTCCAGACCGGCTGTACTGGCGGCTTCCAAGCCGCCAGAGGCGATGAGTGCAGGTCTGTCCGCCGCGGCGGATGCACGACAGCCGCTCTGGAGAGCGGCGCTACAGAACCAGCAATTTACGGATAAGCTTTTAGAAGGTTCGAGACCCATAAAAGGACGCCCCATTGGGGATCGGGCATCCCAGGATGCGGATCTGTCGTCGGCCGCCATTCCGCCGTTGACGCCGGGTCGCATACAATAGTTCCGTCTCTCATCCTCAATGAATGCGGTTCTTTGTCCGAGGCCAGGGAATCCGTCCCGGAATCGCCGCGGGATCGCTTTGGGGCGGGCGAAACTTCTGCTGAAACTGCTGCGTCCGTAGAAACATATTCGGGCGATTCGACCTCTGCCCGGCAGGTGCGCTTCTGTGCCCCTTCCGGGCATGAACATCAAGGAACACGACGGGAACCAACACATGTCCATCGAAGGCACTCCGGAGTCCAATCCGCGCTCAATCAGCTCATTTGAACAACCGCCCGCCCGCAAGGGTTCCTGGGTGCGCATCCTCATTTACGTTGTGCTGGCGGGCGCTTTGGTTCTTATCGTCTGGCGTATCTATCAGAACCAGAAGCAGAACGCGGCAACCAGCGTGAGCCAGGCAACTGCCTTGAGGAACCAGCCGGTTCCGGTGCAGGTAGCGGCCGCGGAACAGAAGCCGATGCCCATCTTTCTGACCGCGCTGGGCACGGTGACGCCTTACATGAGCGTCACGGTAAAGGCGCGGGTCAGCGGCCAGCTGGAGCCGGTCAAGTTCACCGAGGGCCAGCAGGTCAAGCAGGGCGAAACCATCATGGTCATCGACCCCAGGCCTTACAAGGCCGCACTGGACCAGGCGAAAGGCACACTTGCCCACGACCAGGCGCTGCTCAAGAACGCCCAGGCCGAGTACGCACGGTACAAGGCATTGTTTGACGCGGGTGTGACTTCAAAGGAAACGCTGGACGCCGACGCGGCGGCCCAGGGCCAGTATCTGGGCGCCATCGAGGCCGACAAGGCGGCTATTGAAGCCGCTCAGTTGCAGCTTGACTGGTGTTCCATCCAGTCCCCCATCAATGGCCGTATCGGCCTGCGCCTGGTGGACCCCGGCAACATCATCACCGCCAACACCACCAACCTGGTCGTCATCAACCAGTTCCAGCCTATCGCCGTTTACTTCACCCTGCCTGAAAATGAGTTGCCCCAGGTGCTGGGCAAATTGGGCGCCGAGAAGCGGCTGCCCGTGGATGCCTACGACCGGGACGACGTGCAGAAGCTCGCCACCGGCTATCTGCTCACCGCCGACAACCAAATCGACACCACCACCGGCACCGACAAGTTGAAGGCGGTCTTCGACAACAAGGACCAGTCGCTCTTTCCCAACCAGTTCGTCAACATTCATCTGGTGCTGGAGGACCGTCTCAAAGCGGTAGTGGTGCCATCGGCGGCCATCCAGAGCGGCTTGCAGGGGTCATATGTGTGGTTGACCGATACGGATGCCAAGGGAACCGCGACCGCCAAGATCCAGCCGGTAAAGGTGGCTCTGGCCGAGGGACAGGTCACCATCCTGGACAGCGGCCTCCAAGCCGGGCAGAACGTGGTGGTGGATGGCGCGGACCGGCTCCGCTCCGGACAGATTGTGACCGTGAGCACGGCTCGCCAGCGCTCCGGCCAAGGCGCGGCGGGACAAGGATCGGGCCAAGGCGCGGGTCAGCCGGGAACCGCAGGCGGTCCATTTGTGCCCGCCGCTTCGTCTCCTCAATCCGGGGCGCAGTCTGGAGCCGGCGCAGCCCCCGGTAAAGGTGGCAGCGAACCGAAGAAGAAGGAGCGGCAGTGAGCCTGAGTCCTTCCCGGCCGTTCATTCTGCGCCCGGTAGCTACCTCGCTGCTGATGGCGGCCATTCTGCTGGCCGGCTTTGTAGGCTATCAGCAATTGCCCGTCTCCGCGCTACCCGAGGTGGACTACCCCATCATCCAGGTGCTCACGTTTTATCCCGGCGGCGGCCCTGAGGTGATGGCTTCGTCCGTCACGGCGCCTCTGGAGCGGCAGTTCGGCCAGATGCCCGGCCTCAAGCAGATGACCTCGGTCAGCTCCGGCGGCGGCTCGGTCATCACCCTCGAATTCGACCTTGACGAGAACATCGACGTCGCCGAGCAGGAAGTCCAGGCCGCCATCAACGCCGCCAACAGCTTTCTGCCCACCGATCTGCCCAATCCCCCCATCTACAGCAAGGTCAACCCCGCCGACGCGCCCATCATGACCCTGGCGCTCTACTCCGATTCCCTGCCCCTGGACAAGGTCGAGGACGCGGCCGACACCAATCTTGCCCAGAAGATCTCGCAGGTCACCGGCGTCGGCCTGGTCTCCATCGCCGGCGGACAAAAGCCCTCGGTGCGCATTCAGGCCAATCCGGCCCAACTGGCTGCCTACAACCTGAGCCTGGAAGACCTGCGCACCGCGCTGGCGGCGGCCAACGTGGATCAGGCCAAGGGGACGCTGAACGGCTCGCGCCAGTCCTATACCATCGGCGCCAACGACCAGTTGCTGGCCAGCGGCGATTACAAGCCGGTGATCGTTGCCTATCGCAACGGAGCCGCCGTCCGCGCCTCCGATGTGGCCACCATCGTGGACGCCGCCGAAAACTCGCAGCAGGCCGCCTGGATGGATCGCCAGCCCGCGGTCATCGTCAACATTCAGCGCCAGCCGGGAGCCAACATCATCGCGGTGGTGGACCGCATCAAGAAGCTGCTGCCGCAGTTGCAGACCAGTCTGCCCGCCTCCATTCAGGTGCGCGTCCTCACCGACCGCACAACCACCATCCGCGCTTCGGTCAGGGACGTGGAATTTGAGCTGATGCTCACTGTCGCCCTGGTGGTGATGGTGATCTTCCTCTTCCTGCGCAACCTGGCCGCCACCGTAATTCCCTCCGTCGCCGTGCCGCTCTCCATTGTGGGCACCTTCGGCGTGATGTATCTGCTCGGCTACTCGCTCAATAACCTCACCCTGATGGCGCTCACCATCTCCACCGGTTTTGTGGTGGACGACGCCATCGTGATGATCGAGAACATCTCGCGCTTCATCGAAGAGGGGGACAGCCCCATGCGCGCCGCGCTCAAGGGCAGCGAACAGATCGGCTTCACCATCATGTCGCTCACGGTCTCGCTTATCGCGGTGCTCATCCCGCTGCTCTTCATGAGCGACGTGGTGGGACGGCTCTTCCGCGAGTTCGCCATCACTCTCGCGGTCACCATTCTGGTCTCGGCGTTCGTCTCGCTGACCCTGACGCCCATGATGTGCTCGCGCATTCTTCAGGACAAGTCGGTTGCCAAACAGACCCGCTTCTACTATTGGTCGGAGACGGTCTTCAATAGCGTCATCGCCTGGTATGGACGGACCTTGCAGGTTGTCTTGCGCTATCGCTTCATCACGCTGCTGGTCACCATCGGCACGCTGGTAGCCACCATTTTCCTGTTCATTGTAGTTCCCAAAGGCTTCTTCCCGGTGCAGGACACAGGCGTGATCCTCGGCATCAGCGAGGCGCCGCAGACGGTCAGCTTCACCAGCATGGCCGAGCGCCAGCAGAAGCTCGTTGATGTTCTCCTTCAAGATCCCGCCGTCGATAACGTCTCTTCCTTCATCGGCGTGGACGGAACCAATACCACCCTCAACTCGGGGCGCATCCAGATCACTCTGAAGCCTCTCGAGCAACGCGGAATCTCCGCTACCGAAGTGATTCGCCGTTTGCAGCCCAAGCTGGCCGGCGTGGAGGGAATTCAGCTCTTCCTGCAGCCGCTCCAGGATCTCACGGTAGAAGACCGCGTCAGCCGCACCCAGTTTCAGTACTCTCTTGAAGATCCCGATCAGGCCGAGCTGGCCAGATACACCCGGCAGATGGTGACGGAACTGGGCAAGGAGAGCGTGGTCACCGACGTGGCCAGCGACCTCCAGGACCAGGGCCTGGGCGCCAGCCTGGTCATCGACCGCGACACCGCCGCCCGGCTGGGCATCGCCATGGCCGATGTGGACAACACCCTCTACGACGCCTTCGGCCAGCGCCAGGTCTCCACCATCTTCACCCAGCTCAACCAGTACCACGTGGTTATGGAAGTGGGGCCAACCTTCCAGACCGATCCGACGACGCTGAACGACCTCTACGTCAAGTCCGGCAACGGCACGCAGGTTCCGCTCAGCATGGTCGCCCACTGGGAGCAATCGCGCGCGCAACTGTCGATTGGCCACCAGGGACAGTTCCCCTCCACCGTCATCAGCTTCAACCTGGCGCCCGGCAAGGCGCTGGGCGACGCCGTCAACGCGGTGAACCGCATCGAGCAGCGCATCCATATGCCGGCGGCCATCAATGCCAGCTTCCAGGGCACGGCCGCCGCCTTCCAGACCTCGCTCGCCAATGAGCCCATCCTGATCCTGGCCGCCCTGGTCACCGTCTATATCGTGCTGGGCGTGCTCTACGAGAGTTACATCCACCCCATCACCATCATCTCCTCGCTGCCCTCGGCCAGCGTGGGCGCTCTGCTTGCGCTGATGATTACCCGCGTCGAGTTCAGCGTGATCGCGCTCATCGGCATCATCCTGCTCATCGGGATTGTGCAGAAGAACGCCATCATGATGATCGACTTTGCCCTGCAGGCGGAACGCAACGAAGGCAAATCCGCCGAGGCGGCCATCTTTCAGGCCTGCCAGTTGCGTTTCAGGCCCATTCTGATGACCACCATGGCCGCCATGCTGGGCGGCCTGCCGCTGGCTCTGGGCGGCGGCGTGGGCGCCGAGTTGCGCGAGCCGCTGGGCATCACCATCGTCGGCGGCCTGCTCATGTCTCAGGCGCTGACCCTGTATACCGTCCCGGTCATCTATCTTTACTTCGACAAGCTCGCCCAGCGATTGAAGCCGCGCGAAATGAGGGATCAGGGATCAGGGGTCAGGGATCAGGAGGCGGCTCCCGTCATCAGCACATAACTGGGTGCCCCACCCTCGCCGCGTTCTTGTTTTTGCGGCTAGGGTGGGAACCTCAAACGTCAACCAAGAGATTGGCCCCACGGCGGGCGGTCGGGAACCACGAGCCATGCATCTTTCCGCACCCTTTATTCAGCGCCCGGTAGCTACTTCGCTGCTCAGCCTGGCCCTGCTGCTGGCCGGTTCGGTGGCTTACTCCCTTTTGCCCGTCGCATCGCTGCCCAATGTCGATATGCCGGTTATTGGCGTGAGCGCGGGCCTGCCCGGCGCCAGCCCTGAGACCATGGCCTCGTCGGTCGCCACCCCGCTTGAACGCCAGTTCGGACGCATCGCCGGCGTCAACCAGATGACCTCGTCGAGCTCCCTGGGCTCGGCTTCCGTCACCCTGCAATTCGACATCAATCGCAACATCGACGCCGCCGCCCGCGATGTGCAGGCCTCCATCAACGC
>JBEKPA010000215.1:0-6510 GCA_049521195.1 Occallatibacter sp.
TGACGCGGGTAGGTTCCGTTGCCGTATTTAAGGACGATCCAGTTCTCGCGTTCATAAGTACGCATGTCGCCGCAGGTGAGGAGATGTTTGTCTTCCCGTATTACTCGATGTACTGTTTCCTCTCCGCGTTCAGCTGCAAGGCCTGCGAAACCCCGAGGTATGTCATCTGTAGGAATGAAGCCAACTGCGCAGCAGATAGTACTCATTGATCGGCTGGTCGTCTCGCATTGCCGGCACTCGTGGATCTTCGGCAACAAGGTTCTCCAGCGTTAGTTCGCGTGAGAGGACTAATTCGAACTGTTGTTGAGGCGTCGTCTGCGGACCCCACTCCACGAAATCGGAAGCCGCGGCCGGCGGCATGCGCTCCGCCAGGACCGAGCTCGGAGTGATGGGTATGGGTTCCATGCTGGCCAGAAAGTGAATTCCGAATCCATCGTACGACGAAAAGGCCCTTACGTAGGGAAACGACTGCATAAGGGCTTTACTTATGGAAACGGCGGTAGCCGTATCGCCCATAGTTCCCGGATACCAGGTTTGCAGAATTCCATCGCTGCGCAGATGCTTCTTAACGACTTCGTAGAATTCACGCGAGTAAAGCAAGCTGGAACCTGCAGCCTGTGGAGGCGGGGGCGGGTCCACAACGATGACATCGTAAGTCTGATTTGAACCGTCGAGGAAGCGACGCCCGTCGTCGATAACGATCCGCGCCAAGGGAGAGCTCACCAACTTCGGCGCGTCGGCGTGGAAATAACCAAACAGTGCGGGAACACTCGGGACCAAATCTACCGTCGTGGTCGGAATTCCCCAGGAAAGCATTGAGCGGAAGCTGGTTCCCATTCCAAAACAGATCACAAGACCGTTCTGGGGGGGCCTGGACATGAAGGCGAGCGGCAGGTGGGCTATATACTTTGTGATCGGAGTTAAGGACGTCATCCCAACGCCATTCACCAAAAGGATTCGATCAAAACCTTTTCCGGCTGCGAGCACAGTGGCGGTGTAATCTCTTCGGACCTCTCGCACCGGGAATATGGTTTCGAAATCGCGGCTCATACTAAAAAGCAGGATTGCGGAAACGGCTGCGAGCGCAAACTTGAGTCTCGGGCTGAGACCGGATTTAGGTTGCCCAATCTCTGAAGATGGCTTTCGGAGCATGGTGAGGGCGGCTATTGCAAACAAAGGGATCGAGAGAGCGAAGATTGCCCAGCGCTCCCCTAGCCAAGGCAAGAGCCAGAAACCGGCTATCAGGGGACCGACGATGGACCCTGCAATATTGACGGCGTAAGCGGTTCCGGCTCGATCGGGATCGCCTGATGACCAGGAATCCACTAACAAGGGAGTAAGAAAACCGGCCATGGCACAGAAAAGCACGATGGAACACAGACGCAAGCCAACAATTGGAATTGCTCCCAAGGGCAGTCGCGGATCAGCCGCAACCACTGGTATCACGGCAAACAGCGCGAGTAAGCCCCATGCCGAAGCGCTCTCGCCTGGCTGGCGGGAGCGGGCTCTGGAGCGGTAGTCTTGCGATCCCACAACAGTTGCCAGCAGGTACACCGCGAGGATTGCCGCGAAAGCATACACGACGTTTCCGAGGTAGGGGGTGAACTCCCGGATCCAGACGACCTCCATGCCCATGCTGACTAGCCCGGTGGTGAACAGGAAAAACAGAATGGCGCGCAGAGGAAGTCCATACAGCCTCGTCCGCGTGGCTTGTCTAGAGTTCGACATTTCAATCGAGGGGGATGAGACCAAGGAAAAGCTTATCGCGAAGGCTAGCAGCGCCAAGATTGCATTCAGACTGCCCGCGACATAAAGCGTTCCCTGAAATCCAAGCAACTCAATTAATACGAAGGCAGAAACGATGGTGCCAAGAAATGCGCCAAGAACGTTGGCAATGTACAAGTAGCTGAAAGAACGTTCTGAGGTAGATCGGGCGGCTTGTCGAATGACCGCCATCAGCAGCGGAAACGTCGATCCCATGCAGGTACACCAAGGTACAAGCGTGATTGCGACCCAAATACCGGCTAAGAAGTAGTAGCGCGAGGTTTGCCATGCTCCAAAGCTCCCCATCTGCTGCAATAGCAGACGTCCGAGCTTCAACTCGAGGGGAACCGCCAGTGACGAGATTCCGACCAGCAATTCCGCAATGGAATAAAGACGCAGCGCCCGCGGCCCATCAGCGGCCATAACTCGGCGCGTCAATACTCCCGCACCCCACGAGCCCAGGCCCAGACCTGCCATGAACATCGAAATTACTATGGAAACAAGGGCCGTGGTAACGCCGAAGCTGGCCATGGCGAGTCGAAGCCAAACCACCTCGTAGACCAAGCCGCAAAATCCGGAGACCACAAAAAAACCGAAACACCAGCGCAAATAAAAGCTTGGGATCGCACGTTTGCGGGTGTTCGAATCGCTATGCTTTGGCAAAACAGGCATTCTTGTCCTCACAGTTCAGCCGGAATCTCCCTTGCGCGGACCGCTTCTCGAATCTGGCGCGCGAGCGGTGCATGAAGTTACGAGCCCTTCTCGACGTGGGAGTAATACTGCTGAGTTATTTTTCTGCCGGTTGAGGTGAAGGCCGGAGAATGGATGATTCCCGCCTTGTGGGCTAGGAAGCGGAAGGTGGTGGCGAGCACTCCGAATCCGTACTGCACGCTGCGCCTGAAGTTGATGGAAGAGGCTTCCTTAAAGTACTTCGTGGGGCAAGAGACCTCTCCGATCTGAAAGCCGAACATCACGGCTTGGGCGATCATCTGGTTGTCGAAGACGAAGTCGTCGGAGTTTTCGAGCAGGGGAAGAGTCTCGAGCAATTGCCGTGAGAAGGCGCGGAATCCGGTATGGTACTCGGAAAGCTTGACGCCGAGAAAGAGGTTTTGGAATGCGGTGAGGAGGCGATTGGCGACGTACTTATAGAATGGCATTCCGCCTTTCAAGGCTCCCGCTCCCAGAATGCGCGAGCCGAGAACCATGTCATAGACGCCGCTGGCGACCATGCCCGCCATGGCCGGAACGAGGGACGGCGTGTACTGGTAGTCGGGATGGACCATAACGACGATGTCGGCGCCGGCGGCGAGAGCTTCGCGGTAGCAGGTCTGCTGGTTTCGGCCATAACCGTAATTGGTGTCGTGAACAAAGGTCTGCACGCCCAGATTCCTGGATAGAAGCGCGGTCCGGTCCTTGCTGGAGTCATCGACAAGAATCTTGATGTCGACAACGCTGGATAATTCCCGCACCGTCCTTTCCAAGGTCTTCTCGGCGTTGTAGGCCGGCATGACAACCGCAATTCGCTTGCCGTCGATCATGGTTTCAGCTCCTGAAACATTCTTCTTTCGTGCCTGCTATCGGCAGTTGAGTCACCGTGAATCGCCGGCTAACCGGGTTGACATGGGGTACTGAGATACCGTCGCCGGACGCACTTCCGGCTCAACCAGCCAAACCTTGCCACCGCGGTAAGAGCGCACCAGCTTTAGATTATAGGCATCTCTCATCTCTCTTGCCCATACGACCTTCGAAGCATCGCTGTCTGAGAGGTTGCAGAGGCGGGAATCACCCGGCAAATCCGGAAGAGTCCGCACGCCCAGCGGCGCCCACTACTTCGGCGGCGATCTGACTCACGACGCAAAGATCGTCTAGCCCACTCCAGGGCCGCGCAATCGCTCCGAGTTTCTCCCTTCTCGCGCCGCGCCTTCCACAATCGAAACCCGCTACAATCGAACCATGAGAGTCACCGTGGGCGTCTCCGGCGGAATTGCCGCCTACAAGGCGGCGGAGTTGGTGCGCGCCTTGCAGCGCCAAGCTCTTGAAGTCCACGTGGTCATGACCGCGGCGGCCGGCAAGTTCGTCCAGCCGCTCACCTTTGCCGCGCTCACGGGCCACAAGGTCGTCACCAGCCTTTGGGACGAATGGGATTCGGGCGATGCCGGCCCCGAAGCCGGCCCCGCCCAGAACGGCATCGAGCACATCGGCGAGGCGCAATGGGCCGATGCGCTGGTCGTCGCCCCGGCCACCGCCAACATCCTGGCCAAATTCGCTCACGGCATCGCCGACGATTTCCTCACCACGCTGTATCTGGCCACCACCGCGCCGGTCCTGGTGGCTCCCGCGATGAACGTGAATATGTGGGAGCATCCGGCCACGCAAGCCAATCTGGAGATCCTTCGCCAGCTGGGCGTGCGCGTGGTCGAGCCGGGCACCGGCGACCTGGCCTGCGGCATGGTGGGCACGGGACGCATGGCCGAGCCCGCGGCGATTGCCGACGCCGTGCTCGCCGCTCTGGGCCGCCGCCACGACCTGGCCGGCGAAGTCGTGCTGGTGACTGCCGGCGGCACGCGCGAGGCGCTGGACCCGGTGCGCTTTCTGGGCAACCGCTCCAGCGGCAAGATGGGCTACGCGCTGGCCGAGGCCGCCGAGAGCCGCGGCGCGAAGGTGATTCTCATCAGCGGGCCGTCGGCGCTTCATCCGCCCGCGCATTGCGAGCTAATCAAGGTCGTCACCGCGGACCAGATGAGGCACTCCGTGCTTTCGCGCATGGAGGAATCCACTCTTATCATCAAAGCCGCCGCCGTCGCCGACTACAAGCCCGTCAGCGTCTCAGAACAGAAGCTGAAGCGCACCGGCTCCATGACGCTCGAACTGGAGCCGACGGAAGACATTCTGGCCGAGGTCGTGCGCCGCCGCCGTCCCGGCCAGCTCATCGTGGGCTTTGCCGCCGAGACCGAGAACCGCATGGAAAACGGTCGCGCCAAGCTGCTCAGCAAAGGCGCGGACGCCATCGTCGTGAACGATGTTTCAGGCGATGGCGCGGGCATTGACGCGGACCTGAACGCCGCTGCCTTCCTCACGCTGACCACGGCCATCGAGCTGCCGGAGATGCCCAAGCGCAAGCTCGCCGACCGCATCCTGGACGAGATTCTCACCCTCCGCCGCCCGCAGTCGCTGCTGCTGGAATTCGATGAGCATGTGGATGCGAAATCGAGGCAGGACCAGGTGCTGAGCCAAAGTGCTCAGCCCGCCGACCGCCCGCCTGCAACCGGGCGTCTGATTGTGGAGTAAGAGAATTGGCGCGACTGCTTGACCCCGCAACCCGCGAAGCCCTGCTGGCGCGCGTCCGCTTCTACCGCGATCTCGGCCTCACCGAGTTCTATCGCCGCCCGGTGGATCCGGCGCTGCTCGCTCAATTGGCAGCCGAGCCGGATGAGACTCAAATGCCGGGTGCCCCATCCTTTCCGCTTCTTTCCGCGGAAAGGGTGGGAGACCTCGAATCTCAATTGCCGGGTGCCCCAGGTCCCGATTCTGAGACCTGGGAGTCGCCTTCCCAACCAGCCCGTTCCCAGGAGGATCAACCGATTTCCGCACGAAAAGCTTCTCCCGTCCCTCCGCAAGTCGTCGCAGCGGTCCAGGCCGTCGAGCGCGCCGCGGCCCTCCAGATCATTCGCGACGAGATCGGCGACTGCACCCGCTGCGCCCTGCACTCCGGCCGCACCAAGCTGGTCTTCGGCGACGGCTCGCCCGCCGCCCGCCTGATGTTTGTGGGCGAGGGTCCGGGCGCCGACGAGGATGCGCAGGGGCTGCCCTTCGTCGGCAAAGCCGGCCAGTTGCTTAACAACATGATCGCCGCTATGGGCTTCAAACGGGATGAGGTTTACATCGCCAACGTGGTCAAGTGCCGCCCGCCGGGCAATCGCACTCCCGAGCCCGGCGAGGCCAATACCTGCTCCCCGTTCCTCTTCCGCCAGATCGACGTCGTGCGCCCCGAGGTGCTGGTCGCTCTGGGAGCCACCGCGGCCACCTATCTGCTTGGCCAGCGCCAGCCCCTCGCCGGCCTTCGCGGCCGGGTGCATTCCTTCCGCGGCGCCCGGCTCATCGTCACCTACCATCCGGCCTATCTGCTCCGCGACCCGCGCCAGAAAAAGGAAGCCTGGGCCGACCTCCAGATCGCCATGCGCGAACTGGGCCTCAAGCCGCCCGCGCGGAGCTGAGCAAAGCCGAGCACTTGCCGCCCGTTGCTGCCGGAGCGAGTGTTAAAGTAAAGCTCTGCCCATCATGTTTGCCACCTCCCAGCACGCGCACTTCATCGGCATCGGCGGCATCGGCATGAGCGGCATTGCGGAAATACTGCTCAACCTGGGCATGGAGGTCTCGGGCTCCGATTTGCGCCGAGGGCCTTTGACAGACCGCCTGGCCGGGATGGGCGCGACTATATACGAGGGCCATGCGGCAAAGAACATTGCCGGAGCTACGGTCGTGGTTACCAGCTCCGCCGTTCATACGGACAATCCTGAGGTGCTGGAGGCGCGGACGCGCAAGATACCTGTGATTCAGCGGGCGGAAATGCTGGCCGAACTGATGAGGCTGAAGTACGGCATCGCCATCGCCGGGATGCACGGCAAGACGACGACGACCACGATGGTGGCCGCGGTGCTGGCGGCCGGCGGACTGGACCCGACGATTGTAGTTGGCGGACGAGTGGACGCACTTGGCTCCAATGCCAAGCTGGGCAAATCACAATAC
>JBEKPA010000216.1:0-6483 GCA_049521195.1 Occallatibacter sp.
ATCTTCATCATCGCCGTCGTCACCCTCCAGCCCTTTGCGCTCTTCGCCGGAGCATCGGTGTCGGTCGTGGTGCTGATCGCGCTGCTGGTCTGCCTCATCCCCACCACCATCGGCGCGCTGCTCTCGGCCATCGGGATCGCGGGCATCGACCGCCTCCTCCAGAAGAACGTGCTGGCCATGTCGGGCCGCGCGGTGGAGGCCGCGGGTGACGTGGACGTGCTCCTCCTCGACAAGACCGGCACCATCACCCTGGGCAACCGCCAGGCCACCGAGTTCTATCCCGCCCCCGACGTCAGCCAGGAGCGCATGGCCAACGCGGCGCAGCTTGCCTCGCTCTCCGACGAAACCCCCGAGGGCCGCTCCATCGTCGTCCTGGCCAAGGAGAAGTACAACCTGCGCGGCCGCGACCTGGCCGGCATTCACGCCGAGTTCGTTCCCTTCACCGCCCAGACCCGCATGAGCGGCGTCAACCTGCCCGGCACCCGCATCCGCAAAGGCTCCGTGGACGCCATCGCCCGCTTCCTCGAGGAGCAGGGAGCACAGTTGCCCCAGAAGGTCCGCGAACAGGTGGAAGAGATTGCCCGCGCAGGCGGAACCCCGCTGGTGGTGGCGGAAAACGCCGCCGCGCTGGGCGTCATCTACCTTAAGGACATCGTCAAGGGCGGCCTCAAGGAGCGTCTTGCGCGCCTGCGCGCCATGGGCATCCGCACCATCATGATTACCGGCGACAACCCTCTGACCGCCGCCGTGATCGCCCGCGAGGCCGGCGTTGACGACTTTTTGGCCGAGGCCAAGCCCAAGGACAAGATGGACCTGATCAGGCGCGAGCAGGGCAAAGGCAAGCTGGTGGCCATGACCGGCGACGGCACCAACGACGCTCCCGCCCTGGCCCAGGCCGACGTGGGCGTAGCCATGAACTCCGGCACGCAGGCCGCCAAAGAAGCCGGCAACATGGTCGATCTGGACTCCAATCCCACCAAGCTGATCGAGATCGTCGAGATCGGCAAGCAGCTCCTGATGACGCGCGGCGCGCTGACCACCTTCTCCATCGCCAACGACGTGGCCAAGTACTTCGCCATCATCCCGGCCATGTTCGCCGGAGTCTTCCCGGTGCTGAACGCGCTCAACATCATGTTCCTGCACTCGCCGCAGTCGGCCATCCTCTCGGCGGTCATCTTCAACGCGCTCATCATCGTGGCCCTCATTCCACTGGCTCTGAAGGGCGTCAAGTACGAGCCCAAGGCCGCCGACATCCTGCTGCGCAACAACCTGCTGATCTACGGCGTGGGCGGCATCATTTTGCCCTTCATCGGCATCAAGGCCATCGACCTGTTCCTGGTAGCCGTGCATCTTGCGTAATACGAGGGGCTTGACCCCTCAGGGAGAACCACAGTGCATTCCGTCTGGAAGACCTCGATTCGCTTCACCCTCGTTACAGCGGTCCTGTTGGGCATCGGCTATCCGCTCGTCGTCACCGGCATCGCCGCCGTGATCTTCCCCCACAAAGCCGCCGGAAGCCTGATTCAACTCCAGGACGGTACCGTCATCGGTTCGGAACTGCTGGCCCAGAGCTTCACCTCGGACAAGTACTTCCATCCCCGTCCCTCGGCCGCCGGCAACGGCTACGACGCCACTGCATCCGGCGGATCGAACCTGGCCCAATCCAGCAAGACTCTTGTAGACCGCATTCAGGGCTCCATCGACAAGCTCTCCGCCGAGAACCCCGGCAAGCCCGTGCCCATCGATCTGGTCACGGCGTCCGGTTCCGGCCTCGATCCCGATATCACCCCCGACGCCGCCTACTTCCAGGCGCCGCGCGTCGCCAAGGCCCGCGGCATCGCCGAAGACCGCATTCGCCAGCTCATCGAGCAGCGTATCGCCGGCCGCCAGCTAGGTATCCTCGGCGAACCCCGCGTCAACGTTCTCCTCCTCAACCTCGACCTCGACAAGCTCTCCAAGTAATCTTCGCCAAGCCGGCTTCCCCGCCCAGCCCCCAAAAACGCGTTGGCCCTTCCCAAAGGAAGGGCCAGCGCGCCGCGCTTGTTTGCGCGAATCAGTTCACCGTCACCGTAAAAGTGGTTGATACGGCCGGCGTAACAGATGGGGTTCCGGTCGCCTGAATCAGGAAGGTGTAGGTACCGGCGGTCGTCCCTGGATCGCCCGTACCGCCTCCGCCCCCACCACCGCCTCCACCACCACCGCTGCTTCCTCCGCCACCACAACCAGCAAGGCTGCCCAGCGCTGCCATTAGCATCAACACGCCCAGCATCGACCGCCAGCTACGCCGTCGCGCCGGAATCCCCAGGAACACCAGGAATGCCAGTGCCGCTCCGCCGCCCGCGCCCATCCAGCCCTTGCCGGGCAGCTTCGGATACGCCAACTCTGCCACGGGCGCGATTGTGGTCACCGTGAAGACCACGGTCCCGCTCGACGTGCCGCCGGTTAGCGTCACCCCCGGCGCGCCTCCACCGGTACAGGCAGCCCCATCCCCGCCGCTGGCCGTGGTGCTTTGCAGTTGGCAGGTCAGCGTCACCGTCCCTGAGTACCCGCCCGTCGAGTTCACGGTGACGGTCGCCGTGGCGCTTGATCCCGGCGTGATGCTGGTGGTGGGACTGATGACAATCGCACTCTGGCTCAGGCTGAAAGTAGACTCCGTCACCGTCACCGTTGTGGTGTTGCTCCCCGACGCGTAATTGCTGTCGCCGCTGTACATTGCCGTCAGGGTGTCAGAACCGGAGTTCAGCGTGTTGGCTGGAATCGTGAACTGATAGCTGCCGCTTACCAGCTGTCCTGACAAAGGCGAGGTGGTGCTGATGCCTCCGCCCGACAGCTTCACCGTTCCGGTCGGAGTAATGCTCGTACCGCCCACTGCCACAGTCACGTTCAAGCTTGCATCCGAGTTCAGTGTCGTAGATGCCGGAGTCACGGTAATTGTGGGCGTCAAAAGGGCAACTGTAGTAACCGTCACCGTAGCCGTGCTGGAGGGCACCGCCGCATAGACCCCATCCCCTGCGTAACTGGCGGTCAAGGTGTCCGCCATGCCGGTTGCGGAGCCAGGCAGGCTGTTTGCTGGAATCGTAAACATCGCGCTGCCGTTCGAGAGCGTTGCCGATCCGGAGTAAGTCGATCCCGAGGCCTTCAGCGTCAATGTTCCAGTAGGTGGTACTCCCCCGGCGGGTGAACTGGCCACCGTCACCGTTACGTCCAGCGTGTTGGTCGAGTTGATGCTGGGCTGGGCCGGCGTAACCGTAACCGTTGCCGCCCCGGTACCCACCGTCGGCGGCCACGCATTCACTACATTGGCCACATTCAGCGATCCCAGCCCAGTGGCCTGATCGTAGCCCGCAGCCGCATTGTAGTCCGGCAGGATGCCAATTAAATCAGCTTGCCCAAAGGTGGAGGAAGTCGCCGTGCAGTTGGGCGTCGCGTTGGTTGCATCGCAGGGCTGGGCTATCGTGCCCGAATCGATGTCGTTGAAGTAGCAGCTGCTCGCGGTGGTGACCGTCTCGGCGCTGCAGCTTCCGTAGCCCGATTGGCTCTGCTTGGCGGCCAGCGAATAGAGCACAGGATTGGCGAAGCCCTGCGCCGCCCCGGTCTTCTGATTGACCAGCGCCATCACGCCGGCCATCGCCGGCGTCGCCACCGACGTTCCTCCCACCTCCTGCGCAAACGGCTCCTGCTTGCTGTCATAGCTGCAAGTCCCTTCTTGGGAAACGCAGATCAGGTAAGCGCTGCTCGAAACATAGCCGTCGGAGGCGAAAAAGCTCACGTCGGGAAGATCGCGGACGCCATCGCTGGGCAGTCCGAGAATGCTATTAACTGAAGATTGTTGCCAGCTCGGCTTGATCCAGCCGTTGCTGGAAAGGTTAATCGAGCCCTGCGCGACTCCAGTATCGGGGTTGGTGGTAGAGCCAGTGTTGCCAGCTGGGGTGCACGCCCCCAGAGTCGTATTCGTAATGCTGGAGGAGGTATTATTGTCAACGCAGTTGCTCGCCCCTCCGCTTCCGCCCACAACATCCACGAGACCCTCGAGGTAAGGGTAATAATATCCAAGGCCGAAACCGTAAGGATTTTCGTAGTAGCTGTATTGGTAAATGAAGTTGCAGGCCTGCTCCAGGTTCGCCACCTGCGAGGCCGAAATCCCAAAGATGGCACTGGCTGAATCCTGCACCAGTTTCAAAGTGAGCGGATTGGCGCAACTTTCGTTCCAGGGAACCTCGGGCACGTACCCCTTGCCGAGTCCCGAGGCATTCACGCTCGCTCCAGTCGTCGAGTTGTTCGTCGCATTCCAGTATGGCGAGGCGAGACACTCGGGTTCGGACGTTGAAAAACCCGCCGCAATGTCCGGGGAGCACCAGTTCAGATCTGTCCCTCCCACCGCGGTGTTGTACGGAGTGGAGGCCAGCCCGCTCACGGTCAGCCCTTCCTCGGCGACATAGGCCCCATCATCGCAACTTGCAGAGCCCGAGTCGCCCGCCGCTACGATGGTCGCGATCCCCTCGGCTACCGCCTGTTGCCAGAGGTTGTAGTACATCACATTGCCGGCCGTGCCGTTGCCCAGTTCGCACTCGCCATAGCTGACGTTCATGACGTGAGCGCCAAAAACCGGAGAGGATGCGTCGGCGACGTGGTTGACGATATAACTCTCTGAATCATAAAGGCCATCGTCCGTCGAGTTAGTTGGGGGTACATAGGAAGCCACCAGTACGATCTGCGCGTTCTTGGCGACCGACCCCGACCACTCCACATCCAGCGAATTCTCGATCAGGTCGTCGATGCCGCAGAGTTGCGTCCCAGTTGTGTCTGTGCATACCGTGAGAGCCTGGCTGTTACCGGAGACGCGCATCGGAGCATTAGCCGGATTGCTGGTAGGCAAGCCAAAGAAGTTGCGAAAGGTGGCTACGTCGTTGTTGCCGTTGGCCCCGGTTTCCCCGGTCTGCCCAACATCGATGTCGCTGGTTCCCGCGATGGCGATCTTCTGCCCCGTCCCGTCGATCGGCGCGCTCGCATTCCAAAGCGGAACGATGTTATACATGGTGGCAAAGTCGTAGGGCCCCACATCCTCAACCAGATACGGATACCCCTCGTCACTGGCGTTGATGCCGAACTGCGGCCGTGTCCTCGCCGCCACGTTCGCCGTCAGGTCCGAAGCCGCTCCGCTCCCGCCAGAGGCTGCCGTGCTGCTCGCAAGGCGCATCCATTTTCCAGAGGAAGAGTCCCGCTGCACCACGCTGCCCATGTGGTGCGCCGGCCGCGGGAAGAAGTTGTGCAGGGCCTTGACGCCCACTACCGCCGGCGCCAGCGCGGCCGGAATCTGCGGGTCGCTCATGTTGCCGATATGCGCCACGCCCTTCACGCTCAGATTGTGAATCTCGGTGTGGAAGGCATTCTCAACCTGAGAGGCCGTGCCGCTGAAGCGGATCGACATGCGATCCTTGGTCACTTCGGCAACGGTAAATCCATGCCCGGTCAGCCAGTTGGAGACGGTCGCAATATCGGTTTGCGAGGGGCCGAAGTTCTCGCCCACCTGCTCGGGAGTGAGCCACTGATGAAAGTCGGGCGAGTTGGGGTCGTACTGGCTGGTCACAAACTTCTCGAAGGCCGCCTGCTGCTCAGGGCTGCGGCTCAGCACCAGGATCAGGTCGGTCATGGGCAGGTCGGGGCTGACCCGGCCAAGGTCGTTCCGGGCGTTGGCCGCCGGGTGTGTGTTGCCCTTGAGCGTCACCAGCCGGCTTTCGTCGATCTTGTCGACGATCCGAACGCTGGGTGCGAATTGCTGGGCCATCGCCGCCGTTCCGCAGAGCAGCACGCTGGCAAAAGCACAAAGGGGGAGCGAACGCATCATACGCATAGTGTTTTCCTGGACCCTTCCTTCGGGGAAGACCCCCGAGCACGCGAAAAGTTGCGGTTCAGATCAAAATACACTGATTCACCAATATTGGGGATTGGGGAAAACTCCCACTTCGGTTCTTGGCCGCGCATCCCTTGACCGCGGCAAAAGAAAACTTGCAACCGCATCGAAGAACTATCGGAGACCCGAACGCCCGCCGATGCGGCCGGCAGAGCGGGCATTGTGGTTAGACGCATACCAAGGGGCAAAGTTGACCTGCGCAAGAACTTGCCTGGTCGACGGCAAAACGGCTTTTTGCCGGTGGCCCGCAGAATGTAGAACCGGCTCATTCTAAAGCATCGACCTGGGTTCCGGCTGGTTCCGGGTCCGGTTCTCCAGGGCCAATGCAACGGAAATTGCAGCGCCCAAAGAGCTTAGATGCGCCAACCCCTCAAAAGAACTTAAATGCAATAGACAAATCGTGTTTCTATCGAATACCATACGACCTTTGAATCGTTGTCCTGTTTGAGTGGCCGATGCGCGCATCGCTGTTCATCACCTGCTATAACGACACCCTCTTTCCAGAGACGGGCAGGGCGGTGGTTGGTCTGCTCGAACGGCTCGGCGTCTCCGTGGATTTTCATCCCAAACAG
>JBEKPA010000217.1:0-6420 GCA_049521195.1 Occallatibacter sp.
TAAAGGTTCCGTCATGGTTGTTGTGGTAAAGGCGGTTCTTTCCGTAATTGGTCACATAGAGATCCGGCCAGCCGTCGTTGTCGTAATCGCCAACCGCGCACCCATATCCCCAGCGGTCGTTGGCTACGCCGGCTGTCTTGGTCACGTCGGTGAAGGTTCCATCGTGATTGTTATGGAACAAGGCCGCGTGCGGCGGTTCGGCCTTGCCATCGAGCGCTTCGTAGGTCGAGCCGTTCACGAGATAAATGTCCAGCCAGCCGTCGTTGTCGTAGTCCAGGAGGCAAACGCCCGGGCCTTTGGCCTCCAGAATGAGGCGCTTCTCCGGGGTGCCCGCCTTGTGATGCCAGCTTGTGAGGCCCGCCGCCTGGGCAACATCCTGGAAGATTATGGGGCCGGTCTTGACAAATCCGCCCGCGGTGACAGGGCGGTGCTGGCTGTCGAACTCCGCCTGGTGAGGACCGCCATGGGCCATGCCACCCTGAAATGGCTGCGTCCCGCCCGGCTGCTCGGATTGCTGGCTCGCCTGCGACCAGGCTAGATGCGGCGCAAGGAGCGCAAAGGCGGCGAGAACGGCGAACAGTTTAGACGGGTGCGGCAAGCGGGACTCCTCCAAAACTTGAAGTGTATCGCAATCGCCGCTAGGGCCGTTGAGTGCGGTTCGTCTGCTCCATTTGCGACAGACCGGCTCGGCGGCGCGGGCGTATGCTCAACGAACAGCGAAGCCACGGAGGCAAGACGAATGGCTAAACCAACATCCGAGACGCCAGCGCTCCCAGTCGCGGTCAAAGACCGGACCGTTCACGACCACTTCGGCCGCTTCGCGGCGGTGGCCAGCGGCTGGCTGGGTTCCACGTGGGCGTTTGCGGGCGCGGGTCTGGTGGTTGCGGTGTGGGCCGCTACTGGACCCGTATTTCATTTCTCCCAGACATGGGCGCAAATCATCGGCACGGGAACGGGCATTGCGACGTTTCTGATGGTTTTCCTGATCCAAAGCACCCAGAATCGCGATTCGCGAGCCATCAATCTGAAGCTCAATGAATTGATTCGCGCCATGGATAGCGCCCGGAATCAATTGATCGATATCGAGAGGCTAAGCGATCTGGAATTGGACGAGATGCAGGCCACTTACGAAAAGATAAAGACAGGCTGGACCGAGCGCCAGAAGCGAGCACCGCGCGGCCCTCAAGAGAAATGAGGCGGGGCTGCGCAGCCCCCGCGTTCTGGTCGCGGAGGATCGCAATCCGATTTAGTCCGCACAAGAATCAAGCCGGCGGAGGGTTTAAAGCGGATGCGCACTTCTGACCGTTGACCAGTGAAAACTGGCAACTGTCATTCTCAAATCCCCTGGAATCTCCCGCCGGGTCCGGGTATACTGTCGGCAAGGCGGCGCGCGATCAGCCGCGTTGACCCCAAGTGAGGTGCGTCTTCCGCAGGGACTCCGGTTCAGTGACGTTCGACGTTCCGCCATCGGAGACTTCCCGCTGGCGCGCAGTGGCCCGTGTGCTCCGAAGTCCCATGGACGCCTTGGGTTGCGCCCTTCTTCCCGCCTTCTGCGCTCTCTGCGGCTCCCCTTTGCCGCGGCTCTCCTCCGTGCCAATTTGCGATGTGTGCTGGACCGAGTTTCCCGTCCAGAGCGGCCCCACGTGCGCGCGCTGCGGCGATGCCCTGGCCGCGCCGGCATCCAGTTCAACGCCGGCCGCGCTTTGCCGGGCCTGCCGGCTTGCGCCGCCTCCTTTTGTGCGAGCGGTGGCCTTCGGAGTGTACCAGGGCCGCATGAAGGAGGCTATCCACGCGCTCAAGTATGACCGGCTTCAACCGGCGGCCCGCGGGCTGGGCCGAATGCTGGCTGAGGCAATAGCCCAACTGGCAGCCGAGGCGCCGGCCGAGATGCTGGTGATTCCCGTGCCGCTGCACCGGACCAAGTACAATGAACGCGGCTTCAACCAGGCCCGCTCACTGGCCGTCCACGCCCTTGAATCGTTGCGCAAGTCCCACCCGGAGTGGCGGCTCACGCTGGCACCGAGCACGCTGATGCGCCTGCGCGCCACCGAAAGCCAGGCCGGCCTCACTCTCCGCCAGCGGGGTTTGAATGTGCGCGCCGCCTTCTCGGTTTCCGAGCCAGTCGCTGTCGATTCAAAGCACATTCTGCTCATCGACGACATTCTCACCTCCGGCGCAACCGCCCGCGCCGCCGCGCTGGCGCTGCTCCGGGCTGGCGCAGCCACCGTGTGGGTGGCCACGCTGGCCAGGGCGCGCCGCAGGAGCGAATTCGGCCGCGGCGCTTTTGCCTTCTACGAGGACGCAGAAGACCCGGATGCATCCGTGAACTCGCCTGCCGCGACCGTGCAGACGGCAAGCATTTATTCATCGCAAGACCAACCATCTTTTTGACGAGGGGAAAAGAGATGTCGCTGGGAAAAGCCATGATTCATGCACGCAAGCAGAAGTCCATCGCCAAGGCCGCGGCACTGGCCGGCGACCACGCCGCAGGTCAGTACGCCGTGCAGCCCATCCATCTGTTGCAGATGCCCGTGCTGGTGCTCAACGCCTCCTATGAGCCCATCAACATCTGCGGAGCGCGGCGCGCCCTGGTGCTGGTGCTCAAGGGCATTGCGCGCACCGAGGAGGAGCATGGCCTCACCCTTCATGCCCAGCGCAGCCGCATCGCCATGCCCTCGGTCATCCGGCTGCTGGAGTACCGCCGCATCCCTTACCAGACCCGCGCCCTGTCGCGCAAGAACATCCTGCTCCGCGACCGCAACACCTGCCAGTACTGCGGCGAGACGATGCCCTCCGCCGACCTCACGCTGGACCACGTCGTGCCCCGCTCCCGCGGCGGCAACTCCACCTGGGAGAACCTTGTCGCCTGCTGCCACGACTGCAACCGCCACAAGGGCAACCGCATGTTGCACGAGATCGACGACATGATTCTGCTGCGCGAGCCTCGCCCCTTCTCGCTGCACACCAGCCGCCAGATCATGCGCATGTTGGGGCGGGCAGACGACCGGTGGCGCAAGTACCTATTTTATTGAGGGGGTTGGGAGTAGCGAATAGGGCGCCTAAGGCGTGTTGGAACGTTGATCAACCAGGAACTGCCGGTCTGCAAGTCATACATCCAGAACACGTTCCAGAGGCAATCCAAAGTCCCCCGGCCCTGATGCCAGCGCCACAACGCTGCTGACTCGCGCTTCTGCATGGGCTGCGGATTGCAGAATTCACACTTGACATTGGCAGAAAAGCCACTACCATTTGGTTGTGGATAGATTGGGTACAACATTTGCGGCTTTATCTGATCCGACGCGGCGGACGATGATCGAGCGACTCACACACGGACCTGCATCGGTGCATGGACTGACGAAACCTTTTGCACTGTCGCAGCAGATGATTTCAAAGCACATTGCCTACCTGGTGCGGGCACGGATTGTGATTAAGACGAAGCGTGGACGGGAGAGTGTGTGTACGCTGAGGCCGGAAGCGATAAAGACAGTGAGCGACTGGGCGCACCATTATCGCCGATTCTGGGAAGAGAGTTTCGACAAGCTGGATGTGGTTCTGAATGAAATGAAAAAAACGGAGGTCAGAGATGACAAAAAACACGGTAAATGAGACAGAACGGTTGGTTGTGACAAGAGTTTTTGATGCCCCACGCGAGTTGATTTGGGAGGCGTGGACTGACCCGAAGTATGTGGCGCAGTGGTGGGGGCCGAAGGGTTTTACCGCGCCTGTTTGCAAGATGGATTTTCGCGTGGGCGGAGAATTTCTTTTTTGCATGAGAGCGCCGGATGGGCAGGAGTTGTGGACTGGCGGCGAGTACTTCGAGATTGTTGTACACGAGAAGATTGTTTACTCGATGTACTTTGCTGACGCGGAGGGAAACAAGGTTGAGGCTGCGCAATATGGGATAAAACATGAGGTCATGGACGAGGCGCACGATGTGATTCTCTTTGAGGATTTTGGAGACGGCCAGACGAAGCTCACCTTGATTGGAAATGAAACCATGGAGAGCGCAAAAGATAGCGGTCAATTGGAGGGCTGGAACCAGATACTCGATAAAATCGAGGCAGTTGTTGCGGGGCTGGCGCAGGCGAAATAGGAAGTTGCAGTTTTGAGTACCGTCATGCGCGAGATGCTGGACGTAAAGCCAACGCTGGTCCGTCCCGGAGACCCCAGCTAAGGGCGGAAGTGGAAACAATTCCTGGACGATTTGTCGAATTCTGATCCGGCCGTAAGTAATCCGGACGGTTGCGCACTGGGCAGGTTCGAAGGATGCAAAGCTCGTACGGCCGGGTTCCCGTCGTTGACGACTTTGCGAGGCCGCCTGCGTTGATTGTGACGCTGACTTTTCTCCAGTGGTTCGGTCTTCTCCTTTGGAAGACGCTTCGATGCGGATGGAGAATGACAACTGCTGGCGCGTGCCCCGTTCAAGTTAAGCAACGTGCCCTGTCGAAACTCCAGAAAGCGGAGGTTCCGCCTGGATTGTCGCCAACTCGGAAGTTACCACTCGGTAGACACGGCGGGGCGGGATTCGAATGGAACAGACGGCGGCAAGGGGCGTGTCCGAGTCACCCTGCCGGCAGCATGACGTTGTATTGAGTGGCAGCGTTCAGTTGTAGCCAGCGCCCTACTCTTTACTTTTTCGGCGGGGCGGGCGGCTGGTTCTGAGGCTGCGCAACCTCCTGCCCCTCATAGATGATCTTGGTCGTCGAGCCGAACTGTTTGTAGTCGGTGTACTTGATGGTGTCGCGGATGTGTACGTCCTGGGCCATGTAGCCGGGGCCTCCGCTGAAGTGCAGAATTCCCTCGCCCATGGTGTAGACGGGGAACCAGTAGTGGCCGTCCACCTGCTGCCGCCAGGTCATGAAGGGCGGATGCAGATCCTCGTTCCCCTTGCGCGTGTCGTCGGGAACCATTCTGCCGTTGGTTACCACGATCTGCAGGTCGGTCGCGTCCACCCAGATGCGGCCCAGCAGGTAGCGATGCTTCTTCTCGATGACCTTGGGGCCCACGTCGAAGACGTAACAGTCCACCTCGTCCACCTTTTGCCGGCCGACGTACTTCACGTCGTACTGGCCGATCTCCTCGGCGGTCAGCACGAACGGGTAACCGCGCTGGATGTCCTGCATGTCCGATGGCGTCATCATCACCCGCTGCAATGAGTTCTCCGGCGCGTAGACCACCTTCTCGGTGCGATTGCCCGAAGGGTCGAAGATCACGTCGTCCACCTGGTAGTACTCGCCATCCACCTTGTTGTCGTCATCGATGGTCTCCACGCGGGCCACGCGGCGATAGGTGTAATGGTTCAGCGCCTGCTGGAACTCGCTCTCCTTGGCGGCGAACTGGCGGATGATCTCCTCCGGCTTCACCGCCGGCTCGGAGATGTCCATCCGCCCGAAGCCCGAGTCAAGCGGCATGGGCGTAAAGCTGTCCTTGCTTTGGCCGGCGGCCGCCAGCGCGCACCCCGCTGCCAGCAGCATCGCCAATCCCCATCGATTCGGCGCCATTCTTCTCCAGTCCATATCGATTAGACGCAGGGACACTTCCGCCGGATGCTTCCACAAGCCGGACCCGGCAGGCCGGCGGCTATCGCGCCCGGAGCGGGATCGACGCAGGGTCGTTCTTCCAGCTATAAACCCGGTTGTTCTGGAAATACACGACGGAGCCGCCGTATTCAAACTTGTTTTCGGTAAACGCCGTCGGGGTTCCCTGAACCACCAACACGGAGTCTTTCGACGAGCCGTATGAAAAGAAATCCAGGCCTGGGTCGACGGCAGCTTCAGGCCATAGCTTGACTCGAATCGGGGAAGAAGGATCGATCCGCCAGCCGGTCACAACGCCGTCCTTGAGATACAGCTCCGACTTGCCGTAGACGAGCTTATCTTCAGAGGATGCGGTCGGAGTTCCCTCCTGCGCCAGCACTTCGGCTTTGGTGGAACCGACCGTGAGATAGGGCAACAGTACATGGCGGGGCGCGGCAGGGGCCTTTTGGGTTGCAGCGCCAGTCTTTTCCGGCGGGCGGCTATCCGGATTCCGGGGAGCTGGCAGAGTCAAACGGTATGCGGCGCGAGTCTTCTCTGCCTCGGAACTTTCCGCACCCTGGGACGCGGGCTGCGCGGCCTGCGGCGCGGGCGGGGCAGCTTGCGGCGGGGGCTGGACGGCTTGCGGCGCGGCTAGAGGCGCGGAGCTGCTCGGGGCCAATCTCTGCAACTGCTGCTCCACCGATTCCAGGAATGACTTCTTCGGCGCCTCAGGCGCATTCGGCGCACTCTCCTTGCCGGAAGCGCCGGCTTTGGCCGCTTGCTCGCGGGCGGCATCGTGGACCTTGAAGACCGTCCAGATCGATCTGCCCGTCAGTAACACGAAGGCAATTGCCGCAATAAGAAAGAGCAATCTGGTCTTTCTATAGAACAATTTGATCTTCTG
>JBEKPA010000218.1:0-6397 GCA_049521195.1 Occallatibacter sp.
CGCGACGGAGACGCTGGAGGCCATCGCGGTGGAGACGGGCTATACCAACAGCCCGGTGGCGTCTGCGGCTTATACCATAGCTGCGACGCTGCCCGCGCCCGCGTTCGCGCCCGCACCCGCGTTCTCGCCCGCGCCCGGCACCTACACCTCGCCGCAATCGGTAACCATCAGCGACGCGCAAGCCGGCGCGACCATCTACTACACCACCAACGGAACCACGCCGACGACGTCCTCCGCGGTGTACAGCGGCCCAATCACAGTGAGCGCGACAGAGACGCTGGAGGCGATGGCAGCCGCGACAGGCTACACCAATAGTGAGGTTGTCACGGCCTCCTACACCATTCCGGCTGCCTTCACTATCTCGCTGGGATCCACCGCACTTTCATTGGTGGCTGGACAGTCGTCAACAACCACGGCCACCATTAACCCAGTCAATGGATTCAATCAGGTTGTATCCTTCGGATGCAACGGACTCCCCGCGGGGTTGTCGTGCGCGTTTTCCCCTTCGTCCGTCGCGACTAGTGGGGTACCCGTAATGGCAACTCTCACCATTGCAGCCAATATGAATATGGCGGCCAGCCGGGGAACCGAGCCGTGGGTACCGGCTATCGCCGCGGCATTCCTTTTTTGCGCGATCGGATTCCGCAGTCGCCGCAGATTCTATCCCTTGCTCTTCATCGCCGGATTCGTTCTGTTACCGACCGCGCTGAACGGCTGCGGCGGCTTTGCAGGCACAATGCCTTCTCCGGTCACCTCGATCGTCACGGTAACGGCAACCGCCGGGACAATTCAACAGTCAGCTGCCTTGACGGTAACTGTGAATTGAGCAATGGGATTGCAGTAAACAGAACCCACACGCGGCCAACTCTTCATCTAGCTGCAGCCGCTGGTTGAGCCGCAGCTCATGCAGCGGTAGCAACTGCCGTTGCGGACCATAATGGCGCCGCAGGTAGAGCAACTGGGCGCGTCCCCCATCACATAGAGATCGCGCATGGCATCGGCGGCGTGGTAGACGCCGCGGTCCTGAAGGCTGGGTCCATGAGCTGAGTCCGGGTCGGTGCTGGCCTGCGATTGCCAGGTCTGCGCCTCCGGCGCGATCCCGCTCGTGGACGAGGCGCCGCCTGAACCGGAACCCGGATTGCCCATCTCGTCGCCGCCCTGATTCAGCCGCCTGGCCATCTCCTCGGCCTGCCTGGCCGCGTGGCGCTGCGACGAGGCCTCATCTTCCTCCGGCTCGTTCTCCTGAAGCAAACTAGGCGAGACGGGCAGTTGCGACGCCTGCGGAGCCAGACCGGCAAAGAGCGTCAACTGCGTGCCGGAGAGAAAGCGCAGATAAAGCCAGCGGAAAATATAATCCATCAGGCTCTTGGCGTAGCCGATATGCGGGTTGCCAGTCCAGCCGGAGGGCTCGAAGCGGGTGTGGGCGAACTTCTCGCACAGCACCTTGAGCGGCACTCCGTGCTGCAGAGCGATAGAGATCGAAGTGGCGAAGGAGTCCATGAGGCCGGAGACGGTGGATCCCTCCTTGGCCATCTTGATAAAGATTTCACCCGGTTGCCCGGTGGGGTAGAGGCCGACGGTAATGTAGCCCTCGTGGCCGGCGATGGAGAACTTGTGGGTGATGGAAGCGCGCTCGCCCGGGAGCCTGTGGCGCACGGCGCGGGGCGGCGCGTTGGGATCCTGGACCGAATCCTTGCCCTGCTCAGCCTCGAGGGCCGCGGCGGAAGCGATCGCCGGCGCGGCGCTGGCCTTGGCCATCTCGTCCAGCGCGCGCTGGAAGGAAACGGCGGCGGCGATGACTTGCTTCGCGCTTACCTCGAGTCTCTCGCCGGTTTTGGCCTCCAATGCCTTCAGGTCGGCCTCCAGGGCAGGCTGCCCCTTGGCAAGGCGGGCCAGCACGCGGCCGACAGCAGCGTCCAGAGCTGAAGGCTCTTTCTTGGCGTCCATGCTGGTATTCAGCGGCTGCGTTCCCTTGGAGCCGTCGCGGTAGATGGCCACGGCCTTGATGCCCAGGCGCCAACTGGCGGCGTAGGCCTCGGCAACCTCTTCCACAGTGGCCTCTTGAGGCAGGTTCACGGTTTTGGAGATGGCTCCGGAAAGGAAAGGCTGCGCCGCCGCCATCATCTTGATATGGCCCATGTAGTGGATAGAGCGGGTGCCCTTGGCGGGCTTGAAGCTGCAATCGAAGACGGCCAGGTGCTCGGGCTTGATGCCGGGCGCGCCCTCGATGGTGCCCGTGGCGTCGATGTAGCTGACAATGGCGTTGACCTGGTCGCCGGAGTAGCCCAGCTTGAAGAGCGCCGCCGGGACGGTGTTGTTGACGATCTTGATCATCCCCCCGCCCACCAGCTTCTTGTACTTCACCAGTGCCAGGTCGGGCTCGATGCCGGTGGTATCGCAGTCCATCATGAAGCCGATGGTGCCGGTGGGGGCGAGGACCGTGGTCTGCGAGTTGCGGTAGCCGTAACGCTCGCCTTGCAGCAGGGCCATATCCCAGCACTCGCGGCTGGCGTCGATGAGGTCGTCGAGTTGCGGCACACTGAAGGGCTCGCCGCTTAAGCGCGACTTGCCGATGTTGTTCACCTCGGCGCGGTGCATCCTGATCACATCCAGAAAAGGCTCGCGGTTGACGTAGAAGCCGGGGCAGGCGCCGCCTTGGCGTTCCACGCTGGCGGTGAGCGGCGTGGCCGAGGTGAGGGGCGCGCAGTTGGCCGCAATGATGGCCGACTGCAGATAGGCTTGGCCGCAGGTGATGGCCGTGAGACTGGCTGCCAGATCGCGGCCGGCGGCCGAATCGTAAGGGAGGCCGAAGGCCATCAGCATCGCGCCCAGGTTGGCGTAGCCCAGCCCCAGCGGCCGGTAGTCATGGGAGTTGCGGGCGATGGATTCGGTCGGGTAGCCGGAGTTATCCACCAGGATCTCCATGGCCGTTATCACCACCGAAATCGAGTGCCGGTAGGCGGCAATGTCGAAGACGCCCGCCGCGTTCACGTACTTGAGCAGGTTGAAGCTGGCTAGGTTGCAGGCCGAGTTGTCAAGGAACATGTACTCCGAGCAGGGGTTGGAGGCGTTGATGCGCCCTGTGTTCTTGCAGGTGTGCCAGCGGTTAATGACGCCGTCGAACTGCATGCCGGGGTCGCCGCAGAGCCAGGTGGCCAAAGCGATCTTGCGCATGATCTCGCGCGCCTTGTAGGTCGTCACCGGCTCATGGCCCTTGACCGTATAGGTGGTGAACTCTCCGTCGCTCTCGTAGGCGCGCATGAATTCGTCGCTGACGCGGACGGAGTTGTTGGCATTCTGGAAGAAGATGGACGAGTAAGCCTCTGAATCCGGCCCGGAGCCGTCGTAACCGGCCTTGATCAGCGTAAAGGCCTTGGCCTCCTCCTTGGATTTGCACTCGATGAAATCCACGATGTCGGGATGATCGACGTTCAGAATCGCCATCTTGGCCGCGCGGCGCGTCTTGCCGCCGGACTTGATGACCCCGGCAAAGGCGTCGAAGCCGCGCATGAAGCTGAGCGGACCGCTGGCAGTGCCGCCTCCCGAGACGGATTCCTTGCTGGAACGCAGGGAACTGAAGTTCGTGCCCGTGCCCGAACCGAATTTGAAGAGCAGGGCCTCAGTCCTGGCCAGGTCCATGATGCCGCTCATCGAATCCTCGACGGCGTTGATAAAGCAGGCCGAGCACTGCGGGTTGTGGTAGCCGGTAGCGGAGAAGCGCACCCCGCCGGTGGAGGGATCCCAGTGCCAGTTCTGGGCCTCCGCATCCGGCTCCAGGCGGTCGCAGCCCACATTGAACCACACCGGCGAGTTGAAGGCCACCCTCTGGGTGAGCAGCATGTGCGCCAGCTCGTCGTGGAACGCGGCTGCATCCTCGGCGCTGGCAAAGTAGCCGCCGGCCAGACCCCAGTCGCGGATGGTCTCCGCCACGCGCCCCACCAGTTGCCGCACCCCGGTCTCACGTTCGGGCGTATCGATCTTCCCGTGCAGGTACTTCGAGGCCACGATGTTGGTGGCCGTCATTGACCAGTCCGCCGGAACCTCCACGTCCTTCTGCTCAAAGATGGTGTTGCCCTTGGTATCGGTGATGGAGGCGGTGCGCCGTTCCCACTGCAGTTGGTCGTAAGGGGAGACGCCCTCGGTGGAAAAGAGGCGGGGAAACTCCAGTCCCTTTGGCGTGCGGGAAGTGTGAAGGTCAGCGCCGGAGGTCTGTACTTGGGACTTGTTCATGGAATCCTCTCGATCGGCAAAAAGCCGGTGAATCTCCTGCCCGCCCCGCGGCGTGGCCGGGAAGGGTGCGGGGTCAATCTCTTGCAAAGAACGGGAAGCGGGGGCTAGAAGACCGCGAGTTCTCTTCTCTGTGCGAACTGCCGGAGGCTCCTAAAGCCGGAATTCGTAACATTCCGTTTACAGCCGCAGATGAAAAAATACCGCTCTCTGTTGTGGATGTCAACAACAAACCACAATATCTTGTATTTTCTTTTCATTTCGCGCATCTCGTTCGCAAACAGCGGCAATCGCCTGTGGAAAGCTCAAAAGCCCCAGGCGCGGCGCGGACCTGGATGGCCGCCTCTGCTCCAAATCCAGTGCAACCCGGGGTTCGACGCCCGGCCCCGGCCTCATTGAGAAGCGTAGTCCTCGGCGGCGCCGGGCACAAGCGGCAAGAACGGCGCGGCTGTGCAAGCTGTGGAGATTGGGGGCGGTTCCCAGGTCTCGCTACTCGGCGAAGATCTCTCCGAGAGCAGCCAGAGTGGCGCTCAGGGCTGCCGGAGGTAGGACGCCGGCGCGTTTTACCAGGCGGGTCTTGTCGATGGCGCGAATCTGGTCGAGCAGGATGAGACCCTCCTTGCCGCCATGCCGGACAGCAATGCGGAAGGGCGCCGGGTGACTCCCAGTGGTCATGGGCGCGACAATCGCCGTGCGCAGATAATCGTGCATCTCCGGCGGGGAGATCACCACACAGGGCCGGGTCTTCTGAATCTCGCTGCCGACGGTGGGATCGAGATTCACCAGCCAAACCTCGCCGCGCTTCACCATCTCAGCTCCGCGTCGCCTTCATTGGCGAATTCGGGAAGAACCAAGGCATCGCCGCCAGCCGCCGCCAGCTCCCTCGACGCCTCCGCCCAGCCGGTGCGCGGGGCTGCCTTTGGCTTGCGCAAGACCAGCGCATCCCCCTCGACCCGCATCTCCGCCTGGTCCACCAACCCCACCTGTTGCAGCAGCGGCTTGGGAATCAGAATGCCCTGCGAGTTCCCCAAACGCCGAATTGTTGCCAGCATAACCCCTCCGCGTAATAACAATGTTATCACAATGGTGCCATTCGGGCGACCTCGTTTTTTGCAGCAGTATAAAGTTCAGTGAAGTATTTCGCAGAATCCTCTACACTTCAAGGCGGGAACCGCTTGGAGAACCAGCATGAACGACGATTCAGCGTTGATCACGAAGCCGCACGATTATTCAGACATCATAAAGCTCCAGGACCCCGGCGTCCTTGAGGACTTCTTCGACGAGCCGCTTCCTTTTATTGTGGCGACGGTCACCGGAGCGCTGGCGGCCGGCAAGACCGGATGGATTCTCTCCGGCGGACGGATGGTGCAGGCGATGCTGAAGGGAAGACTGTTCGAGCAATGGTCCAAGGAGGTAAAGAGACTTCAAGAAGCCGGGCGCATCCCGGACGACTTCGCCGATGGAAAACATAAGTATGGCTTTCAGACCTGGGTTGAGTTGATGACCATTATCGACGAAGAATCTCCGGACGCTGACCGGCTTGGGGCGCTCAAGGCCATGTTCTTCGCAGTGAATAGAATTGGAACCACGGATGGGGAGAAGATCAAGGCATACCAGCTTTGGCAAGTCGCTAAACAACTCAATTCGGGTGACTTACTGCTTCTGAGGACGGTATACGCAAACAGAATTCTATACTCGAGTCAAGCACCCCACCCAGGCTATTTAGATAGCTATTCATACTGGGCACCATTTATGGCAAAAGCAATTGGGCATGACTCACAAGGTCTGATTGATATACACGAAAAAAGGCCTATAGAACTCGGTCTCCTCACTGGTCGTGACCGTAACCGGATATCTGGTCAAAATGCGCGGCTTAGCGAACTTGGCTTGGTGTTCTGCGCCAACATAGAGAGCTACGAGATCGAGGTGCGTGGGGAAGGTAACGCAGAATGACTCACTTGGCCCGCGGATGCGTCCGGTCGTAGACCTGGGTGAGTTGCGCCGTGGTGAGCTGGGTATAGCGCTGCGTGGTCGAGAGCCGCTCGTGACCCAGCAGCTCCTGGATGGCGCGCAGGTCGGCGCCTTCCTCCAGCAGGTGCGTACCAAAGGCGTGGCGCAGCGTGTGCGGATGCACGCCGGCAGAGAGTCCGCGCAGAATGGCGATGCGCTT
>JBEKPA010000219.1:0-6395 GCA_049521195.1 Occallatibacter sp.
AAGGGGCGCAGAAAGCCGCCTACGCCTCTCGCGATGCTCCCCGTAGCCCGACCGGCAGCCTGGCCGGCCTCGCGGCTTTGGGCGGCAGTGGGGGGGGCCGGACTGTCGGTGGCGCCGGCTGCGAGGCGCTGGCCGGCGATGCGCCCGGCTACGCGCATGCCGATGCCCAGAGCCCGGCCGATGGAGTGAGGCTTCATCCCGTTTATGATGGTAGCAGCGACCCTGGCCGAGCTGCGTTCTTGGAGCTTGTCGCCGCTTTCCAGTTGCCGCGAAGCGCGGATGGAAGTAAGGTAGATGAATCCCGCGCCGCGACCGTGATTCGTATGGGCTGGCCGCCGCTCCTGGAGGTACCCATGAAATCCCGTCTGCGCGAACTGATTCAGCAACTGGGCGAGGCCATCCACGAGTCGGTCATCGAGAGCGAGCAGATCGCCGGGGTGGTGCAGGATATTCGCAAGCACGGCTTCGACGTGCTGCTTATGCTGGAAGCGACGATCGGCCTGAACGAGGTCGCGGCCAAAGAGGCCGGAACCTCCGAGGATGGCGCGGCTCAGGACGGCGTGGCCGGCCCATTCACGCAGAACGATTTGCACTTTCTTCGCTCGCTGCGCATCGCGGTTGAGGGCGAGACGGAAAACGCGGCCGAATCGGATACGGAGTAGCCGGGCCGGTCTGCGGTATTCCGCCGGCTTGGCCGTTGATTCAGGCGGTGGCACATCGCACCGCCTATAATCAGCCTGTCGTGCATTCTTCTCATTCATCTCGCTTCTGCCGGGGTCGGTTAGCTGTCCGCGTTGGACTTGGGCTCTTGTTCGTCCTCTCGATCGCGGTTTCCGCCCACGCCCAGGCTGCCGCGGAGAGCGGCCCAGGCGGCAGCGCCGAGGAACGGGGGCGCATTCTGCTGGTACTCCCCTTCGACAATCGCAGCGGGCAGCCCAGCCTGGAGTGGATTCGCGAAGCGGCGCCGGAGATTCTGAGCAGCCGCTTTGCGTCGGCTGGTTTTGCGCCCATGAGTCGCGACGACCGGCGGTATGCGCTGGATCATCTGGGGCTGCCGCAGGGGTTTCATCCCTCGCGGGCCACCGCGCTCAAGCTGGCCGAGACGCTGGATGCGGATTCGATCGTGGTGGGCAGCTATCTGACCGACGGCACCGGCATCGTGGCTCAAGCTCAAGTGGTGGATGTGCCGCGCCTGCGGATGGGCGAGGCGGTGAGCGCGCGCGGCGAGATGCGCGACCTGGTTGCCGTTTTCGACTCGCTGGCGTGGAAGCTGACCCGGCAGCTCGATCCCGGCTTCAGCGGCTCCGAAGATACCTTTGTGGCCGCCGGCGCGGGCCTTCGCCTGGACGCATTCGAGCAGTACATCCGCGGCATCACGGAGCCCGACCAGCAGGAGCGGCTGCGCCACCTGAAGCAGGCTGTTCAGGAGAGCCCGGAGTTTGGGCCGGCCTGGATGGCGCTGGGCCGCGAGGACTACAACGGCCAGCAGTACGAGGATGCCGCGGCGGCCTTCGCCAAGGTGGGCCGCGGCGAGCCCGACGCGCTGGAGGCTGGATTCTATCGCGGTCTGTCGCTGCTGTTTTCCGGCGACTATCGAGAGGCCGAGGAGGCGTTTGAAAGTGTGGCGCGCGTTCTGCCGCTGGCCGAGGTGGTGAACAACGAAGGGGTTGCGGTCAGCCGCCAGGGCCGCGACGGGATCGCGTTCTTTGGTCAGGCGGAGACCTCCGACCCCAATGCGGCCGACTACCACTTCAACCTGGCGGTGAGCCTGAAGCGCGAAGGCAAGGCCGCCGATGCCCTGGCCGAGCTGACGCAGTGCCTGCGGCTGCGTCCCAACGATGGCGAAGCTCAGGATCTGCTGGCGGCCTGGAAGAGTCCGAGCGGGGCAACCGGAGCGGGGGCGGGTTCGAGCGTGGGTGCGAATGGAGAGGCGGAACTCAAGGCCGATCCGCTGGAGCGCATTGCGCGCAACTTCGACGCTGTTGCCTTTCGCCAGGCGGCGCTGATGCTGGACCAGGTGGATGCCTCGCGGCTGGCCGCGCTCACGCCGCTCATGCGGGCGCAGAAGCTGGCCGCCCAGGCGAAGGATTACCTTGACCGCGGACTGCTGCTCGAGGCCGAGCGGCTGTATCAGTCCGCCGTGGCCGCCGACGGCAGGGTAGCCGAGGCGCACGCCGGGCTGGCCGAGGTGCGCGAGCGGACTGGCGATGCCGACGGCGCGCGCAAAGAGGCCCGCTCGGCCCTGGAACTTGCGCCCTCGGCCAATGCGTACCTGGTGCTGGCGCGGCTGGATCTGGCGGCCAGCCGCCTGGACGAGGCAGACAAAGAGGCGGGGGACGCTCTCGCTCTGGAACCGGCGAACCGGGCAGCGCAGGAGCTTCGCCGGCAGATCGAGGGCAGGGAAGGGCCGAAGAAGTAGAGTGGTATCCCGTCATTGTGACGGAAAACGGTTCAACGGATAGGGAATAAAGCAGGGGAGACAGAATGGGCATCCTTCTTGTGATTGCAGGAAGCTTGGGAATCGTTGGCGGAATCTTTGGGAAAGACTTTTATGCGGCGGATGTTGATTCACTTTCTGCATTTAAGCAGAGAAGCTCAAGATGGTCAGGGCGATTAGTGTTCCTCTTGGTAGGCACCGGTCTAGTGGCGATCGGAGTAAAGTTGCTTGTTGGGGCCGAATGATTCGCCTTCTTAATTAATTAGAGCAAGAAGAGGAATCAGGGGCACCACTCAGCGAAGGAGCTAGCCATGCTTCATCACGTAAGAGGATTCGCGGTCGGATTTGCAGCCGGTTCGGTTGCGGCGGCGTTTTTCGGAGCTTTCGAGCTGGGCCTCGCGGCTTTTGCCCAGCAGCCGCCCCAGCAGCCGCTCGTCGAGAAGTTCGTGCTTTCCGACACCATCCAGCCGGTCACGGCGGGCGAGCTCGACCGGGCCATCGCGCGGGCCAGCTCCGAAGGCGCCCAGGCGCTGCTGATCGAGTTGGATACTCCGGGCGGGCTGCTGGATTCGACGCGCGGCATGGTGGGCGCAATCCTCGCCTCAAAGGTTCCGGTGATCGTCTATGTGGCTCCCGAAGGCGCTCGCGCCGGTTCAGCCGGCTTCTTCCTGCTGGAGTCGGCGGATGTGGCCGCCATGGCTCCCGGCACCAATGCCGGAGCGGCGCATCCGGTGATCGAATTCGGCGGCCAGCCCGACGCCACCATGAACCAGAAGATCGAGAACGACGCGGAGGCCTTTCTGCGTTCTTATGTGACCAAGCGCAACCGCAACGCCGAGGCCGCCGAAGCCGCCGTGCATACCTCGCATTCCTACACCGCCCAAGAGGCCCTGGACCAGCACCTGATCGACCAGATCGCCAACAACGATTGGCAACTGCTGGCGGCGCTGGATGGGCGCACCATCACGCGCATGGACGGGAACAAGCTGGTGCTGCACCTGGCCGGAGCGCGGATTGAAATTGTGCGGCCCACGCTGCGCGAGCAACTGCTGAGCTGGCTGGTGAATCCCAATATCGCCATGCTGCTGCTGGTGGGCGGGGCGCTGCTCATCTATCTGGAATTCAACGCGCCGGGCACCATCGTTCCCGGCGCGCTGGGCACGCTGATGGTGCTGCTGGCCATCTTTGGGCTGAACCTGCTCCCCATTCGCTTTACGGCTGTGCTGCTGCTGGCCGCGGCGCTGGCGCTGCTGCTGCTGGAGGCCAAATTCGGCGGCCACGGCGTGCTGGCGGTGGCCGGAATCGTCTGCCTGGCCTTTGGAACGCTCACCCTGGTTGCCGCGCCAGTGCCGGAGATGGGAATCAGCCCGGCCGTCGCTCTGGGGGTGACCGCGGGATTTGGGGCGATCACCTTCTTTCTGGTGCGGCTCGCCGTGCGCTCCCGCCGCATGAAGGCCCGGCTGGGCGTGGACGCGCTGGTGGGCAGCCGCGCCACGGCCATGGAACCGCTGACCCCGGAGGGCCATGTGGTGGTCGAGGGAGAGATCTGGCGCGCGGTGGCGAGTGAGACGGTGCCCAAAGGCAGTTCGTTGCGCGTGGTGGGCCATGAGCAGTACCTGCTCCACGTGGCGCCGGTCGAGCCGCCAAGGCGGCCGGAAGCCCCCGCGTAGATCGCCTTTTCCCCTTTATTGGATGCTGGCGTGCTGCGCGTTTTTTCTGGCGGCGCTTTGGATTTTTGACAGACTTTGATGAGATCGCAGGAGTACAATCCCTGCTGAGTGAGGAAAGCCAAATGTTTGATTCTCTGCTGACTCCGTCTCTGGTTCTGCTGGCCATCGTCGTCCTTTATCTGATCAACTGCATCAAGATCCTGCGCGAATACGAGCGCGGGGTCATCTTCACCCTGGGCCACGTCGGAGCAGCGCCCCTGGGACCGGGCTTCATCTTTGTCTTCAGGCCCGTGCAGCAAATGATACGCATCTCCCTGCGCCAGGACGTGCTTGAGGTTCCGCCCCAGGACGTGATTACCCGCGACAACGTCACCATCAAGGTGAACGCGGTGGTCACGCTCTATGTGGTCAACCCCAACGACGCCGCCATCAAGGTGGCCAACTACGTCTACCAGACCTCGCAACTGGCGCAGACTACGCTGCGCACGGTGCTGGGCGAAGTGGAACTGGATGAGCTGCTCAGCCATCGCGACAAACTGAACCTGCGCATTCAGTCCATCATGGACCAGCGCACCGAGCCGTTTGGGGTGAAGGTCGTCTCCGTCGAAGTCAAGCAGGTGGACCTTCCCGAGCAGATGCAGCGCGCCATGGCCAAGCAGGCCGAGGCGGAGCGCGAAAAGCGAGCCAAGATCATTCACGCCGAAGGTGAATTCAATGCCGCGCAGAAGCTGGTGGATGCCGCCACGCTCATGGCCACTGAGCCTATCACCCTGCAACTGCGCTACCTGCAAACGCTCACCGAAATTGGAGTGGAGAAGAACACCACCATCGTCTTCCCGCTGCCGATGGAACTGCTCACGCTGCTCAACAAGATCGGGGTCTTGGCTTCGGCAAAGCAGGCGGCGATCGAGAAGCCGTAGACTGGAGCGGGCAGTCTCCTATCCGCTCCCCCCGGATAGGTCTGCATCCGCGGAATGACAAGCCGGCGCGACGGCCATCCACAGAGCGCCGGCCTTGCGCAGTGCGAAGGCGAAGAGACGGGCCCTCTGGAAGACCCGTAAGTCCGAGGTCGGGGGTATGAGGGAAGTGTTTGAAGACATGGACCATGACCGGGATCAGCCTCATCTCGAGCCGGATCTGACGTTGGGCCCAGTCACGCTGCTGGGCCTCCTGCTTGTTTGGGCACTGATCTGCGCGCTCTTTTTCGGTTGGGGATACGCCGTGGGCCATCGCGGCTCAGAGGATGCTTCGGGAGTTATGAAGCCCGCGCCCGACGCGCCCGCGCCTTCGCAGGCGGGCTGTACGCAGTCCAAGCCTCCGGCGAGTTCGCAAACGGAGGTCGCGACGGCAGCGGAGAGCGACGGAGCCGATCAGGTGGGCAACCCGTCCTCGACCGAGGCTTCGGACACGGACGTGTCTTCCATCTCACAGAGTACGGCGCCGGCCGGGGCGGCTGGCTCATCGTCCAGTCAACTTCAAGTCCGGCCGGCCCTGCCCTCAGCAGCAAACCCACCCCAGCCAGCGACAGGATCAGGCGGAGGGCTCAGAGCTGAACCTGCCCTCGTTCCGGCGGGTGGATTGATGGTCCAGATTGCCGCCGTCTCCCACCCGGAAGACTCGGATGTGCTGGTGAGCGCCTTGCGCAAGCGGGGCTACGCGGTTACCGCTCGCCGCGAGGCCGCCGACAATTTGATCCACGTGCGAATCGGCCCGTTCACCAGCCGCGACGAGGCCAATCGATGGCGCCAGAAGCTGATGAACGACGGCTATAACGCGATCGTGCAGCCATAGGCAAGCACCCCCCATTAAGGGCAATCCAGGATAAAGGCCATTGCTTCAGCGCGGTTGCCGAGACTCCTCGGTCCAGCGGATGCGGCGCCCAAATTGGGGGCTGTGTGAAGATGCATTAGGGAACCGCTGATCAAGTCCAAATCTTCGCTCGCTTTGAAAGGGCACGGCTCAAGTCGTGCCCCGACACCAGGCTGGCTAATCGAAACACACTACAGTAGAGCTCTTTATGGTTGATGCTCTCTTCATGGCCGCTGCCCGCTTGAAAGCTCGAACTCAGGCACAATGTCGACCGGGATTTCCTTTGTCGTCTCGAGACTGCGGACCAGCGCCGGCGGCATGACATCGTATCTGGCATACCATGCTTCGACGCCAGCCCGGTCGCCCCTGGCCTCGAAGGTCAGCAGCTTCTCGGCCAGGCTTGCGATTGCGTCCGGCATGGCCGCGTAGTCTATTGTGTAGCGGCGATCGCCGCCCTGGCGGAGCGCGCCATGCTCCAG
>JBEKPA010000220.1:0-6383 GCA_049521195.1 Occallatibacter sp.
CAAGGCCCAGGAACTCATTGACCGGGCGATCGACAGGGTCTCTGACGCGCAGCAGGCCAACGAGTACGACATGGGTGGCCACGCGGCGCACGCCAAGGAGTTGCTGCGGCAGGCCAGAGAGGAAATCAAAATGGCGGCTAGGGCGGCCAACCGCCACTAGATTCGTCCCACGGCGAGCGGGATTCGTGGAATCCCGCTCCATTCCGGGGAGGGGCGCTTGCCCCCTTCCAACTCTTCAAAACTCACATCTTCAACCGTGCCCCTGATCCCGGCGAAAGCCTTGCAAGGGCGCGCTCGGCCCCAGCGTTGCCTGGTACGTGGCACTTGTGCCGCTTTTTCATGGAGGGCGTGGTTGGTCGGCCGGCTTGCGGAGACTTGCGGCCCCTCAATGAGCGATTCACGCGGGTCTACTCCCGCGGGGCGCAAGCGGTGCGGACGCCCGTCGCCGCGCCACCCTGGATTCTGCTACACTGATCCAAGCGCAATCGAGGGGCAAAACGCGCCAGGCCGCGCCCCAGCGATACGCTCCAGCAACCCAAGTTCGGGGAGTGGCTCAGCCTGGTAGAGCACCTGGTTCGGGACCAGGGGGTCGGAGGTTCAAATCCTCTCTCCCCGACCAATAAAATCAATAGCTTACAGAGCCATTTCACAGACCAATAAGCCTGACAGCGTTGAATCTTGAGGATCTGACAGCTACAGAATCGACTACGCCGGACGTCGGGCACCGACGAGTGCGCCAAAGCGCTTTGAGAATATTGGGTTTATAGAGATGTATTGCGGGCCGACCCTCTGGGTTTACACCAGGGGGTTTTTCACCTGCGATGGCGATAGGGCCCTAACGCCGGTTCCAGAATCGCGATTTGATTTGCCCACGCCGGAGGACTAGATGGGCAGCCCAGTGAGAACTCGCCACAGTCTCAGCGGCATTTCGATGCCGGCGGGCTGAGTTCACCAGTGTGAGGAAGAACCGTTTTTGCACCGGCGCTGACATGAGGAGGGAATCTCTGGCAGCCGGAGCTTGTATCACTCTGAGCCGAAGGGTCAAAAAGCGGAAAAGACGATCTGGCTGAAGCGTATACCGGCTGGTAATGGGCTTTCCCATCGGGTTGGAATGCCGGGTCCGATCACTTTGGTGGAAAGCAAAAAGAGTAAGAGTGTAGGCTTGACCGTCTGGACGGTCTGCCCATTTTTTGCATTGTACAAAAGTTGTAGTGCAAAGCCACCCTGGAGCGGCTTACTATGCGCAAAGCTGGCATCAAAATGAAGTTCCCGGCTGAGAGCTGAGCCATCGAGCTCGCAGTTTGCGGAAGGAGCCGATTGAGGCAGGATGAGCCTGGATTGCTAAATTTGGCAGGCCGAGAGCGAGAAGACGCGATTTTAGACCCACTTTACCTCGAAGCAGCGAACCTTTTTCGTCCAGTCAGATATGCCCTGAATTAGCCTTGGCAGGAAAGGCAGCTTAAGTTGGAGCAACGCTGCTGATTGACTGAGAAAGCCGGTTGCGCATATGCGCATGGAGACAAAGAGTCCCGCAAGAGAGGGGCGGGGCCTGTGTGCCCCTGCTCTGCGCTGTGTCGCGATTCTCGTGCTCTTTCCATCTCTCGCCTTTTCGCAGGCACATGACTCATCCGCGCGCCCACGCACCCTGCGGACGGTTAGCGAGGTCTATGCGCTAAGCAAGGCCGAAGCCGCCAATGCATACCCGATCGAGCTTCAAGCGGTGGTTACGTATTCTGACCCGGAGTGGGGTCTTTTGTTTGTACAGGATCAAACCGGCACAACCTTCATCGATGTTCACGGCTCAAGCACCAAGTACCCTAAGGGCGCGCGCGTTCGCGTGGACGGCGTTTCGACGGCAGGGGATAACGGTCCGGCCATCGCTCAGGTCAGGATCTTTGTTCTGGGCCGAGGGGTACTCCCGAATCCGGAGCAGAAGAGCGTAGTTGAGCTCGACGCCGGAGCGGCGGAAAGTCATTGGGTGGTCACCGAAGGCGTGCTGCACCCGTGCTACATCAATTGGCCCCGCGTCTGTTTCCGCGTATTCGAGGGGAAAAAACTGGTGTGGGTGGCCGTACCTCAGCCCGATAGCCCGGCCGCCCAAAGCCTTATCGGCGCCACAGTGAAGGTGAAAGGTATTGTCGGGCAGCACATAAACGATGCAACAAAGAAACGCGAAGCGGCGCAGCTTTTCGTCGAGAGCCTCGAAGACATCAAAGTTGAAACGCCCCCTTTACCGCAGTCCTTTTTCTCATCGCCCATGCCCATTAAAGACCTGCGCCCAGCGGAAGCGGACCAGCGCTTCGTGCGCCAGATTCATGTTCGCGGCATGGTGACGTGGCAGTCTCCGGGATTGTTCACCGTCCAGGACAACTCGGGCATGTTGTTTGTGGGGACCGGGAAGACTGATACCGTCCAAACCGGCAGTACAGTGGACGCGATTGGGTTCCCGAGCCATGGAACCTTTGGCCTGGAGTTGTCGGATTCCGCAGTTCGCCTGGTTGCGGTTCAGTCGAACGCCGGTGCTATCGCGCCGCTCAAGCTGACAGCGGCGGAGGTGGTCAAGCGTTCTCTCGACGGAAGGCGAGTGCATCTGAAGGCGCGCCTGATCAGTCAGAGCTCCAATGAAACAGAGTTCGTCTACCAACTCCAGGATGGAGGACAGCGTTTCAACGCTGTTCTGCTGCGAAGCAATGTTACACGCGAGACGGTTGGCCTGCAGCGAGATTCCGTTCTGGAGTTGACAGGCGTCGCGTTGATCCGGGGCGGAACGCCGGAGTGGCCCGATTCGCTTTTGATCCTGATTGATTCGCCGGCGGACATGGTCGTGCAGGGAGGCTTCGGCTGGTTGACGCTCAGCCGCGGGCTGGCCATTTTGGGCGGCATGGGCTTGTGTGTGGTCGCGCCGCTCGTCTGGGTGACATTGCTGAGGCGAACCGTGCGCAAGCAGACCGCGACCATTCGCGCGCGGTTCGAAAATGAGCTGCAGTTGGAGACAAGGTACCGCCGGCTCTTTGAGCGCAATTTGGCGGCGGTCTATACTTGGCGCCCCGACGGCGCCATCATCGACTGCAACATGGCATTGGTGAGATTGCTTGGGTTCCAGTCAAGAGGGGATCTGATCGGCCGCTCCTATCGGGATTTCCAGACCGACACCGCTGACTGGGAGCAACTGTGCGCTGCTCTTCAAGAGCGAGCTTTGAGCAATCGGGACGTAAGCCTGCGCCGGGACGATGGCGTCACGGTCCACCTGCTGACGAACATTACGCCCGTAAGCACCGCGGAAGGCACGGTGTATGAAACCACTGCGATCGACGTTACCCAGCTCAGGCAGAATCAGGCCGAGTTGCAGAGAGCAAAGGATACGGCGGTATATGAGTCGCTCAACGATGTCCTTACCGGCCTGCCCAATCGCAGACTCTTCAACGAAAGGCTCGCCTTGTCTCTGGCGAATGCCAGAAGGGAGTCTGGCAAAGTTGCTCTGCTCTATCTCGATCTGGATGGATTCAAGGTCACCAACGACAGCCTCGGCCATTCCATTGGCGACGTGGTACTGGTGCTGGTGGCCGACCGCCTGCGGTCGCGGCTTAGCAAAACAGGCTTTCTGGCCCGCCTCGCAGGGGATGAATTCGTGGTGATCCTGCCCGGTTTGAATGCCCGGCAGGAAGCGGTACTGGCCGCCGAAAGCCTGCGGGAAGCTCTCTTCACTCCCTTCAGCGTCGAAGGTCACGAGCTCACCATCAACGTTAGCATTGGCATCAGCTTCTTTCCTGAAAACGCCAACGACGCCGCGGAACTTCTCAGGCAAGCCGACAGCGCCATGTATGCCGCCAAGCGCGAGGGCAAGAATCGCGTCATGTGCTTTTCCCCAGAAATCGGATTCCTGGTACATGAACGGTTGAGCATGAAGAACCAGCTGAGGGACGCCGTGGCGGGCGGAGAAATCTCTGTGGACTATCAGCCGCAGTTTAAGGTCAACGGCAACCGCCCGATCCGCTTTGAGGCTCTGGCTCGCTGGACCCACCCGAATCTCGGCCAAATACCTCCAAGCAAATTCATCCCCATTGCCGAAGAGACCGGATTGATTTCGTATCTGGGCGCCCACATCATGCATCAGGCCTGTACCGAAGCAGTCCGGTGGCAGAGTATCGTGCCCTACCCTGTTCAGGTTGCGGTCAACGTCTCAAGCATCCAGTTCCTCCGCAAGGATTTCGTGGAAGAAGTGTCCTCCATCCTGCTGCAAACCGGACTCCCGAACGAACTTCTTCAAATCGAGATCACGGAGTCGGTCTTGCTGACGGGCCACCGGGACGCAATCGAAATCATGGATCGTTTCCACGCCATGGGCGTTAGCATAGTCATCGACAATCTAGGCATTGGCTATTCCTCTCTAAGCTATCTGCCATTCTTGCCCTTCGATGCTATCAAGATCGACAGATCCTTTGTATCGAATCTGAACTCACAGACCAACATAGAATCCATGATTCGCACGTTTATCATGCTGGCTCGTAATATCGGCATCCGCGTGATCGCCGCAGGCGTGGAGACGTCCGCGCAACTGGAACTCATCCGGGCATTCGGAGCCGAAGATGTCCAGGGATTCCTGCTAGGGCGTCCAACCCCAAATCCCATCGATGTTTTCCTCAACCCTCCGAAAGGGAGCGCAAGGTTTCTATGACCGCATCGCTCTCTGTCGACAACTGCAAGTCTTAGTGTTGTCGTCGCCGATGCGGAGTCGGACCTCTGATTCCTAACAGGATTCTGCCTTGACAGCACGCGGCTGTAGTCGAATTTGTAGCGGTCAAAGCACCCAGGAACAATTCAGAACTGCAGCTTTCAATGAGAAGGCCGCAATGTATTCAATCGAAAGCAGTTATTTTCACGCGATTTCAATAGGTTTCAATAAGCGGCAAGAGCTGGTTCGGGACCAGGTTCTCTACCCAAGACTCCTTATATAGAATCAACAAGTTACAGTCGCGGGTTGTTGAACCTAGTGGATTCGTGAGGATTCCGCAGCCACAGAATCGTCTACAGCGCCTTTGGAGCAACCAGGGGATCTCACGTAAGTGATTGTTTTCATAGGGCTAGGCACATGCGACATCTCGGCTGAGCACATGGGTTTGCACCAGGGGATCTTGGTACTGGTCGGTGGATCATGAGGTTCATTGGCATCCGACCAGTAGGTCGGCCGGGCAGCTGACCTGTGGCTCGAAGAATTCTGTCTGTAGCTGACGTGGCTTCCTTTTAACAGTTAAGACAATGCGGAGAGGCGCAAATTAGGGCTCTGGAGGGCTTGTAGCTATCTTAAAGAAAACACAGTAAGTTCTGTCCGAATAGAATTTTGGCGATGAACACCCGATTTCGGGAGCAAGGGTCTGGAGGCGGCGTACAGGTCATTGATGACGGTCGGCCAATCCGACGATTTCGTTTGCGAGTTTGCCACATTCACCCCGTTGTCGAGGCTGCGCCGGTTACTGCCGAATCGGAGTCCTGTTTTGGTAGAGCGCAAGACGCGCATTGAGCCTCTGCGCGAGTGCGGCATTGCCTTGTTGCGTCGCCAGGCCGGTTGCGCGCTGCTCTAACTCGATTGCCTTGTCGAAGTGGCCGGTTTCGGCGTACACGGCCGCGAGCGTGCCCAGAATCGCCGGCGCACGCGCCGAAGTGAGCTCGACCGCGTGTTCGGCCAGCGGCATTGCCGCATTGCCGTTCCGAATTGCGTCGTCTCTCGAAGTGGCAAGCACCCATGCGGCATCGTTCAGCACCTGCAGGTTGTCAGGATCCTTGTTCAACGCTTGCCTCCAATACGCGAGGCCCTCCCCGCCCCGGCCTGTCATGACCAGCGTCTTGCCCAGGTAGTAGTAAGCGTCCACTGCGTCCGGCGAAAGTGCGAGCGCCCTTTCGAAATGCGGAATTGCGTCGGCCAACTGTCCCTTCTTGGCGAGAGCAATGCCGAGGTTGGTGTGGTATTCAGCAGTTTCCGGGCCGAGATCCAGAGCTCTCTTGAGATGTGGAATCGCATCATCCACGTTGCCCTTCGCCATCAGCGCGTGACCCAAGTTGCCTTCCGCCGCGGCCTTGGCCGGAACCAGTTCGACTACCTTGCGGAAGTTCGAGATTGCTTCGTCGAGATTTCCCTGCTTGGCCAGCGCAAAGCCCAGATTGTTGTAAGCCGGCGCATAACCGGAATCAATCCGGATGGCTTTGCGATACTCATCGATCGCCTCATCGACCTTACCCTGCAAGGCATAGGCGTAGCCGAGATTGTTATGAGCCTCGGCAAAATCGGGATTGTCTTCGAGCGCGGATTTGAATTCGAGCACAGCTTCGGGAAAGCGGTGTTCTCCGGAGAGCGCGCAGCCCAGGTTGTTGTGCGCTTCGGCATACTC
>JBEKPA010000221.1:0-6370 GCA_049521195.1 Occallatibacter sp.
GCCCTCGGGATCGACGCTCACCTTCCAGGTGTCGCATCGCACCGGAAACTCCGGCCAGGGCACGTCTTCCCAGACTACGAGCAACAAGTTTGTCTACACCGTCACCTACGCCGCGACCCCCAAGATCACCAAGGTGACGATGGACAATGACGATAAAGCCGATGTCTGGCAGACCCCCGGAAAGCTGAACGGGACAGCCACGGGCACCGATCTCGACGGCGGGACAATTGCTGTGTCTATTCTGAAGATCGGCGGGAAGGACGCCACGCTTGCCGACTACATCGGAACCCTGGTCGAGGTTCCCAAGAGCTCCAGCGCCACCGAACTCGACTTCCAGCTCCCATTGCTCAAGCCGGTCCCGGACGGCTCAACGCTCAGCTTCGTCGTCACCAAAGGGACGGGCGCGAGCGCGCAGAGCGAGCCCAGGGACTACACCGTCACCAATCCGGCAGCACCGGCCGATAGACCGGCAGCACCGGCCAAGAAGCCGGCGGCAACGGCCGCAAAGCCGGCGCAACCGGCTAGGAAGCACACGCCTTAGCCGGCGCAACCTGCTGGCGGCGCAAAGAAAAATGGCCCGCCGAAGCCTGTGCGGCAACGGGGGGAAGAAACAGGAAGGGGCGGGATCTTCGCGGACCCCGCCCCATTTCTGTCTTAGCTAGGATGGAATTTGTCTTCCGGTCACGCCTTGGCCAGCGCCAAAGCCTTCAGCCGCGCGTTCAGGCGGCTCTTGTAGCGGGAGGCGGTGTTGTCGTGCAGAATGCCCTTTTGCACGCTCTTGTCCAGGGCGGAGACGGTCTCGCGATACTGCTCCTGGGCGGCCTTCACGTCGCCTTTGACGAGGGCCTCGCGCAACGCCCGCAGGCTGGTGCGCACGCGGCTGCGGTTGGAGCGGTTCACTTCGGTGCGGGTTACGGTCTGCCGGGCGCGCTTGAGCGCCGATACATGATTTGCCATCGATCTTCCTTAATCTTCAGGGTGGTCCGCGGGCCAGAGTGCAATCGCGCCGCATCCCTCGCAAGGTCTTAGTTTACGGGAAGCGGCGCGGCTGGTCAACTTGCGTCTGTCACGGCGCAGTGACACGGCTTCCAGTTTGACCGTCAACCACCCGTAACTCGGAATCCGCGGGGTCTCACGCAGCAGTGCCTATTCTCGCCGTTTCACTCCTCGCGCAGCAGGATCGAAGGTTCGACCGCCAGTGCGCGTTGCGCGGGAATCCACGTGGCCACCAGCCCCAGCAGCAGCATGGCCAGGACCACGCCGGCCAGCACCAGCGGATCGCGGGGAGTTGCCTCATACACAATGAAAGCCATCACCCGGCTCGCTAAAACTCCCAACACCAGCCCCGCCGCCGAACCAATCGCCAACAGTTTCAATGGCCGCCCCAACGCGGCCTGCAGAACTTCCTTGCGCTTCGCGCCCAGGGCGATGCGAATTCCCAACTCGCGCAGGCGCTTGCTGACCGAATACGCCGCCATTCCGAAGATCCCGGTGATCGACAGCATAGCGCCCATCAGCCCCAGCACACCCAGCGACACCGTCGCCATGCGGGGTCCAAACATTAGCACGTCCATCGGCTTGTCCCGCGTTTCGATCAGAACGGGCAGTCCCGCATCAAGTTGGCGCAGGGCGATCCTCATGGCTGCCCCCAGCAGCTGCGGATTGCGGCTCGAGCGCACCACCAGCTTAGTCGAACTCGAAGGCGATTGCAGAATGGGAAGAAACATCACGGGCAGCGGATCTTCGGTGAGGCTCCCATACTTCCCGTCCTCGGCAATGCCCACCACCTGGATGCGCGTTCCATCCTTTATCTTGTAATAGTGACCCATTGCACTCATTGCGGAGCCAAAGATTCTGCGCGCAAACTCCCGATTCACCACGGCTACGCGCGGCGAGTTCTTATCGTCCTGCCAGGTGAAAGGTCTCCCGGACAGCAAGGCCGTGCCCGCCGCGTGAAAGTATTCGGGAGAGATGTTGAACACCGGAGCGTCGAAAACGGCATTGGACGGCCTCAGATCCGAGGTATTGTCGGTGAAGACAATCGAGTCCCCGGCGCCGTCTCCCAACGGCATTCCGTCGGCCAATCCGACAGACTCGACTCCAGGAAGCGCCTGCAGCGCATCGATCATGCGCTTTTGCATCGCTGGCACCCGATCGGGGCTGTAATCGGCCATGCTGAGGTCTGTTTCCGCCAGCATGGTGTTCCGCACGCCGAAGCCGAAGTTTGCGTGCAGCGAATGCGCCAATCCACGCACGGCTACCAACGATGAGGTGACCAGCACCGCACAGATCGCAATCTGCACCACAAGCAACACGTCGCGCGCAGTGATCCGCCTTCCAACCCTGTTGCCTGACCCCGCTTTGACGATTTCGTACGGGCTCGCGTCCAGTACCTGCCTTACCGGAACCGCGCCAAAGAGGAGCCCGCTAACAAGGGCCAGCAGCAAGGAGACCCCATACACGTTTGCATCGGGGTTCACGGCGATATGAATGGGCCATCTCGGAAAAGGCTGCCACGCGCTCAGCCCACGCAGCAACATGACGCTGCCCAATAGCCCGACACTGCCTCCGGCGAGTGAAATGAGCACGGCCTCAGTAAACAGCCCGCGCAGAATGCGCATGCGGCTGGAGCCAAGCGCGAGGCGCAGGGCAACTTCCCGGGACCGGTCGGCGGCGCGCGCGGCAAACAGGCTGCCCAGGTTGGCGCACGCGGCCAGCAGAATCAATCCCGCCAGCAGCATCAATCCTGCCATGAATGCCCGCACAGGCCTGCCAAGATAGTCGCCGTAGAGATTTGGGCGAACCAGGACGAACGTCATTTTGCCTTCGTCCTTGGGGTAGGCCTTTTCCAGCCACGACCCGGTCGAATTCAAATCGGCGGTGGCCTGGGCCGCAGTAACTCCCGGCTTGAGATGTCCCATCGTTTCGAATACCCAACGGTTCCCGCGCGCAGTCAGGTCACTGGGCCCCAGCAGCGGGTTTTCAATCGGTATGAACATATCCGGATTAAAGAACAGCAGAGTGCCGTGAAAGTCGAGCGGAGCGACGCCGAGGATGGTAAACGGGTGCTTATTCAGTCTCACCACGCGGCCCACCACCCCTCGATCGTCCTGGAAATGCGTGTGCCAATACGCGTAGCTGAGTACGATATAGGGCGCGCTGTTGGGGCCATGCTCGTCGGCGGCATGGAAGACACGGCCAAGATAGGGCTGAAGGCCTAAAGCATCGAAATAGTTTCCGCTGGCTTCCTCTATCCAGACGCGAGAGGGATCCCCGCCCGCATCAAGCCCCGCCTGAATGACGTTATAAGCCACAAGGCTATCGAAGCTGCGGTTGCGATCGCGCAGATCGACGTAGTCGGGATACGACTGGCTTCCGTCCACCTCGTTTCCATGCTGGAGTGCGTAGAGGCTCTGCGGCTGAGGCACATTCAACGGCCGCAAGATGAACGCATTCATCACACTGAAGACCACGGCGTTGGCGCCGATGGCCAATGCGAGTGTCAAGACCGCGGTGATGGTGAATCCGGGAGACTTACGCAACTGGCGTAAGGAGAATCGCAGATCTTGCAGCAGGGTGGTCATGGGCGGCCTCCAGGTACAAGGACAAGAAGAGCAATTCGAGCGCCAAAGCGCCGCCAATACAACTTATTGATAACACATAGCGTTAATGGACATCGCGCGCGCAAGAGAACTGAATTGGACGTTCGGTTTCGCCGCCGAGCGTCCGCTAATGAACAGAGGCGGCGGACCCCGTCAAGAGAAGTCACCGTGGCAGAAACCCATTTTCGACCGTCGTCAGCGAAGGATCCTGCGCCTGAGATCGTAACATCTCGATTCTGGAGCATCCCGGCGCATCGCGATCCGGCGCTGTGCACTCCGGGAACCTGGCCTAATTTGAATCCCAGTCCCGTCCGGCGCGGGTGAGTTACCCCGTGGCGAATGCGCGACAACCTCTCAATAATCCCGCTTCACTCCTCGCGCAGCAGGATCGAAGGATCGACCGACAGCGCACGTTGCGCTGGAATCCACGTGGCCACCAGCCCCAGCAATAACATCGCCAGCACCATTCCGCCCAGCACCAACGGATCGCGCGGCGTCGCCTGATACACAATGAAAGCCAGCACCCGGGTGGCCAGCAGTCCCAGCGCCAATCCTGCCGCCGAACCAATGGCCAGCAACTTCAATGGTCGTCCCAACGCGGCCTGTAACACTTCCTTGCGTGTAGCGCCGAGGGCGACGCGGATGCCCAGCTCCCGCATTCGCTTGCTCACCGAATATGCCGCCATTCCAAAGATGCCCGTAATCGACAGCATGGCGCCCATCAGGCCCAGTACTCCCAGCGCCATGGTCGCTACCCGCGCTGGAAAGAGAACGACCTCCAGCATTTGTTTCCACGTCTGGATGTCAACGGGCAGTCCCGCTTCCAGCCCCTGGAGCGTGCTCCGCATCGAGGCGGCGAGCTGCACAGGATCGCGATGTGAGCGCACGATCAGGCAAGCCGCGCCCGATGGTGATTGCAGGAAGGAGAGGAACATCGCAGGCTGCGTATCTTCCGTGACGCTCAGGTACTTTCCGTCTTCGACTACGCCCACCACCTGAACGCGCGTTCCATCCTTCAGCTTGTAAAGCCGGCCGATGGCGCCGGTCACCGAGCCGAAGATCCTGGTGGCGAACTCCCGGTTCACCACGGCCACGGCCGGCGCGTCCTTTCCGTCGTCCCAGTTGAAGGTTCTGCCGGTGAGCAGGCTGGTTTCGGCCGCTTCGAAGTATCCGGGAGAGACCTCGTACCGGAAGGGCGTGGAGGCGGCATTCGACTGCCTCAGATCGGCGGTCTCGTCGCGGAAGATAATTTCCCTGTTGTTGTTGCCGTAGGCCAGAGGAGGATAGCCGAGGACCAGGCCCACCTGCTCCACGCCGGGAATCGCCCGCATGGCGTCGATCATGCGCCTCTGCATGGCCGGCTCTTTGTCCTTGTCGTAGCCGGCCATTTCCAGATTCACGCCGGCCACCATCGCATTGCGCGGCTCAAAGCCGAAGTGGCCGCTCAGCGAGCGCACCATTCCGCGCACCGCAACCAGCGAGGAGGTGACGAGAACGGCGCAGATGGCGATCTGCAGGACAAGAAGTATCTCGCGCACGGTCACGCGCCTCCCAACCCCGGCGCTGGAACCGGCTTTGACGATCTCATAGGGATTGGCGCCGAGCACCTGGCGCACCGGAACAATGCCGAAGAGGAATCCGCTCACCAAAGCGAGAATTAAGGCGACCAGGTAGAGTTTTGCATCCGGAGTTACAGGGATATGGACGGGTGCACCGGTAAACGGCTGCCAGGTGCTCAGCTTGCGCAACAGGACAACGCTTCCCGCCACTCCCACGGCGCCGCCGCCAAGAGAGACCAGCACGGCCTCGGTCAGAAGTCCGCGCAGAATGCGCCCGCGGCTGGAACCGAGCGCCAACCGCAGTGCAACCTCGCGAGAGCGGTCGGCGGCGCGCGCGGCAAAGAGGCTGCCCAGGTTGGCGCATGCGGCCAACAGGATCAGGCCGGCAAGCAGCATCAATCCGGCGACAAATGCCTCTGTTGGACCGCGAAATGAGGTCAGACCCTGGCGGGAGAGGGTCGTGTTCTTCTGGCCGAACTCCTTGGGATAGGTCTTCGCAAGATAGGCTCCCACGGCGTTCACGTCGGTAACGGCCTGTGCGGGCGTCACTCCCGGCTTCAAATGACCGAAAACCTCGAAGAGCGAGGTGGTGCTGCCACGCGCCTCCAGTGTCCCAGGGCCGTAGATCTGCTCCAGGTTGCCGATGGGCATGAAGAAATCCGGGGAGACAAAGAGCAGGGTCCCGTGGAACTCCGGCGGCGCTACTCCGATGACGGTGAAAGGATGCTTGTCAACCAGTACCGTGCGGCCCACCACGCCGCGATCGTCTTGGAAGCGCGTGTGCCAGTAAGCGTAGGTGAGCACGACATAGGGAGTGCTCGAGAAGCCCTGCTCGTCCGCGGCGTGGAAGAAGCGGCCAAGATATGGCTGAATCTTCAGTACGTCGAAGTAATTCGAGGTCGTTCCAAAGCCCGTGGCGCTCGCTGGATCGTTGCCTTTGTCAAACCCCGCGAATATGAAGTTAAAGGCGGCCAGATCCTCGAAGCTGCGGTTGCGGTCGCGCAGATCGAGATAGTTGGGATACGACTGCCACCCGGTGTCGGTGCCGTACTCGGTTCCATACAGATTCTCGGCGTGAGGCACACTCAGCGGGCGCAGGATCAGGCCATCCATTACGCCAAAGACCACGGCGTTGGCGCCGATGGCCAGCGCCAGCGTCAGAACCGCAGCGATGGTGAATGCGGGAGATTTGCGCAACAGGCGAATGGC
>JBEKPA010000222.1:0-6367 GCA_049521195.1 Occallatibacter sp.
ACGCTGAGCAGATCGGCGGTCAGCTTGGTATCGTTGGCGCGAATCTTGTGGGCCTGATACTCGTTCCAGGTATCGGTGGCCTTGTCCTGGTTGAGGATGGCCTCGGTGTGGGTGCGATGGCCGAGCACTGTGGTGACAGCCACCAGCACGGCCAGAATGGTCATGGTCAATGCAACCGGGCGCAGCGAAGATTCGTGCGATCCGTGCTCGGCGTGTTCTTGCAACTCCTGGGCTTCGTTGGCTTCCATGGGGCAATCCTCCTGATGTGGCTTCTTCAAGGAAGTGTGCTACTTCCGCTTCCAGCGCACTCCGTCCTTCGAGTCCTCGATTACGATGCCCTTCGCGGCCAGCTCGTTGCGGATCTGGTCGGCGCGGTTGAAATTGCGCTGCCTCTTGGCCAGTGTACGCTCGGCTACCAGTGCGTCGATGGCCTCATCGGTGAGCGACAGGCTGGCCAGCAACTCTGGCGCTACATCGGCCAGGCGGCCAGCCTGCGCGGCCCACTCCAAGGCGCGGCGCGTGGGCTCGGCATCGCGGTCCTCGATGACGTCGAAGACCGCGTCGAAGCTGGCCAGCACGGCCAGAATCGCGTCCCGGTCGGCGGCAAAAAGCTGGCCCTGGTCGATGGCCGTATTGGCGGCGCGGACGAGATCGAAGATGGGCGCGCGCGCCTCGGCGGTGTTCAAGTCGTTAGCCAGCGCGGCCAAATAGTCGGCCTGCGCCTTCTCAGCGGCGGCTTGCAGCGCAGGATTCGATCCTTCGGCAAATCTGCCGTTCACCAGCCGCTGATGAAAGATTCTTAACCGCTCGATGGCATTGGTGGCTTCGATGAGCCCGTCAAAGGTGAAGTTGAGCTGGTGGCGATAGGGCACGGAGACCAGGGCCAGCCGGATAGCCGTAGCCTTGTAGCCCTTCAGCAGCAGATCGCGGAGGGTGAAGAAGTTGCCCTCGCTCTTTGACATCTTGCGCCCGTCCACAAGCAGGAAGCGGACGTGCAACCAATGGCGGGCAAAGGGCTTGTGCGTTACGCTCTCGCTCTGCGCAATCTCGTTCTCGTGATGGGGAAAGATCAGGTCTTCGCCGCCGGCGTGCAGGTCGAAGCTGTCGCCCAGGTACTCCATGGCCATGGCCGAGCACTCGATGTGCCAGCCGGGCCGGCCGCGGCCGATGGCCGTCTCCCACGAGGTCTCGCCTGGCTTGGCCGCCTTCCACAGCGCAAAGTCGCGGGCCGAGTCTTTCTCATACTCGTCCAGATCCACGCGTGCGCCGTCCTCCATGCCGCTCAGGTCCTTCTTGCTCAGCTTGCCGTACTCCGGAAAGGATGCCAGCCGGAAGTACCAGGAGCCGTCTTCGGCCCGGTAGGCGGCGCCCGCCGCGGCCAGCTTCTGGATCAGCTCGACCATGCGCGGAATGTGCTCGGTGGCGCGGGCCATGATCTCCGGCCGCTCCACGCGGAGGGCCTCCAGATCCTCAAAAAAGGCCTGCTCGTAGCGGGCCGAATACGCGCCGATGGAGACGCCGGCGGCGGCGGCGTTGCGGATGATCCTGTCGTCCACGTCGGTGATGTTCATGACGTGGAAGACCTGGGTTCCGGTGAGCTTGAGGAAGCGGCGGAGAACGTCTACCTGCAAGAAAGTACGGAAGTTGCCGATGTGGCCATAATCGTAGACGGTCGGTCCGCAGGCGTACATGCGCAGGGCCTTGCCGTCCATGGGCACGAGCTCGTCGAGTTGTCCCGAAAGGGTATTGAAAAGGCGAATGGGCATCGTTTGCGGGTCGAGCTGCCGGCTCATAACGGCTGCCAAGAATCGGCGGGCTTCCGGCCCTTCCGATTGTAACAGCGGAGGAGAGAGGCAATAGCCCGGAGGGTTGGCAGGCTTGCAAATTGTCCTGAGCGCGATGCGCCTTTCAGGATTTGCCGCTTGCTGGTAAGATAAGGAAGTCGTGGGGCTGTAGCTCAGCTGGGAGAGCGCCTCGTTCGCAACGAGGAGGCCAGCGGTTCGATCCCGCTCAGCTCCACCATACAATCTACAATCTCTGCCGTCGCCGTTACGACAACTCGGCTATATTCTGCGCCCAGGCCTTCACCAGAGGTATCTCTTTTGCATCGACCACGGCGAGCCGGACCAGTTCCTCATAACACCGGATCAGGTTCTCCGCGATATTCTCCGCCCCCGCTGTGAGCTTCAGCGTCTCCAGGCGGTCTCCGATGGCGCGGTTGTGCAGGTAGCCCGGCACTTCATCGGCAAAGTCCCGCATCAGGCTGTGCTCGTTCCGCTCCTGAAAGACATCGGGGCTTGAGTACAGCACACTCCACCCGTTTTCCCACGCGATCCGCTGGGCCACGAAGCTGCGCCAGATATCTGTCATGCGGAATGAGCAATAGGAAGGCAGATAAAGCAGCGGATAGGCCTTTGGGAACCATGCCGTGCTCTGGCTGTTGAACGGGCTCCATGCTCCGGCTGCAAGCGCTACCCGCCGGCCTGGCCGGAAAGAGATCGGAAGCGGAAGCACCAGCCGGTAAATCGCGTCCACATCGGGATTCCCATCCGCCAGCCCCTGCTGAATCGGGCAGTCCGATTCAACCACCGGCAGCGCGTCGAAGGCCGGCTGCGGCGCCTGAATGGCATCCAAAGGCAGACCGCGCGGCCAGATATTCGCCTCGGAAAAATACCGGTAGACATTTGTCCAGCCGGTTGCGGCAAGCGTTGGCACACGCTTCTCCGGCTTCCTCTCGGCCCAGAACTCTGGCAGCGGCATATTGTCGTCGTCGGTCTCAAGCAGCATCCTCGACCGCATCCGCATGGCCAGCAGATAGCCAATGTTCTTGCGCGCGTAATGCCGGGTGGGCAACAGTTCGGCAATCTTAAGACCCGTTGCCTGCTGCCGCGCCAGGCTGTAAAACTCGCACCCCTCGAGCGAGAAATCGGCCGGACTGGGCACGTCTCCTATCAGCAAAAACGAAAACCCGCGCGCCTTGCACTGGCTCGCCAGCTCCCGCAGCGCCGCGTTTGGCGCGGAGATGGAAGTAACCACGACGCTGGCGGGCCCTTCATAGATGGAAGCCATTAAAGTTGCTCCTTGAGGCGCAGTCGAAACGGTGGAAATCAGATGCGAGAGAGCCAGTCCTCATAGACAGCCACGAGCGTTTGCCTCATCGTGTACTTCCGTTCCCACCCCAACGCCCTCAGTTTCGAATTATCTCCAAGCAACAATGGCTCATCCGAGGGACGCATGAGGGCGGGATCGGATTCGACACTAACCTTCAGACCGGCAATGTCAATGAGCATTTGCAATATCTCGGAGATCTTGTAGGCTGTGCCCGTGCATATGTTGACGGGCTGACCGGGCTGGCCGGCTTCCAGTAACAACATCATGCCCTCCACACCGTCCCGGACGTCAATAAAGTCTCGCGCCGTGGTTAGCGCTCCGACCTTCATGATCGGCTCGGCCTTGCCTTTCGCGATGAGGGCCAGTTGGCGGGCGAAGTTCTGGATCGCGGTGGCCGGGGGATGGCCGGTGCCCACGTGAATAAACAACCGCGGCAAGTACACCGCCATTTCGTAGTTGGCATGATACTGGAAACCGAGACATTCGACGGCAACCTTGCTGACGCCGTATGGGCTGAACGGCTGCAGCAACCGTTCCTCTTTGACCGGGCATTCGTCGGGGCGTATATTGCCGTATTCGGCGCTGCTGCAAGCTAATAAGACCCGGGCCTTGGGGACAATCTTTCGACAGCAGCACAACACATTCGCTGTTCCTTGGTAATTGGTCAAGTGCGTGATTTCTTCCGCTTGCCAAGACGCCCCGTTGAACGCTTGGGCGGCCATATGAACGACCAAGTCGGGATTGACCCGGCTAAACACGGCTTCAAGTTCGTGGTAACCGAGGATGTCGCAACCCAGCACGGATGGATCGCGAATCGCGGCCAGCCGGCTCGAGGCGCTGTTGCGGGCTATACCAACCGTTTCCCATCCTCTTGCGCGGCAGGCGCGCGCGAAGTGGCTGCCAATCATTCCCGTAATGCCCGTGATGAGTACTTTCATAGAAACTCCGCCTGTCCCTTCATTCGATCTCTTTGAGTATCTTGTGAGGCGACTTGAAGAGCGTTTTCAAGCCGATGCGAAAATAGACAAAATTGGTGAGAAATGTGTTGTGTGACACTCCCTCTGACCGCACCCGCCAAGTTGAAGGCACTTCCACAACTTCAACACCGAGACGCAGGGGTTTGATGATCGTTTCGAAAAGGGAAGGATGTTTGAGCTCTTCCCAGCGAATCGAATGCACGATATCCGTAGGGAAGATCCGGTAGGCGAAAGTCAGGTCGGTAAGTCGAACGCGGTACAGGAACGCAAAGAACTCTTGAAATACCTTGTTCAGCATCAGCTTTAGCGGATCGTAGCCCTCGAAGCCGGCTCCGCTCTTCCACCGCGTCGCGGTGATAATGGCCGCTGGGTGCTGCTTGGCCTCGGCCACCAGCAGCGGGACCGTAGCCGGATCTGTTTCAAGGTCGCTGGACATCATGATCACATGTGTGCCTCTGGCCGCATCGAACCCGTCGCGAACCGCTCCGCCGAGAAACGGCAGGCGTTGCTCCAGCACTTGCACCCGCCCGGGCAATTCGCCCGCGAGTGCTTGGGAGACCTCGCGGCAGGCCGGTGTCGTCCTCGGGGAGATGACAATCAAATACTCCAGCACGTCATTGCGATTTGTGGACTCTATCCGGGTTAGCGTTTCCCGTAGCGACCACGTTTCGTCGAGCGCGGGAAGAATGATGGTCACGTTGAACGGTGAAAGCGCGGCTGGTGGGGTCATCAGTATTCTCGATTTGTTATGAAGCATTCAACCCTGGCATTCGGTTCCTCAAACACGCTCCCGGAATCGAAGTGTGTCTTGGAAACAAAGGCAACCAGATAGCTATCGCCCGTCGCTTCACGGCAGAGACCGATCATGGATTTCTATTGGAATTATACGCTCTCTCGTCATGTCCGCCGGTCGCGGCCTCGCCAAGGGCGCGCTGACCCAGCTTCCGCACCAGCTTGGATTGCCCTCCGAGGTTTGTGGGCTGGGTCACAGTTTCTCGCGGGCTGCGCGGGTGTACACTGCCCTTCGTTATCCCAAAGCTTGAGAATATGCCTGTTGAAGAGAACCTTTGCACCCTGAGCTATGCGCGCGGAGTAAGCAGGCCGCTGCTGGAGCTGACCATCGGCGACCTGCTGCACCGCACCGCTGAGCGCTTCCCGGACCGTCTGGCGGTAGCCTCGTGCCACCAGGGGCGGCGGCTTACCTGGGCCGAGCTGAGCGCCGAGGCGGACCGGGTGGCGCGGGGGCTGTGGTCGCTGGGCATTCGCCGCGGCGACCGCGTCGGCCTGTGGTCCACCAACTGCATCGAGTGGATCCAGATGCACATGGGCTGCGCGCGGGCCGGCGCGGCGCTGGTGAATGTGAACCCCGCCTACCGCTCCCATGAGCTTCAGTTCACCCTGCAGCGGTCGCGCATGAAGGCGCTCTTCCTGTGGCATAAGGACAAGCACGCCGACTACGAGGAGATTCTTGGCCGGGCGCGCCACGGGCTCAACCTGGAGCTGGAACGCACTATCTACTTCGATACGCCGCGGTGGACGGCGCTGAAGGACGCCCCCGGCGAGTTGCCCGCGCATGTGGCCGTGGACGATGTGGCCAATATCCAGTTCACCAGCGGCACCACGGGCCTGCCCAAAGGCGTGCTGCTCACCCACCGCAACGTGGTGAACAACGGTCAGTTTCTGGCCCAGGGCTTCCACTACACCGAGCGGGACATCATCGTTGTGCCGGTGCCGCTCTTCCACTGCTACGGATGCGTCATCGGCACCATGAGCGCGGTCAACTCCGGCGCGGCCATCATCCTGCCCAACTGGACCTTCGATGCCCGCGCCACGCTCCGGGCCGTCCACCACGAGCGGGCGACCTCGGTCTATGGCGTTCCGGCCATGTATGTGGCCGAGATGGCGCTCTCCGACTTCGCCAGCTACGACCTGACCAGCCTGCGCACCGGCATGATGAGCGGCGCGCCCTGCCCCGTAGAGCTGATGAAGCGCGTGCTTTGCGAGATGAACTGCCGCGAGCTGGTCATCGCCTATGGCCAGACCGAAACCTCGCCGGTGGTCACCATGAGCGATGCCGAGGACCCGATCGAGATTCGCGTCAAGACCGTGGGCCGCGCCATGCCCCAGACCGAGATTCAGATCGTCTCCACCGCGACCGGCGAGACGCTGCCCGTGGGCGAGCAGGGCGAGGTGTGCGTGCGCGGCTATGCGCTGATGAAGGGCTACGACGGCGACCCCGCAGGCACGGCGGAGGTCATCCGCCCCGACGGCTGGCTGCA
>JBEKPA010000223.1:0-6286 GCA_049521195.1 Occallatibacter sp.
GGCCGCCTACCGGGCTCTGGTTCTGGGCACACGCGATTACGTGCGCAAGTGCGGCTTCGGCAAGGTTCTGGTAGGCCTGAGCGGCGGCGTCGACTCCTCGCTGGTGGCCTGCATCGCCAAGGAGGCGCTCGGCGCCGGGAACGTGCTCGGCATTGGAATGCCCAGTCCTTACTCATCGGCGGGCTCCATCGACGACAGCCGCCAACTGGCCGCCAATCTCGGCATACGCTTTGAGCTGATCGGCATCAGCGGCCTGTTCAGCGAGTACACCCGCGCGCTCGCAACCCTCTTTGCCGGACTGCGCGCCGACGCTACCGAAGAGAATATCCAGGCCCGCATACGCGGCGGTCTGCTAATGGCGCTCTCCAACAAGTTCTCCGCCCTGGTGCTCACGACGGGCAACAAGTCGGAGATGGCGGTAGGGTACTGCACGCTTTACGGAGATATGGTGGGCGCCCTGGCGGTGATCGGCGACCTGGTGAAGACCCGCGTCTATGCGGTCTGCCGCTGGCTGAACCGCGACGGCGAGGTGATTCCCCGTGCGATCCTGGAAAAGCCGCCCTCCGCCGAGCTGCGTCCGAACCAGAAGGATACCGACTCGTTGCCGCCCTACGAGGTTCTCGATCCCATTCTGGAGGCCTATGTGGAGCGCTATGAAACCCCTGAGCGGATCGCCCAGGCACACGAATTTCCACTGGAACTCGTCCAACAGGTGGTGCGCCTGGTGGAGCGCTCCGAGTACAAGCGCCAGCAAGCCGCTCCAGTCCTGAAGGTCACCTCCAAGTCGTTTGGCATGGGGCGCAGGTTTCCCATCGCCGTCAAAGTTCAGGTATAAGCTAGAGGTCGGGAGTCTTCCCGCAGTTTAAGGAGAATCAGCTTGATCCGTCTGTCCGTCCGTCTTGCCACCGTTGCAGCGCTGGTTGCGCTTTCGTTACCCGTCTTCGAGGCCGCAGCCCAGCAGCAGGTGCCGCCCGCACCCGCCCAGGATTCCTCCGCCGCTGCCCCGTCCGCGCCTGCGCCTGCCGCGGCGCCCGTCTTTCCCAAGCCCGATCCGGCGAACTTCACTGCCGCATCGCCCACCAAGGAAACCGTCGATGCCTTCCTGCAGGTTCTCTGGGGCTACGACGACACGCGTATGTGGCAGGTGTGGGCCATTCTCAAGACTCAGGTAGAGGGCGTCAGCCGCGTCGTCGTTTATGTGGGAGACAAGACGGGCAAGCAGAAGCCCTCAGGCGTCCAGTTCTTTGCCATGCCCGACGGCAAGCACATCATCGCCGGCGATGAAATTACAAACTTTGGCGAGCATCCGTTCGCGGAGTATCGCGCTCAGCTTCAGCAGCGCGCCGACGGTCCCTATCGCGGTTCGGCGTTGAAAGACCTGGAACTGGTCGAGTTTGCCGATTTCCAGTGCCCCCATTGCAAGGATGCCCAGGCCAACATGGATAAGCTGGCAGTGGATTTCCCCAAGGCTCGCATCGTCTTTCAGAGCTATCCTTTGCCGCAGCACCCGGCTGCCGCCGGCGCGGCCGCCTATGGCGTTTGCGTAACCAAGCAGGGGGGCAGCAACGCCTTCTTCACCTTTGCGGCCGCGGTCTTCGATGGCCAGGACGGGCTGGCTACCGCGGATGGCGCCACCCTCACTCTGAACAGCGCCGTGGCCAAGGCCGGCCTGGAACCGGCGAAGATCGAAGCCTGCGCCAAGACGCCCGAGGTGGTTGCCCAGGTGCAGGAATCGGTCAATCTGGCCAAGGATCTCAATATCAACCAGACTCCCACGCTCATGGTCAACGGCCGCCAGGTTCCTATCGGCGGAACTCCCTACGACGTCATCAAGCAGATCGTCCAGTACGAGGAAAAGCTGGACGGTATCGCGCCGTAGCGGCTGGACCGGCTCACCCGAGTAGCCGGAGGCACTAAGCGCGGCGACTCGCTGCGAGAGCCTGCCGCGAACGCAGCCGAAGGGGGCGTCCACGCTGACTGTGACGACGGTTTACGGCGCTACGCTCCGTCTTTCGCCGGTAATTCGAGGAGAGGTTGGCGAAGGAATGCGAGGCCGCGCACTCCAGCAGGGAGCCTTTTGAATGGACGCGACCGGTCGGTCGGAGCCTTGCAGCGTCCGGCACACAGATTCAGCCGCGATTGTTCTCTTCTAGGAAGCCTTTTGCCGCAGTTCCTGCTCCGCCCGCAGCCAATCCTGCTCCGCGGATCCATCCGGGAAGCCACGCGCCGCCCAGTGCTTCTCCGCGAGCCGCTTGATCTCCTCGTGAGAGGGTGCCGTCGGCTTTTCTGCCGCGGAAACAGTCTTCTTCTTGGTTGAGGTCTTGGTTGGCTTTGCGGGTGCCTTCGTCAACTTCGGTTTCTCTGCCATGTATGTCTCCTGTATTGGATTCGCCGCCAAGAACCGGGCTACCTCTCTATCATACAGAATCTCCTCGTTTTGCGCGACCCCCAAGCCGGTTGGAGTACCGTTTCATTCAACCGGCGCGCCTGGCCGCCAGGTTGATTCAGCGGCGCGCCGCCGGAGCCTTCCCAGTCGAGATTCGCAGCGTGCCCCATCCTTGCTGTCATTCTGAGCGAACGTCGCTGCGTCGACCGGAGTCGAAAGTCTGCCCTGAGCTTGCCGAAGGGAACCCGCGGTTTGCCTTTGCGCTTGCCGGTTTCAGCCCGTGGGACCGGATCACTAATCGACGAACTCCACCAGGGGCGCGATGGGGATGATGCCGCGTTCGTATCCGAAATCGAGCAGCTTGCGAATGGCCTGGCGGCCGTCGGGGCCGTAGTCGAGGGTGCGCTCGTTCACGTACATGCTGACGAATCGGCCGGCCAGGCGTGAGTCGAGGTCGCGGGCAAATTGCATAGCGTATTCCAGGGCCTCGTCGCGGTGGTCGAGCCCGTGCTGGATGCTGTCGTGGACGGCTTTGGTGACGATCCGGAGGGTCTTTTGGCCGAGCGAGCGGCGGATGGCGTTGCCGCCCAGCGGCAGCACCAGGCCGGTGGTCTCGCGCCACCAGACGCCGAGATCGAGAACCTTGAAGAGGCCGCAGGAGGAGTAAGTAAGCTGTCCCTCGTGGATGATGAGGCCGGCGTCGAAGTTGCCGGCCAGAATCTCCGCGATGATGCGATCGAATGGGACGGTGACAGTCTCAATCTGCGGGTTGAAGATCTTAAGGGCCAGATAGGCGGTAGTGAGGACGCCGGGGACGGCCATCCTGATGCGGCCCAGATCCCCAGGGGCCAGTGGGCGGGCAGAGACGACCATGGGACCGTAGCCCTCGCCCACGCTGCCGCCGCAGCCCATCAGCGTGTAGTTTTGCTGAATGTAAGGGTACGCGTGGAAGCTGATGGCGGTGACGTCGAAGAAGGCTTCATCGCGGGCGCGCCGGTTGAGCGTCTCAATGTCGCAGAGGGTGTGGTTGAAGCGATAGCCGGGGACACGGACCTTGTTGGTGGCCAGGCCATAGAACATGAAGGCGTCATCGGAGTCGGGACTGTGGGCGATGGAGATATCGCGCGGGGCGGCGGAACTGGCGGGTTGGGATTTCTGATCGCTCACTGGGAAAAAGTCCTTTCAATGCAACAACGTCAGTGCTTCTTGAATGCGGCTAAGGGTTGCGTCGGCGCAGGCGTTCGAAGCGGGCGGCCAGCGCGGCCATTTGGATTGAGAGTCCCTTGTTCACGCAAGACCCTTCAAGGTTCCTGGTCGGTTTCGTCGGCGGCATCCGGGGCCGGGTCATGGGTTGGTTCGATGCTCGCAACCGGCTTGCGGCGGAGACTTGCGCGCTGCAGCAAAACGTGACGCGCCACGCCCGCGGCTGCCAACAGCAGCGCCAAGAGCGAGACAAGAAGACCGATCATCAACCAGCGCATCGCAGCAAACTAGGGCAAGAATACCAGACGGGCCATCTGCGGCGCCGCTCATCCATCCGGCTTCGCGCTTCAGCGTGGCAGCAGTTCCCGCATCCCGGATTCCGCATGTGCTTCATATTGCTCAGACCGGGATTACTCGAGCCGCCTAGAGTCAGGAATGTCCGGGGCAGTCAGTTGGCGCCCCGGCAATGGTGAGGAGAATCCATGCGCGGAATCAAGTTCCTTGTAATGTCTGTTGCTGTTGCTGCAATGTTCTTGGCGGCAACCGCTTCCAAATCCCAGGCTCAGATCAGCATCAACATCGGCGTCGCTCCCGATTGCCCCTACGGTTACTATGACTACGCCCCGTATAACTGCGTTCCCGACGGCTACTACGGCCCGGAATGGTTCAATGGCGGCGTCTTCATCGGCGTTGGCCCCTGGTTTCACGGCTCCAACGACTTTCAGGGCAAGGTCGATAACCGGTTCGATCCGCAGCACGGCTACAACGGCGCGATGCCAAAGGTTGGCGATAAGCCCGCGCCGCAGCGCAAATCCCCCGCGGAGTTCAAGGGGAATGAAGCGCGCGATGGACGCGGCCACACGGCAGGCGATAAGCGCTAACAGCCAAGCGAGATCCCCCGTCGCAACCGGGGGATTCTTGCGTCCAAGATTCTCTCTTGCGTCGAATTACGGGCCGGTCGCGTCCCAGACCTTCAGTAGGGCTGGAGAAACGTAGCTTCGCGCTGGATTGTAATTGGTCTTTCGCGCCTCTTTAAATGCCGATTGCGCCTCAACGGAAGGCCCCTGCCACTGCGTTCGCGGCGTCTCCAATATCGACTGCTCGAGCAATGCCGCTCCCAGGTAGAAGTATGCCGCGCCGGGACTCTGAGCGGTATCGGCCGACTTCAGGTAATCCCTGAGCGCGGTCTGGGCCTGATCGAACTGCGATTGATAAAAATACCGGATTGCTGACGTAAGCTCGTTTCTGGCGGCCGCCGGGTCACTCCTGATTGCCTGCCCGATTCTCTCCGAATTGCTCTGCGCATCCTTATTGCCGGGCTGAAGCTTCAGCACCATGGCGTAATCGTTGAGCGCATCCGGCAGCTTGCCCTGCTTCTCGGCATCCCGCGCATCGCTCATCAGTTTGGCCATTTTTTTGGCGATCTCCGCGGCTGAATCGGCCGCGGGCTTGGGAGTGGGCGCGGTGGCCGGTGGCGGAGGCGCGCTTTTTGTCTGGATAGCCTTCTGGAGCTCGGCGATCCTGCCAGCGGGATTGCCAGGCCCATTCGGGTTGAGACTCTGCGCCAGGGTAAGCTGGCTTATCGCTCCCTGAGGATTGCTCTGCGCCAGCTTCTGGGCCTGATCGAGGTATCCATTGTAGAGAGCTACATTGTTGACGTACACGCTGGCGCTTGCTTTTGAGTCCGCATTGGTCATGGATTGCGCCGACGAGAGAACAGTGTTGAAGTCGCCCTTAGCCCAGGCGGCCTTCATCTGGTTGAGCAGTCTCTCGTTCTTGATCAGGTCCAGCAGGAACCTGGCTTGGCCGGATAGCTTCTGATCGTAATTTGAAACAAGTTTGGCCGTGGATTCCGCCTTGTCCAGATCGTGACTCTTGTATTGCGCTATGGCGCTCGCCAGCCACGCCGTGTCGTCGTTGATGAGACCCGCGCGATAGCTGTTGCATGAATCGGCGTACTTCTTGTCCTTGGGTTCCAGTTGCGCCGCGGCGCAAAAATCCTGCACCTGCTTGGCCCGGTCGCTGCCCTCGCCTTTGGCTTTGTCAGCCAGCTCCTTTGCCTGCTGCTTGGTATTTCCGGTTGGTTCCTGCGCCGGCATTGGGACGCCGGAAAGCAGGAGGCAGAATATGCAGATGGATTGCCGCAGGCTCATTTTGCCCCTCCGACGATCTCCTCGATCGCATGGTCGTCGATCGGCTTCAATTCAACGCTGCATACCTGCGCGGCTTGATCCGCGGGGAGCACAGCCGCGCCCCCCACATCGCACTGTTGACTCTGCATGCTTCCGTCGGCCCCTCTGAAGGCGACTGTGTATCTGCCGGCCGGAATGCCGTCGAGACGCAGCGGAGTCCAATGATCCCCGGCAGGCAGAGGGATGGCCTTGCCCTTCTCCGAGGTCACGCTCACAACTTCAGCATAGGGCGTGGCGTTGAGATTGAGCACGCCCACGGGCACGGCAGGCGCGGGGCGCATAAACCACCACCAGTATCCCCCGCCGGCCGCGCCGATCAGCACTACGGCAACCAACACAAGCAACAGCGCCAGCCCCGCGCCGCCCTTCTTCTTTGCCGCCACCGGGACGGCCGCCGGCTGCTGCGCGGCAAACTCCGGCGGCTTTGCCTGGACTTGTTCCTTGGGAGCTTGCACTTGAAGTGGGGAGCTTCCTGCCTCGCTCGTCAAGCGCTTCCAATTCTCTT
>JBEKPA010000224.1:0-6215 GCA_049521195.1 Occallatibacter sp.
TGAGCCACTTCATGCTGCTGCGCCTGCCTTACTACTGGGATGAGGCGGGCTACTACATTCCCGCGGCCTGGGACTTCTTTCGCACCGGCTCGCTGATTCCGATTACGACGCTGACCAATGCCCATCCGCCGCTGCCCAGCATTTACCTGGCGCTGTGGTGGATGGCTTCCGGCTTCTATCCCGAGGTGACGCGGGAGGCCGTACTGATGGTCGCGGCGCTGGGATTGCTGGCGGTTTGGCGGCTGGCCATGCGCGTCGTGGGCGTGGGCTCGGTCGCCTTCTGGACCGTGGTCCTCACCGGGCTTTACCCCATCTGGTTTGCCCAGAGCACGCTGGCTCACGCGGATATCTTTGCCGCCGCCTGCACGCTGTGGGGACTGGTGTATGCGCTTCCCGATGGCGACCGCAAACCGTGGGCCGCGGCGCTGTGGTTTGCCGCCGCCGCGCTGTCGAAGGAGACGGCCATTGCCGTTCCGCTGACGCTGGCTGCGGTGAGCCTGGTGGAAGGTTTTCGGGTTCCTCCTCCGCTGCGTTTTCGATTGTGGCGCGAAGCGGCCTGGCTCTCAAGCTGCGTGCTGCCGCTGGCCGGGTGGTACGGCTGGCACTACGCCAAGACCGGCTTGCTGTTGGGCAATCCCGAATTCGTGCGCTACAACGCGCAGGCCACGCTCGATCCGCTGCGCATTTTGGCCGCCTTCGGCCATCGCGTGCTGCATCTGACCGCGCACATGAATCTGTTTGTGCCGGTGCTGATGATGCTTGCGGCCCTGCTGCTGGAGCCTCGGCTGGACGGCGGCGGCAAGGAGCGGGCGGCGATCGGCGTTCCGGTCGAGCGGCGCATCTATCTCTTGCTGCTGGTGAACGCGCTGCTGTTCAGCGTGCTGGGCGGCGCGCTGTTGACCCGCTACCTGCTGCCCATGTATCCGCTGGTGCTGCTGCTGGCTGTTTCAACGTTTTATCGCCGGGTTCCTTACTGGCAGGGGCTGGCGGCGTTCTCCGCGGCGGCGTTTGTGCTCGGACTGTTCATCAATCCGCCGTACGGCTTTGCGCCCGAGGACAACCTGGCCTACGCTCATGTGGTCCGGCTGCACGAGGCGGGCATCGCCCAGCTCAATAAGCGCTACCCCGGCGCAACCGTGCTTTCCGCCTGGCCCATGACCGATGAGCTGACCCGGCCCGAACTGGGCTATCTCAAGCAGCCCTACGAGGTTTACCGGCTCGAGGACTTTACGGCGGCCGAGATTGCCCGCGCCGCCTCCGAGCCGGAAAAGTACTCAGCGGCGCTGGTGTTCTCCACCAAGTACGACCCGCCGCCGCCGCTGGCGAGTCTGGGATTGGAGAGCGAGGCAATGGAGGAGCGGTTCTTTGGCTTGCACCACGATCTGTCGCCCGAAGCGATTGCCAGAGAGCTGGGCGGAGACTTGGTGTGGAAGAAGGAAGACCAGGGGCAGTGGATCGCGTTGATCCGATTCAACCGGCAATTCGAGGCGCGGTTGGAAATCCTGAATCGGAGTTTGACGCCGCACTCAATGGACGAACCGCAATCGGCTCGGGAACCTGGCCGCGCCGCCCAGCAAAGGAATCCCCGCGCCTCTGTCAAGCCGGGCACCAGCATTCCGCATTCTAAGTAGTTTATTTCATGGTATTTATTCCTGCCGAGCGCCTTGCCGAGAATATGCCTGGGATTGCCTAGGCTTAAAGATAGCCAGACAAACGACGGACGTGCCGCGCCCGGCGAATGAGTTCGCCCTCCCCCTAACGGATGGCGCCGGGGCGCGGGACCGTCGAATTCTGTGCGGCGGCTCTCCGCTGTGGGCGCCGGCCGGAACCACGGCGGCGCTCGGCAGTGGGGAACTCCGGACAAATCGAGGGAAGCGGCTGGCTTTGAACGACGCCGGCCGCGCGCTCGAACGTCCGCACAGCAGCGGCGGGCCGAACCCCGCGGCGCAACTGCCCAACGGCAAGTCAACCAAGGCGGCTTCCGCTGCCATATCGCTTAAGGAGACACTGAACCGGTCTTTGCGGCGAGGGCGCATTCCCCCGCCTGCTTTCAAGACTCTTTCAGGGATCCTTCAGAAGGAGCTTTCTCGATGAATCCTATCTCGAACGTGTGGAATCACCCCAAGACATCGGCCGCCGGACTGTTGATTGCGGTCGTCACCATTGCCAGCGTCCTCTCACAGCAGGGCGTGACTCTGGGAGCGGCCGGGACCGGTACTGTGGTTTCCCTGGTGAGCGCCATAGCCACCGCCTTTCTGGGGCTTCTCGCCCGGGATCCGGGAAGCGAATCTTCGTCTGCCGGCAGCACCGCCAAGCTGGGCGCGTGGGCACTGATCGCCCTGTTGCTGCCCCTGCCGTTCGTGGGTGGCTGCTCGGGTGTGACCGTTGCGCAGGACATCGTGAACTGGACGCCGGCGCTGCAAAGCGCGGTGGTCGCGGTGGACTCGACCGCGGCGCTGCTGGCGCCCCAGGACGCCCCCATCTTCACCGCCGCGACGATCGGTTTCGACGCGGCCTCGAATCTGCTCACGGCGCAGGCAAAGGCTTATCTGGCCAATCCGACGGCCAGCGCGCTGGCCCAGATGCAGACGCAGATTGTGACCTTTCAGCAGGAGGTGAACGCCGCCTTGCTGCAGGCGGCAAAGATCGTGGACCCGGCAAGCCAGCAGCACGCCCTGGCGGCGATTCAGGCGGTGGCAGCCATCGTGACCGCGATTTTAGCCCTGGTGCAATCCATCTCCAGCAAAGCTCAGGTGGCGCGGATGGCCGCTCAATCGACGATCAAGCTGGCAGCGGTACGGGCGCTTCTCAACGGCTCTCAGGCGGCGGGAATTGTGGCCGGCCACTATGGCGAGCCGGTCGAATGGGCGCGGGTTCAGGTGGCGCAAGCGGAATATGCCCAGGCTCAGGCCGGCTTCTGAGGCCTCTGCCCGTTACGCAGCTGTTAACCACAAAATCAATACCCCTTGGCTGCTGTGATCCTGTGATTCACAGTTTCACCGCTCCAGGGGAGGAAGACCCGCTTGAGCCACAGAGGAGGCGCGAAGAATGCAAACCATTCCCACTCAATTGAAGCCCGCGCAGGATGAAGTCCAACGGACAGCGCACAACCAGGACCTGATCGAGGTTCCGAAACGAGCCCGTCTCGACCGCGAAGCCGAGAACGACAAGGACTTGCAGATGCCCCAGGGCGCCGGGCAGGTGAGCGTCACCAACCTCTGAGGAAGATAGACGGAGCGGGCCGTCCACCGTGACGGACGGCTCGCAAGACCTAAGAACATCGTGGGAACAGCGGTTATCCCACGCTCACTTCACTTTTGGGGCAGTTGGCGGAACGGGCGGAGAAGCCGCTCGGCTCAAGGGACCGCGAGAAGCCTCGGCGCTGGTAGGGCGCATCTTGGATTCGGTCTCCCCCGATGGCCGCAAACCCCCGGGGTTCTCGTAAGGCTGATCTCTTCGCTAGCCGGCGGTCATGTCGCCCTCATTTCCCTCTCTGGTCGTAGTTTTATCAGAACGGCGGGGAGGCCGCATCGTGAATCAACATCGGCATGGTATCATTCTTCCGAATCAGAAATCCAAGGAAGCGACGTATCCAGAAATGATCAAATCGATTCACATCCAGGGATACCGCGGATTCATCGACTTTGAAATGAGCGGGTTGCAGCGCGTCAACTTGCTAGTTGGTACGAACAATAGCGGCAAAACCTCTGCTCTCGAAGCGCTGTTTCTCCTGGCTTCGCAAGGCGATCCTATATCGCTCTGGCGAGTGCTATGGAGACGCAGCGAGCGCCTTACAGAGAGGCAAACTGCAAATTATCCTGAATTGGACGTCTCACATCTCTTCACGGGACACGAGTTGCACCCAGGGTCACAATTTACGCTGAGCGCTGAGAATGACAGCCCGGCCCGAAGTGTGCAGTTCTCAATCGGTGAGATCTCTGATGAGCAGCGCCCAAAGACAACGGTGCGGGAAGGCCTTCCGATTCCTTCTCGGATGGCCCTTTTTATCAAAGGGAAACCTGGCGCCCCTTTCGTGATTCCATTGAGCCGACCCGGTGGTTTTTCTGGCGACTCATTGGAATCTTCTCGGGGAGGGCGCAGGAGGCCAACGGATGAGCAGATACCATCACAGTTCGTAACGCCGGAATCCTTCACTGGGAATGAGCTATTGGCTCTTTGGGATACGGTTGTACTTACCGCAGGCGAAGAGCGCGTTCTAGCAGCATTAAGGCTTTTGGAACCCGACGTTGAAAGGATCGCTGCTACATCCATAACACCAGGATATTATGGCGATACTGGAAATCAACGTGGCGGATTCCGAGTCAAATTCAAGGGCATTGAGAGACCTGTTCCTATAGGTAGCATGGGCGATGGCATCTGGAGACTGCTTGTGATGGCAATCGTAGTTGCCCAATGCAAGAATGGTGTTCTCCTGATCGATGAGATAGATACAGGTTTACATTATTCCGTGATGACTAGGATGTGGAAGTTAATCTTTGGCGCTGCCACTGAACTTGATGTTCAAGTGTTTGCTACGACACATAGCTATGACTGCGTGAAGAGTTTATCTGAGTTGTGTTATTCGGAACCAGGAGCAGGATGCGCGGTAACTTTGCAGCGTATTGAAAAGGGGGAGAATAAATCCGTCCCCTACACCGCAAAAGAGATCGAAACGGCGGCATTGCATCGCATTGAGGTCCGCTAAAGCGTGGAAGACACACACAACCCGAATCAACTTATTGTTGAAGGTCAAGACGATTTATTTGCCATCGCTTGGCTTATGCGCGCTTTTGTTGACTGGCCTGAAGGAAAAGGGTCAAAGGCTTCGGCTCCCGTTTATATTCATGATGGAAATGGCGCCGATGAAATCCTCAGAGACGAATATCTTCCTGTCTTCTTGAAGAGTCCAGTTCTAAAGGCCGCAGGCATCGTTCTTGATGCGGATGCCGTGCCCCGTGGAAGATACCAAAGCATCTGTCAACGTTGTGTTGGCCAGTTCCCAAGCCTTCCAGTTGAACTTCCTAAGGAAGGACTGATAGTGGAGAATGTTCAAAAGAAACGGCTCGGGATATGGATTATGCCCGACAATGTTTCTGATGGAAGCCTTGAGACGTTCCTGAAATGGCTTGTCCCAAATCGCCACGACGCAGCATGGAAACACGCTGAGACATCTGTCCAACAAGCTCGTGGAATGGGGTGCCCATGCCGCGACGCTCACCTCGAAAAAGCAAATCTTTACACATGGTTGGCATGGCAAGACCCTCCTGGACAGAATCCAGGACTAGCAATTGCCAAGAAGATTCTCGATCCGCAGTGTCCAGGTGCCGCACCTTTCGTGGCATGGTTTACTAAACTTTACCAACTCCCACCAAAGACTAAGCTATTCAGTTGACCCGTGACCGGCGACCAGGGAGTCCAAACCTTCTTGACGTGCGGGAATAATTGTTCAAAGCCAATAGACTCGATTCCCGCGCCTAGTTAGCCTCCCGCGCCTCTCCCATTATCAATTTGAGGGTGATCTGTTTGGGTCCGCGGAAGAAGCTGACGCTGACCGTGTCGCCGGGCTGGTGCTTGAGGATGAGAGCGTTGATCTCCTGTGGATCGGAGACTTGCTGGCCGTCGATGGCCACGATGAAGTCGCCGCCGAGCAGGATGGGCGTGTTGCCGACGTAGGCCTGCTGGTTGCCGCCGCGCATGCCGGCGCGCTCGGCCGCTCCACCGGGGACGACCTTCTGGACGAGGACGCCGGAATCGGCAGCCAGACCGATCTGCGAGGCCAGATCGGGGCCGATGGCGTAGGAGACGATGCCCAGCGAGGGCCGCTTGACGCGCCCGTAGCGCGTGAGGTCGGCCAATACGGCCTTGGCCGTATTGATGGGAATGGCGAAGCCGATGCCGGAGCTCTGGTCGGCGCCGTTGGAGGCGATCATGGTGTTGATGCCGATGACCTCGCCGCGAGAGTTGAGCAAGGGACCGCCGGAGTTGCCGGGATTGATGGCCGCGTCGGTCTGGATGGCGTCCTCGATAGGCGCGTTCTCCGAACCCCTGGGGGCGGGCAGGGTACGAATGGAACTGATGATGCCGCGGGTCATAGTGCCGCTGAGGCCGAAGGGATTGCCGATGGCGTAGACCTTCTGGCCCACGGAAATTTCGCTAGAGTCGGCCAGCGTGACCGGCTCCAGATTGGGCGCGTCGATCTGCAACAGGGCGAGATC
>JBEKPA010000225.1:0-6189 GCA_049521195.1 Occallatibacter sp.
AAAACGATGACATTACCCTGACGCCAGCAGTGCTTCCACCGTGCTAAACTCGCCATCATTCCGTGATTTAGCTCCCTGGTCTGACTCGATGAAAATGCTCCCTCCCCAACAGACCGTCCTAACCCGCCGAGGCAACCTCCGGCTCTTCCTCCGCTGCCTGTGCATCGGCGGTTTGGCGGCGGCCTTCTGTCTCGTCCGCGCAACGGCCCAGGACCAGGACGACCAGCTCAACAAAGTGCATGTCAACCCGCCAGGCGCTACCACAACGGCCCCAGCCGCGGGAGCTCCCGCCGGAGCTGAGGCGCCCGCCACTACCGGCACAGGCGCGCTCAAGGTCCGTCCCGGTTCATTGATCAGAATGAACGTAGACATGGTGCTCGTTCCCATCACCATTACCGATCCCATGAACCGCCTGGTCACCGGCCTCGAACAGGAAGACTTCCAGGTCTTCGAAAACAATAGCCAGCAGAAGATCGCCACCTTCGCCACCGAGGACGCTCCGGTCTCCATCGGCATCATCTTCGACCTCTCCGGTTCCATGAGTTCGAAGCTGATCCGCGCCCGGGAGTCGATCCTGCAGTTCATCAAGACCGCCAACCCGCAGGACGAGTTTTTCGTCATCGGATTCAACGACCGGCCGGAGCTGATCGAGGATTTTACCAGTTCCGTGGAAGACATTCAGGCCCGGCTGGCCACCGTGCGCAGCGGCCGTCGCACAGCGCTGCTGGACGCGATCTACTATGGCGTGACCAAGATGAAGGACGCGCGGCACGAGCGCAAGGCGCTGCTGGTGGTCTCCGACGGCGGCGATAACCGCTCCCGCTACACTGAAGGCGAGCTGCGCGCGCAGGTGCGGGAGGCCGACGTGGAGATTTACTCGATCGGCATCTTCGACCCCTATGCGGCCACCCCGGAGGAACAAACCGGGCCGCAACTCCTGTTCGACGTGAGCGAGGAGACCGGCGGACGGCTCTTCCGCGTGGACGACATCGCCGATATGGGCGACATCGCCGAGAAGATTTCCACCGAGTTGCGCAATCAGTATGTGATCGGCTACCGGCCCAAGGATCTGACCCGCGACGGCAAGTGGCGTAAAGTGAAGGTAAGGGTCAATCCTCCCGCGGGGTTGCCGCCACTCACCGTCCATGCTCGCACCGGTTACTATGCGCCTTTGCAATAAAGCGGTTCTCGCGGTACTCCTGGCCGCGGCAGCGCTCCCGCTGCCTGCGCAACAACCGCCCGCCCAGCCCGCTCCCGCGCAAACTCCGCCGGACCAGGCTCCCGCGCTCACCGTGGACCGCGACCCGGTGCGCTCGCCGGATGCCGAGCCCGCCGCCTCCGCCGCGCCCGGCCCACTGCGCAGGGAAGGCGGGGGCTACATTCTGCACACCGACGTGGAAGAAGTAGCGCTCAATTGCACGGTGCTGGAGGGCAGTCGCCTGGTTCCGGACCTGAAGAAGGATAACTTCGAGGTCTTCGAGGACGGGGTCAAGCAGACCCTCATCAGCTTCCAGCACAACGACGTTCCCGTCTCCATCGCCATGGTGGTCGATAACTCCGGATCCATGTATCGCAAGCGCCCGTCGGTGAACAAAAGCGCGCTCGACCTGATCCAGGCCTCGAATCCCCACGACGAAGCCTTTGTGGTGAACTTCTCCGACGAGGCCTTTATCGACCAGGAGTTCACCTCGGACGTGAACAAGCTGCGAGACGGGCTGAGCCACATCGAATCCAGGGGCGGCACCGCGCTCTACGATGCCGTGGCGGCCTCCGCGGACAAGCTGGCGGCCGACGCCAAGCGCCCAAAGCAGGTTCTCATCCTCATTACCGACGGCGAAGACAATGCTTCGACCCTGAACCTGGAGCAGACCATCCGGCGGGTGCAGCAACTGTCGGGACCGGTGATCTACTCCATCGGATTGCTGTTTGGCGACGAGATGAGCCGCGCCGAGGTGCGCCACGCCCGCCGGGCTCTGGAGATGCTTTCAACCGAGACCGGCGGCATGGCCTTCTTCCCTAGGAGCATCGAGCAGATCGATCAGATCGCCGCAGAAGTGGCGCGCGATATTCGCAACCAGTACACGCTGGGCTACCACTCCGCCAAGCCGACAACGGAGCCCGGCTTCCGCCGCGTGCAGGTGACGGCCGAGGCCAAGGGGATGGGCAAGCTGAACGTGCGCACGCGGACCGGGTACTTCCCTGTGGTGCGTGTCGCCAAGCAACCGGCGGCGGCGGAGAAGAAATAGCGCGAAAGAGCAACTATCGGCATCGCGCCACAACCGCTGCGGAACCGCGCCGAAGGCTGGCCGTCCGCCTCCGCTTCCCGAATCCCTCGGCCCGGTCACCGAATCTGAATAGAATTGGGATCACCATGAAGACCTGGCTGCTGATATTCTGCCTGGCGTCGACGGCTTATGCCGCCGCCGATAAGCCGTGGATGTGGAAGGACGGCAAGGGAGTTGCGCGTTCGCAGGCGGAACTGGATGCTGTTCTCAGCGAAAACACCAAATGGGTGGACTCGGGAGGACGCCAGGGGACGCATGGGGTTCTAATCCAAGCCGACTTGCATGGGGCTGGGCTGGCCAATTGGGACCTCAGAGGACTCGACCTGACGGGCGCAAACCTGGATGGAGCGGACCTGGCAGGGGCGAATCTGGCCAGCCCCGATCCGGGCCTGACCGACCTGACCCAGGCGAGCCTGCGCGGTGCGAATCTGAACGGGGCGCATCTGAAGGGAGCCTATCTGGGCGGGCCCGACATGCAGCACAGCGGAGCGGACCTGACCGGGGCGGATCTGACCAACGCGGACCTTGAAGACGCCGACCTGACCAACGGGAAACTTGCCGGCGCAATCCTTATCGGCGCGGTCCTTACCGGCACCCAGTTTGAGAAAGCGGACTTGAAGGGCGCCTGGTATCAGCCCACCGACGGTCCCGAGCCTCGCCTGATCGGTACGGCACTGCACCTGGCCGACCTGCGCTTCGGCGACAATCCGCAACCCATAGTAAATCTGAGGAACGATCTGGAGGATGCGGGATTTGAACAGTCGGGACGTGAGGTCAACCGGGCGTACCACCGTCACGATGAGAATCGAGCGCAATGGCTGCTCTTCGACTGGACATGCGCATGGGGGGCCGATCCCCTGCGTCCGCTCGCGATCGTTGCATGCCTGTGCGGGCTTTGCACACTGATTTATTGGAGCGCGCTGCACTTTGAGATGAAGGGGGCCGGCCTGTACCTGATCGCCGGGGGCAAGAGCAGCGCCGGCGGCGGGCCGCAGGAGCGCGCATCCCGAATTACCGTGGTTCCTTCGCGATCCGAACCGATGAAGGCTGCGATTGGCGGCGGCTCAGGGGCATGGCGCAGGCTGGGGCGCAGGTTGAGACTGGAGATGCAAGCGCTTCTGACCGCCTTCTTCTTCAGCCTGATGAGCATCTTTACGCTGGGCGTTGAGGGCTTCAACGGCGGCCAGTGGATTCGCATGCTTCAACCGCGCGAATTCGATATCCGCGCCCGAGGCTGGCTGCGCACGGTCTCGGGAGTTCAGGCTCTGGTGGGCGCCGGGTTGATTGCGCTTTCGCTGCTGAGTTACTTCGGACATCCGTTCTGGTAGATTGCCGGCTCCCACCCTTCCGGTCGCCGCGGCGACAACGCGGAAGGATAGGGCGCCCGGATTTCAGCAACCGCGAGAATCGGCTGAGTCGCGGGCGGCGGGACAGAGGCAGCGAGGCGGTCCATCCTCCCACGAGGAACGGACCGCCTCATTGCATTCCGGAGTTATTCTCTTTGGCTGCAGGAAACTCATTCCTCGTCCTGGAAAGAATTCAATTACAAAGTCCGCTTGAAGAGCGGCGTGGCGATGAGCAGCGTGCCGATGCCGAAGACGAAGAGAAAGAGCAGGTCGAACTGAATGGCTTGGAAGCCGCCGTCTTTGAGAAGAATGGCTTTGAAACCATGGACGCAGTAGGTGAACGGGTCAATGATAGAGATGGCCCGGAGCCAGCCGGGAAAGGCGGCGATGGGGTACATGCCGCCGGAGGGGTAAAGGAGCAGTGTGTTGAGAACGCCGAACATGGCGCGGGGAACCAGAGGATCGTCGACCCGGACCATCATGAGAAACATCATGCCGTTGAAGGCAATGGAGCTGGCAACGATGAGGCAGAGCAGTTCGAGGAGGGCCTCGGGATGGAAGATGACGCCCAGTCCGGCCATGAGCGATCCGATCACCGTGAGCGAGATGCCGGCGAGTACGGCCTTAATCGATCCGGCAATATTCATCCCAAACACCAGTTCAAGACGCGTAATGGGAGTTACAAGATATCCCTCGTGGACGCCGCGCGCTTTGTCGTCGATGTAGAGCATTCCGCCGCCGACCATGACGGAGATGTACATTGCAAGTGCGATGGTGAGCGGGAGAAGAAACTTCATGTAGCTCACGTAGGGGTAAAGTTCGACGATCTGGAGGGCGACCGAGTTAGCCAGGCGGGGCTGAATGACGGGAGTGGTGAGCGCGGTGACCAGCGACTGCATCTCCGCTTCGAGCGAGCCGCTCATGAACTGGTCGGAGTTATCCACCACAAAGCCGATCTGGGGCGCATCCTGGGCGTAGACGCGGCGCGAGTATTGCGCGGGGATGATGACGGCGCCATCGATCTTGCCGGTGCGCACGTCTTCGCGGGCCTTGTTCTCGTCGGTGTAATCGACGGTGGTAAAGGTTTTGATGTTGGCGGCGATGGTGGCGAAGCCTTCGCGGATCTTGACCGCCTGAGGGCCGTGATCGTAGTCGACCACGGCGACGCGCGCGCCGACGATCTTGCCGCCGAAGGCATTGCCCATGATGAGCAGCATCATGAGCGGCATCATGAGCGACATGATCATAAGCGTGGGCGAGCGGAAGAACTTGCGCATCTCGCGCTCGATGATGGCGAACATTCGATTCATGGGCGGGCTCCCGGACGGGGCGGCATGGTGAAGACGGCTGGCTTGACCTGTTCGTCGCGAAGCTGCCGGCCGGTGTAATGGACGAATACGTCGTCGAGGGATGTGTTTTGGACGCTGAGGGAGGTCAGCGTTTCGCCCAGGGAGGCGGCCAGTTCGACCAACTGCATGGTGGTTGTGGAGCCGGAGGAAGTGAGGACGCGATAGAAGCCGGCGGACTCGGCCTGCACGCTGGTTACGCCGTCGAGCTTCTCCAGGCGCTCCTGCCACTCGGCGGTTTCGCGGTCGAAGTGGACTTCGACGACGTTGGCGCCGGGCACGCTGTGCTTGAGTTCGATGGGCGTGCCGAGGGCGACGAGAGTGCCGTGATCCACAATGGCGATGCGGTCGCAGAGCTTGTCGGCCTCTTCCATGTAGTGGGTGGTGATGAGCATGGTGAGGTGACGGGTCTTCCTCAGGTTGTCGAGCATCTCCCAGACGGCGATGCGGGAGACGGGGTCGAGGCCGGTGGTGGGCTCGTCGAGGAAGAAGATATGCGGATTGTGGACCAGGCCGCGCGCTATCTCCAGGCGGCGGCGCATTCCGCCGGAGAGGGTCTTGGTTTGCGCGCCGCGCCACTTGACCAGGTCCACGGCCTCAAGAACCTCGTCGATGTTCTTCAGGCGCTCGGCCTTGGGAACGCTATAAAGCTTGGCGTAGATGCTGAGGTTCTCCTCGACGGTGAGATCGGGGTCGCTGGTGAGGGCCTGGGGAATGACGCCGATCATGCGGCGAACGGCATCCGGATCCTTGGCCACGTCATAGCCGGCGACAATGGCGCGACCGCTGGTGATGGGGACCAGCGTGGTCATCATGCGGATGAGGGTGCTTTTGCCGGCGCCGTTGGGACCGAGCAGGCCGAAGATCTCACCGTCGGCGACCGAGAAGCTGACTCCCTTCACGGCCTCAAAGGCGCCGTAGCGCTTGACGATGTTTTCGACGGCGATGGCAGGGCGCGCGGCGGCGAAAGCTTCGGGCTGGAGCGGGGCGGTCACTGTTTCACCAGCCTGCTCTTGGGAATGTAGACTTCGGCGGTCATTCCGGGAACGAACCGCTCCGCTGGGTTGTCGATGAGGAGCTTCAACTGGACGGTCTTGATGTCGCGCTTGCGGCTGCTCACGTCGCGCTGGGTAGCGAAGTCGGCCTGGGCGGACTTGACGATGATCTTGCCCTGGAAGGTATCTCCCGAAGGCATGACGACGCGCAGCGCGT
>JBEKPA010000226.1:0-6099 GCA_049521195.1 Occallatibacter sp.
GATGAGCCTGCAAGCCGTCAAAGCCGTGGAGATCGGCCGCGGAGTCACGGCTGCCGAGTCCTTCGGCTCCGCCGTCCACGACCCCATCCACTATGCCGCCGAGCAGTCCGCCCGTCCTACCCGCTTCACCCGTCCGCGGAACAACGCCGGGGGTATCGAGGGCGGCGTCTCCAACGGCGAAGACATTGTGGTGCGCGGCTACCTGAAGCCCATCTCCACGCTGCGCCGGCCGCTTGAATCGGTGCGCTTCGACACCCGCGAGGCAACCACTGCCAGCTACGAGCGCAGCGACATTTGCGTGGTGCCCGCCGCCGGCGTGGCCGCCGAGGCCATGGTCGCCCTCACCGTCGCCGACTTGGCCCAGCGGAAGTTCGGCGGCGACTCGGTGCTGGAAATGAAACGAAATTTCGACGGCTACATCGAACAGATACGGAGCTATTGACGCACAGAGATGATTCTCAAGATTCTCAAGTATCCCGAGCCGGTGCTTTCGCAGCCCGGCGAACCTGTAAGCGAGTTCGACGATAACCTGCGCAAGCTGGCCGCCGATATGTTCGAGACCACTTACGACTCGAAGGGCATCGGCCTGGCCGCTCCGCAGGTGGGTGTGTCCAAGCGCTTGACCGTGATCGACCTGAGCGTGGGCAAGGATCCCAAAGACAGGCTGGTTCTGGTCAATCCCGAGATCGTCTTCCGCGAGGGCAAGGTCTACGAGGAGGAAGGCTGCCTCAGCTTTCCCGATATCCGCGAGAAGGTGGTCCGCGCCGCCAAGGTCCGCATCCGCGCCCAGAATGAATACGGCAAGTGGTTCGAGATGGACGGCGAAGACCTGCTCTCGCGCTGCATGCAGCATGAGATCGACCACGTGGACGGCATGTTGTTCATCTTTCGCATGAGCGCCCTCAAGCGCGACCTGAACCTGCGCAAGATCCGCAAGATGCAGCGCGAAGGCAAGTGGTAAGGCCGTGAAGCTCGTCTTTTGCGGGTGCCCCACCCTCGCCGTCCGCCGCGGCGGATTTTTGCCGCTAGGGTGGGAAACCACAGATCTCGACCGGCGCCCGTCATCAGGAGTCCGATGAAGCTCGTCTTTTGCGGCACGCCCAGCTTCGCCGTTCCCACCCTGGAAGCCTTGCTGGCGGCGGGCCACGAGATCGCGCTGGCCGTCTCGCAACCCGACCGCCCCGTGGGCCGCATTCAACAGCTCACCGCTCCGCCGGTCAAGCAGGCCGCCCTGGCCGCCGGGCTGACCGTCGCCCAGCCCGACAAGATTCGCATCAACCCCGAGTTCCGTGCCCAGCTCGAAGCCATTGCGCCCGACACCATCGTTGTCGTTGCCTACGGCCGCATCCTTCCTCCCTGGATGCTGGCGCTGCCTCGCCTCGGCTGCATCAACCTGCACGGGTCTCTTCTCCCCAAGTACCGCGGCGCCGCGCCCATCCAGTGGGCCGTGGCCAATGGCGACGCCTTCACAGGCAATACCACCATGCTCTTAGAAGAAGGCCTGGACACCGGCCCCATTCTCCTCCAGCGGACGGTCGAGATCGCTCCCGAGCAAACCTCCGTGGAGCTGCTCGCCGTGCTTGCCAAGGCCGGGGCGCCGCTGATGGTTGAAACCCTGGCCGGCCTGGCTGCTGGAACCATCCACCCGCGGCCGCAGAATCACAGTTTCGCTACCTTCGCTCCGCTGCTCGACCGCGAAGACGGACGCATGGACTTTGCCGCCCGCACCGCCCACGAACTCAAGAACCGCTGGCGCGGCTTTCAACCCTGGCCGGGAGCCTTCACCACGTTCGACGGCAAGAAGCTCATCGTTCATCGCCTGGAAGTCGCCGCCGCGCCGCCCTCCGGCGAACCGGTTCCCGCGGAAGCAACTGTCGACGCGCCCGGTCCGGCGGAACCCGGCCAGATTCGTATCGAGAACCATCGCCTCCTGGTCTGTTGTGCTGGGAACACCTGGCTCGATCTCCTCGATGTGCAACTCGAAGGCAAGAGGCGCCTTGCAGCTGCCGAGTTCCTGCGCGGAAGCCCGCTCGCTCCCGGCGCGCGGCTCGGGACGCCGGTCCGGTGACCGCTGCCCGGCAATCCGGCGCCGCCAAGACCGCGCCGAAGAATCGCCAGGCGGAAATCTCTCCGGCTCGCAAGGCGGCCTTCAAGGTCCTCATGGACGTGGAGCGCGGCCGCTCCCATTCCGACGATCTGCTGCGGGGCTGGGCCGTCAACGCGCTCTCCGCGCCCGATCGCAACCTGGCCACGGCCTTGGTCCTCGGCGTGCTGCGCTGGCAGATTCGGCTCGACCGCCAACTGCAGGCGCTGCTCAAGCGGCCCCACGGCAGGCTCGAACCGGAGATCCGGATTGCCCTGCGGCTGGGAGCCTTCCAGATTCTGCACATGGACCGCATCCCCGCCCGCGCCGCTATCGACGAGAGCGTGGAGCTGGCCAAGCAGGCCGGCCACCGCTTCGCCTCCGGCATGGTCAACGCGGTCCTGCGCAAACTTGCCGGCGCTCCGCGTCTCGATTTTCCGGAAGAGTCTGCGGCGGAACTGGCTCTGGCTTTCGCCCACCCCGCCTGGATGGTCGAGCGCTGGGCCGGCTTCTATGGCATCGAAGCCGCCCGCGCTCTCTGCCGCCACGGGCAGAGCCAGCCCTCGCTCACCCTCCGCATCGGTGACCCCGCGTTCGAGGACGAGCTCGCCGCCACCGGCATCCACCTCCAGCCCGCTGAACTGCTCAGCGCCGCCCGCACGGTAGTCTCCGGCGACCTGACTACCAGCGCGGCCTTTCGCGAGGGCCGTTTGCGCCTCCAGGACGAGGGTTCGCAGTTGATCGCCGAACTGGCCGGCTGTGCCGATGCGAATCCCGACCGAAGCGAGAAGAGAATTCTCGATGCCTGCGCCGCCCCCGGCAACAAGACCCTCATCCTCGCCCAGCGCAACCCCACGGCCCGCATCCTCGCCTGCGAGTTCAATTCCCAGCGCTTCGAGCCGTTGCGCCAGCGTCTTGCCCCGCTCGGCGACCGGGTCGAATGCCGTCTCATCGACTCGACCGCGCTCGCCGAAGACTCCGTTTTCGACCTCGCCCTGGTCGATGCGCCGTGCAGCGGCACCGGTACGCTCGGCCGCAACCCGGAGATCCGCCACCGGCTTCGGCTCGAAGATCTGCAGCGGCAGACCGAGCGCCAGCGCGCAATTCTTCTGGCCACCCTCCGCGCCGTCCGCCCCGGCGGCCGCGTCGTCTACTCCACCTGCTCGATGGAGCCCGAAGAGAACGAGCAGGTCGTCGCCGCAGCGCTCGGCGAAATCCCCAGCGCCCGCCAGGTTTCGCTGCAATCCTACATCCAGGCCTTGCTCGGCCAATCCATCCTCACCTGCTCCGGCGCGGACCGTCTCAAAGCCGCACTCACGCCCGAAGGCGCGCTTCGTCTGCTTCCCGGCGTCCTGCCCACCGACGGCTTCTTCGTCTGCCTGCTCGAGCGCGCGGCGCGATAAGGCGAAGTCGAGGCCCGTCCATTCAGTCTGACCGCCTCGGCCAGTTGCCGGCGCAGGTGGAACTGGAGGGGCGTTGGCGCACAGCTCGTGATGGTCGATTGGCGAATCCTGCCGCGAAAGCTGCCATAGCTTGGGATTCCATGGAACGCGCACTCGATGCTATGAGCCGGGAGCCGGAGGCTTGAACCTGCTCGCAATCACCCGCGCCGCGCCGCGCAGCAAGGCCTTGACGGGCCAGCGGCCTTCAGCGCCGGGGAAGAAGATTTCGCCGGCGCGGCGGGCCTCGGGCCGGTAATACCAGCGCTTGAGCAGCGCAAGGTGACCCTGGCGGATGGTCGGCGATGGAGCCTGGTTCGGCTCCGCCAGCGCGGCCAGCGCAGCTTCCATGCGGCTTTCGAGCAGGCCGCGAGGAAGCTTTGCGTGCGCCGCGATTCCGGCTTCGGTGGCGGCCTCGGGCAGGGCGGCATCCATAGGCAGGGCTTCGTGGAGCGGGGCCTCGGAGACGGGCTCGATCGCCGCCGGCTGGGAAAAGAGCGAACTCGCCCCCGGCTGCTCATTCTGGATCCTCATTCCCACCGCCGAGAACGAAGCCGGCCCGCGCAGCCGTCCATTCTCGAAGAGAAAGACGGCCACCTCGTCCGGATTTGCTCCAGGTTGCAGAATCACCGCGCGAAGCTGGCTGAGCGGGCGGACCAGTTCCGGAGCCAGTGCGCACACCGCTTCCACCCGCTGGACCTGGGCGTGAAGGACGGCGGCGGATTCGAATTCGAGGTTGGCGGAGGCCTGCTCGCGTTCGCTGCGCAGCGTAACCAGGCGGCTCTCGCCGCGGGTGGAGAGAAAATGCTCGACCGCCGCGGCCTCTTCTTTGTAGCGCTCGTCCGTGCAACCCCGGTAGCAGGGCGCGAGGCACATCTTCATCTCGGAGTACACGCAGCCGGGGTGGCTGGGGTTGGGGTCCAGGTCGTCCGTACAGCGGCGCAGCAGAAACAGCTTGAGCGCCTCCTCGACAAAGCGCTCCGCCGCCGTCCGCGACTGGAACGGCCCATAAGCCCAGTCCGCCTCACGCTGGCTGGGCCGGTGGGTCACCACGATGCGCGGATACGGATTGCCGCCCAGGAAACGCACAAAGGCCGGCGCACCCAGGTGCATCCGCTCCAGGCACTTCGTACCGTACTCGCTTTGGAGGAGCTCAAACTGCAAGAAGAGCGACTCAAACTCCGAGCCGGTAAGCCGCCACTCGATGCGCCGCACCCGCCCGGCCAACTGCAAGCGCCGCGGATGCCTGGGCGAGGGCTGGAGCAGCCGGGCAAGCCGCCCGCGCAGGTTGGGCGTGCGGCCAATGTAGGGCTCGGCATGAGCCTCCGCCCCGTAAAGGGCAAAGACCGCCGAAGTGGTTGGCAGTTGCGCCAGCGCGGCCCCGGCGTCGGCCGGGTCAAAGGCGATCTGTTGCATCTCAACCTCGAAATCGCGCCTCGAAAGAGCCATTCCGGTTCGATCCTGTCCTTCCATCCGCCACAATACCCGCTAACTCGCTATCTCGCTAACTCGCTGACTCGCTAACTCGCTATCTCGCTGACTTGCTGACTCGCTGACCGCGCTAACTCCCCGCAATGGTCATGCCGTCGATGCGCAGGGTGGGCGATGCCACTGCGCCGCGAAACTCCAGGTCGTTGCCGATGGCGGTCACGTTCTTGAGCATCCCGGCGAGGTTGCAGGCGATGGTCACCTCTTCCACGGCGTGGGTCAGTTGGCCGTTCTCGATCCACAGCCCGGTTGCGCCGCGCGAATAGTCGCCCGTGACCACGTTCACGCCGAATCCCATCAGGCCGGTCACGTAAAGCCCGGCCGGAATGGCCGCCAGAATCTCCTCCGGCGTCTGCGTTCCCGGCTCCAGATATAGGTTGCCGCAACCGATGCCCGGCGTGCCTGCCAGTCCGCGCGAGGCGTTGTGAGTGGACTTCATGCCCAGCTTGCGCGCGCTGTAGGTATTCAAGAGGTAGCTGCGCAGCACGCCCGCTTCCACCACCACCGTGCGCCTGGACGGCAGCCCTTCGCCGTCAAACGGCGAGCTGCCGAAGCCGCCCGCTCCGCTGGGTAGCAGCATGGTGTTGTCGTCGATGATGGTCAGGCTGGGCGCGGCGATCGGCTCGCCCAGCCGGCCGGCCAGGAACGACGCGCCGCGCCAGATGGCGTCGCCCGAGGCGGCTTCGAAGATCGAGCCGAGCAGCGACCGCGCCACCTCCGGCGCAAAAACGATGGGAACCCGCTGCGTGGCCACGCGCCGCGCGCCCAGCCGCCTGAGGGTGCGCCGCGACGCTTCCTTGCCGATCGACTCGGGCGATTCGAGATCCTTGAGCCGCCGAGCGCCGCTCCACCAGCCGTCGCGCTGCATGGCGCCATTCGCATCCATCGCCAGCGGAGCCACGGAAACCCCGGCGTAGCTGCTCCGGTAGCCGCCCACAAAGCCCCGCGAGTTGGCCATCGCCCTGCGCCCGGTGGCCGCGTCGAAGCTGCCGCCGTCGGAGTTGGTGATGCGCGCATCGGCGGCCAGTGCGGCAGCCTCGGCCCTCCGCGCCCACTCGATCCGCTCCGGGCCGGAGAGCGAGTACACAT
>JBEKPA010000227.1:0-6082 GCA_049521195.1 Occallatibacter sp.
CGATGTGGATTCTTTGCCCTTGAAGGCCGCGGATCTGGAGGCGAGATCGCATTTGAAGCGGGTTTCCTTGCCGGGGGCTGCCACTGCAGCGCATTGCAAGTGGGACATTTGCAGACGATCGCCCCCTGGCATTGCTACAACTAAAGAGTATGAAGCGGTTAAAAACATTCGCCTGTTGTTTCGAAACGCGGTTACGATACTGTAGAATAGTGCGGCGCCAGGCGATAGATCGGTCAGTTTATTGTGGATGTTTGCCGGTCGGGAGGAGAATATGTCAGACGAAGCTTATCAGGATGGAGATCCAGGCTACACGTTCCTGGGCAGTTCGCCAGCCGAGAAGTTCCGTGAGCTTGCGGGCCTGCACCTCAAGGAGGCCAAACAACTGCGTGAACACGCGCGTGAGGTGGAGGAGGAGGGCCGGGTAGAAGAGGCCAAGCTAATGCTGGACGTGGCCGCCGTGCGGGAGCAAAGGGCAGAGGAGCTGGAGAAGGCAGCCAGAGGCGAGAGCGAAGACCCGAGCGTGGCCGAAGTACTGGATGGCGAGAAAGAGGTTCTCGAGGCCTATGTCCCGCCTACCATGTCATTTATCCGGCCCGAGGATCTGCCCCCCGCGACCGTGCCGATGCATATGCGGCCGATCCCGCCAGGACGCGTCGATAAAGCTCTGGCTTGGTTGAAGGACTGGTTCAAAGAGTGATCGCTGGCCGCGCCCCTGGCCTGCGGCGCGAGGGATGCGAATCAACGGGGACCGCGCCAGTTCCCCGGAGACCGGCGATCCACGGCTGTGGATGGTCCAGTTGAATCGGCAGATGGAAATGAGGAAGGCGCTGGGGTTCGGCAACCGCGTTTGAAGGTTTGCGGCGTTCGCCGCCGCGTCAAGTTACGCAGTAAGCGCCGCTGACCAGGTCCTGGGCGGCTTGCATCACGTTCTCAGGCCGGCCGAGATCGCGCCAATAGCAGTCATCCGCGCGAAAGGCCACGATCTTTTCTCCCTGGGCCGCGAGACGAATATAGGCGGCGATGATGGAAAAAGCACCCACCTCTTCCATCTTCGCAAAGATATGGGGAGACAGGACGTGGATGCCGCAAAAGGCCAGCGCCTGCGCATCTGGGGCAGACCGCACCAATTCGGCCTCGTCATTTTCAGCGTTCGCGCCGCGCCCAGTTCGACGGCCGCAGAGCTGGCCATGCTCGTCGAAGAGCAGATACCGCGAGGCCGCTCGGTCTTGCACAGCCAAGGTGGCGAGAGCGTTATGTTCTAAGTGAAACCGGACCATGCGCCCGAGATCGACGGTGCTGATGACATCGACGTTATGCAGAATGAATGGCTCCTGCAAACTCCCGCCGGCCTCGAGAAAGAAAGGCGCGGCTTTCTTCAAGCCGCCGCCGGTGTCGAGCAGGACTTCCTCGCGAGAGACTTCAATCCTCATGCCGAAGTTATCGTGGGCTTTCAAGTACTCGAGAATCATCTCCGGGCAATGATGAGTGTTGACAATCGCCTCGCTCACGCCAAAGGAGCGCAAGCGCGAAAGGGCTAACTCCAGCAGCGTGCGGCCGCCAACTGTTACCAGCGCCTTGGGGCGGTCGTCGGTCAGCGGCCGCAGGCGCGTGCCCAGGCCGGCGGCTAGAATCATGGCCTTCATTTGCCCAAATTCTCCAGTTCGATATGCCGGACTAACACTTCCACTTCGCTCGCGGCGCGCAAATGCCTCGCCAGCCGCTCCGCCAGATACACCGACCGGTGCTGGCCGCCGGTGCAGCCGAACGAGACCATAAGGTCTTTGAATCCGCGGCGGCGATAGCTGCTCACGCTGGCATCCACCAGCGACAGAACGTTCAAGAGAAACTGCTGCACGCTCTCTTGCCGGTCAAGATATTCGATTACCGCCGCGTCCTTGCCGGTCAGCGTGCGGAACTGCTCTTCGCGCCCCGGATTCGGAAGGCCGCGGGCATCGAAGACAAACCCGCCTCCGTTCCCCGCATCATCTGTAGGCGCTTGACGGTGGAAGCTGAAACTGAAGACCCGCACCGTCAAACTGCCCGCGGAAGAAGCCATGCCCTGCAGCTTCTCCGACACCATCATTCCCTGGAGGGCGTCCATCAGCTCCGGCAGGGCGATGGGAAGCTTGACGTTGGAGGCGAGCCAACGCAGGTTCTTCAGCGCGTACGGCACGCTCTGCAAAAAATGTGCCTTGCGTTCATAAAACCCCCTGAAGCCATAGGTTCCCAGCGCCTGCAGGATGCGGACGTAAACGTAGGCGTAATAGTGCTCCATGAATGCGTCGCGCCTGAGGTCGATGTAACCGGCAAGGCAATCGAGATAGCAGCTTAATAACTCCTGGCGCAACTGCGGCGGCAGATCGGCCTTGCCATCGTAAAGCAGAGACGCAATGTCGTATTGCAGCGCGCCTTTGCGGCCGCCCTGGTAGTCCAGAAAAAACGGCTGCCCATCGCGCAGCATGACATTGCGCGATTGGAAATCCCGATAGAGAAAATAGTCGCGCCCGGCGCCGAGCAGAAACTTCGTCAGACGGCCGAAGTCGTATTCCAGCGCCTGTTCGTTGAAAGGAACGCCAGAGAGACGCAGAAAATAATACTTGAAGTAATTCAGATCCCAGGCGATGGACTGGCGATCGAAGCTGGAGCGCGGATAGCATGCCTTGTAATTCAGATCGCGGCCGGCCTCGACCTGAAAGCGCGGCAGCGCGGCCACCACCTTGCGATAGGCTTCGACGGCTTGCGGAGCGATCGCATCGCCGGCGCGATTGTTGCCCAGAAACTCGAAGAGCGTGGTGTCGCCCAGGTCCTCTTCAAGGTAGGCGCAGTGGCTCAAATCCTCCGCATAGATCTCCGGCACCGGCAACCCGTGGCGGCGAAAATGCCTGGAGAACTCAAGGAAGGCGGCATTCTCCTCGCGCACGGGATACTGAATGCCGATGGCGCTGAACCCGCCGCCGGTCAGCCGGACGATGGCGCGCCCCGACCCGCCGAGCTGGCCCTGTAGCGGCTGCGCGCGTTCGGCCGGCAACTGGAAGTGCTGCTCGAAAAGCCGCTTTAGATCGTCCATGAATCTCTTTCCGGGAACTGCTCAAGCCGCTTCACCAAGATACCCAGCCCAGGGAAGCGCGCGCAAGGCCTGACGCGCCGTCCGTCTGCGGGCCGCTTGGACCGCGCCGTCTTCACGGAGTTCTTTTCTGAATCTCGGCGGCGATTACCTGGAGATACTTTTCGGCGGCGATAACGGCATCTTCCGCTTCCTCATCGCCGATGAGCGCGATATCGTAGAAAGCTTCATTGCGTTTGCGCCGCATCCGATCAAGAAGCGCGAAGAGAGCGCCATGCCCCGGGTCGAGATGCTTCCGGGCGAACTCGATGATGGCAATGTGGTGGCCAATCTGGACGCGGGGACGCTGTCCATGGCTCAGCATCAGGGCCAACGACGCCTTCAGCATGGCTTGATAGGCCGTTTGATAGGCGGTCTCCTGGTCGATGGCCAGGTTTTTTCGGGCTGCGACGGCCTTTTTGCCGGCGTCAGCCAGGAACTGCCGGACTTGTTTCGGATCGATCTTCTGCGGCTTCGTGTTCTTCATGGCCAATCAGCTCGATGCGCTTGCCGTTCCAGATATCGGCGACAAATGGGTCGCCCTCCTGGAGGCGGCGTTGCAGTTCGCCGGGAGTGAGGACAGTGTAGTTGATTTCGCGGCGGAGGGTCTTCTCGGCCGCTCGGATCTCCGAGGCCAGTCTGGCCTGGCCGGGCTGGCCCACGATCAGCAGATCGATGTCGCTGGCGGTGTCCGCTTCGTTCTTGGCGAAGGAGCCGAAGAGCCAGGCCGACTGAACCCCATCGACGGCCCTGAGTGCGTCTTTCAGGGCCGGCTCGATTCCGATCGATCCCTGGAGCATTGCGAACAAGGGCTTCAAGTAAGGATAGGCGCGATCGATGCTGTAATAGCGCTGCCGGCCTTCCGTTTCCGAGCGGAGCAATCCTTCCCGCTCCAGCCGGGCGAGTTCGCGGGAGAGATTCGTCGAGTCGGCCTGCAACGCAACAGCCAACTGGCGTACATAGACGCGCGCGGAACGGTTGACGTAGAAGAACGTCAGCAGCTTGCGGCGGAGCTCGGAGCGGAGGTTGATCATTGCAGTATAAGTATACTGCATTTGCAGTAGAACACTACTGCGTTATTTGCGTTGGCTGGATGAGCTTTGTTGGGTTGGATCGATCCCAGGTCTTAGAAGCGAGACCTGAGGCACCCAGCCCGACAGCCTTGGTGGCGGCGAGGACGCATACCGAGCGGTGCATTTGCAGTTCGCTTCTGGCACGTTCCATCTCGACATTGTCATAGGCAGCAAGCCTGGCGTTGACGCTGAAATACAAAGACGAGCGAGCTCTGATGCACTCGCTGTTCCAACCCTCGAAAGTTCGTTCCAGACGCTTACAGACTGGACAACCCACAACTTCCCCCTCCGGCCTTCGGCCGGCCCTGCGGTACCTGAGATGAAGGTGCTTTAGCGCTCCAGGACTTGATGCTCGGCGTGTAGCCAGTCCTGCATTTCGAAGCCGGGCACGCTGCCGCGGCTTTCATAGATCTGGAATGCGCGCTCTCTGATGCTGTCTTGCGAAGCAGAGACTCCGGGCGCTGCCGACTTACCGACAGGCGAGGTTTTGGATTTCGACTGTTTTTGAACTTTGGAAGCCATAATGGGGATCCTCATGGATATCAAGGGCTAAGAGATAAGATACTCCAGGTTAACTGCCTTAGTTCAGGGAACCTGAAAGGGGAGATATATAACTCACCCCTAACTTCAGGTTATTCTTATTTATCTGAGGAGTCAAGCGCGGGTTGGACAATGCAGGCCTATCTGCTTGACGTTTGGGAGGAAGGCGGGCAAAGGCCCGGGCCTGAAGGCCGCGTACGCTCGGACTCTTTTTCAGGGAGCTGAAGCCCCCTGCTCCCTCCGGAATCTTCGACTTGCGGCTGTTCAGCCGCGCTGGCCCTGCGGGACAATGGAGGACGCGGGGGATGGATTCGCCGGGTTTCACCCTGCCACCCCAGCGCGTAAAGATCGCGTGCCGGGGACCCCGGCCTGGGGCTATTTTCGTTTGCTCCCTACGGGAGAACGGCGGTGCGGAACCGGTTCCAGGTCGCGGAACTAAGGCATTCGCGTGGGGCTATGGGAGACCCTTCGGAAGGCTGAAGGCCGAGCGATCCCACCCTTCGCCAGGAAAAGGGCGAAGGATGGGGCACCCTCATTTGTGGGACACGACAGAAGGGCGGAGGTTGGGTGCGCCACCCGCCTTCTTCAGTTTCTGGATGCAGGATTGTTACGGAGATTATAGTGCAGGTTCGTTCGGGCCGCTTCCGTTAATTGGCAATGGGCAGCTCAATCCGCCGTTCTTGTGGTCGCCCACCCGGCAATGTGGTTCAATAAAGATGATGGCTCTTCCCCGGAGATTGACGGTGCGCGGGCGGTGGTTGGCGGCTACGCGTAAGGTGCGCGAGCTGCGGATGGTGGCGAGCGCGCTTCTGCACACCGGCCACCCGGTGCTGGCGCAGATTGTGCCGGCGCGCTTCTGCAACCTGAGCTGCGCGTACTGCAACGAGTACGACAAGGTGAGCGAGCCGGTGCCGCTCGAAGAGATGTGCAGGCGCATCGACCACCTGGGGCGGCTGGGCACGGCCATGATCGGCATCTCGGGCGGCGAGCCGCTGACGCATCCGCAACTGGACGAGATCGTCCGGCGCATCCGGCGCACGGGGGCGATTGCCGGTATGATTACCAACGGCTACCTGCTCAATGTGGACCGGATCGAGCGGCTGAACAAGGCGGGGCTGGACCACTTGCAAATCTCCATCGACAACCTGGAGCCGGACGAGGTGTCGAAGAAAAGCCTGAAGGTGCTGGACAAGAAACTCCAGATGCTCTCCGAGTACGCCGAATTCCACGTGAACATCAACTCGGTGGTGGGCGGGGGCTTCAAGGATCCCAACGACGCGCTGGTGATTGGGCGGCGGGCGCTGGGGCTGGGGTTTGAATCGACGATCGGGATCATCCACGACGGCAGCGGGCAACTGAAGCCGCT
>JBEKPA010000228.1:0-6076 GCA_049521195.1 Occallatibacter sp.
CAGGGACTGTACTTCCTGCTCGTTTTCGACTACCGCAACCACCTCGGGAACCATGCGGTAGAAGCTGGCATCCGACCCATACGCAAGGCGGCGCAGAGGATCGGTGATGACCTGCCGTTCCGGCAAAATCTGAGACAGTGCATGGGCAATGCGCATCGATTTGGGAAGTGTACTCCAGCTGTATGCGGAGAGACAGCCGGAAAATTAAGCCGGCCCAAGAGAGCTTTGCAGCCACTCCAGGTAGGGATGGCTGGCGGATTCGACATCGAGGACGAGAAACTCCGGGGTATGGTAGCTGTGCAACTGATGCAGGCGCGCCTCTAGCGCGGCGAGTTGATCGGGGCCGGTCTTAAGCAGCAAAAGTGTCTCCGTGGAGGACTCAATCCGGCCCTGCCAGCGGTAGATGGACTGGACGGATGGTATCGATGTAACACACGCGGCCAGCCCTTCTTCGACTAGGGTGCGAGCCAGGCGGGCGGCCTCGTCGGGATTGGCTGCTGTGGTGAGGACTATACGGACTGGAGGATTGGATTCGAGCATAAAGCGCTCCCAGAACCAGTGTATTGGGAGAGCTATGCGATCCGTCGAAGTAAAATAAACACCGCCACGAGGCCGAGCGGAGGCGATCATGCCGATAGACAAGAATCCCAAACATTGGAAGTTGTTGATTTTCTATTCCAACCCAGATGAGCCACGCCTATGGTACCCGCCTCCCATGACCCTCAACTACGCCAGGACCATGGCGTGGGCAATTGTCATACCCCTCGTACTATTGGCCATAGTGGCTATCATCATTAGATTTCATTTAGGCCGCTAAATTTCAAACTGTGGTACTACCCGAAACTCTATCGACTTCCCATTCCTGCTTGCGAGCATCTATTATCGTGCGTGCTACGGGGCGTGAAGACACCGCGCCGAGTGCAGGCGACAAGTGTTCGCCTCTGAGTGATACAAGCAGAAGGGGGATAATTCCATGGGCGCGACTGCGACCAATATTCAACACTACGAGATGCTGATCGACGGGGAATTTGTATCGTCATCCAAGATGCTACAGGTGGTGAATCCTGCGACGGAAGAGGCGATCTCGGAGTTTCCGGCCTGCACGGTGGAGGACGTGGACCGCGCCGTACTGGCGGCCGAAGCGGCGCAGAAGAGCTGGGCCGCGTTGCCGGCCATCCGGCGTGCTGGCTATCTGCGCGAAATTGCCACGCTGGTGCGCGCTAACCGCGAAGCTCTGGCCCGCGTCATTACTGAGGAGCAGGGGAAGATTCTCTCGCTGGCACAGGTCGAGGTGGACTTCTCCGCCGATTACCTGGACTACATGGCGGAGTTTGCCCGGCGCTACGAGGGCGAGATCATCCAAAGCGACCGCCCCGGCGAAAACATTCTGCTGTACAAGATGCCGATTGGCGTGATTGCCGGCATTCTGCCATGGAACTTCCCCTTCTTCCTGATCGTGCGCAAGATGGCGCCCGCGCTGGTCACCGGCAATACCATCGTCATCAAGCCAAGCAGCGAGACGCCCAACAACGCCTTCGAGTTTGCGCGGTTGGTGGCGCAATCGTCGCTGCCCAAGGGCGTCTTCAACCTCATCTCCGGCTCCGGATCGGTGGTGGGCAAGGCGCTGGCAGGGCATCCCAAGGTGGGCATGGTGAGCCTGACGGGAAGCGTGGACGGCGGCGTGGCCGTGATGCATGCAGCGGCGGACAACGTGACCAAAGTCTCGCTGGAGCTGGGCGGCAAGGCACCGGCCATCGTGATGGGCGATGCCGACATCGACCTGCGGTGCGCGCCATCCGGGCCTCGCGCATCATCAACACCGGGCAGGTATGCAACTGCGCCGAGCGGGTGTATGTCCACTCATCCGTCGCCGAGGAGTTCATCGCAAAGATGACGGCGGCCATGCAGCAGACGGTGACCGGCGATCCGTTTGCCGCGGCCACCGAGATGGGCCCGATGGTGAGCAAACGGCAGCGCGAGCTGGTGCATGAGGCGGTGCAGCAGGCGCTGAAGGACGGCGCCAAGCTGGAATGCGGAGGTAACTTCGCCGTCGGGAAGGGCTACTACTACCAGGCCACGGTGCTGACCGGATGCCGCCAGGAGACCGCGATCATGCAGCAGGAGATCTTCGGGCCAGTGCTGCCGATTGCCACCTTCGAGACGCTGGATGAGGCCATCGGCTACGCTAACGACTGCGAGTACGGGCTGACCTCGTCCATCTACACACGCAGCCTGGATGTGGCCATGCGCGCCTCGAACGAGCTGAAGTTCGGCGAGACCTACGTCAATCGCGAGAACTTTGAGGCCATGCAGGGCTTCCACGCCGGCTGGCGCAAGTCCGGCATCGGCGGCGCGGACGGCAAGCACGGCCTGGAAGAGTACCTCCAGACCCACGTCGTCTACATGAACTACGACCTCGGCAAGCAGTAGGCGGGCGGTCAAGAGCCCAGCGGTTCAGCTCTTGTTCGCCGCGCCGGATGAGACCCGGAAATGCTCTGTCTGATCTCTGATCTCTGATCCCTGACCCCTGATCCCTGCCCCTGTTCCCTGTTTTTGCTATCATTGCGTCTAAAGAGTGAGTGGCCGGTTCCCCTCAAAGGCCGCCCCGGTGGTGAATGTGTCTCGATTCTTCCAGCGTTTTGTCTTCGTGCTTTCCGTGGCCATCTTCACCGCCCTCGGCTTCGGCTTTCTTCTGGGCGAGTTCGGCCTCTTCGGCGTTCATGCCGGCGGCCAGCAGGATGGCGCTTACCGCCAGATGCGCGTCTACGCCGAGATTCTCAAGAAGGTCCAGACCGACTACGTCACCGAGCCCAACATCGACGACGTCACCACTGGCGCGCTTCACGGACTGCTCGAATCCCTCGATGCGGACTCCAGCTACCTGACCCCTACCGAGTACAAAATCTACAAGGAGCGCCCGGCGGCCGGCGTCGCCCAGGTAGGCCTCGTCGTCTCCAAGCGCTTTGGCTACGCCACCGTGGTTAGTGTCCTGCCCGGTTCGCCCGCCGATAAGGAGCATCTGAGCGACGGCGACGTCATCGAGTCCATAGGCGAGCAGTCCACCCGGGAGCTGTCGCTGGCGGTGATTCGCCTCATGCTCGAAGGCAAGCCCGGAACCACCGTCACGCTCTCCGTAGTCCGCCCCCCCAAGGGAGACCCCGACAAGCTGACGCTCACCCGGTTCGTCGCCGGTCCTCCCGCCCTCGGCGAGCAGCAGTACGAGAATTCGACCATCCTTTATCTCAAGCCCGGCGTGCTGACCGCGGCCCGCGTGGACGAGATTGCCGCCCGGCTCAGGTCCGCCGGCAGGAACCGCAAGGTGCTGCTCGACCTGCGCGACTGCTCCGGCGACGACCCCCAACAGGGACTGCGCCTGGCCAACTTCTTCGTCAAGCAGGGAACCCTGGCCACGCTGGAAGGCCAGAAGTATCCCCTCCAGACCTTCGCTGCCGATCCGGCCAGGTTCCTGACCGACGCGCCGCTCGCCGTGCTCATCAACGGCGGAACTTACGGCGCCGCCGAGTTGACCGCAGCCGCCATCGAGGACGCCAAGCGCGGCGACGTGGTGGGCGGGCGCAGCTTCGGCGAGGGCTCGGTCCAGAAGACTATCGAGCTGCCCAGCGGCGGCGCCCTGCTGCTGACCGTGGCCAAGTTTGAGAGCCCCTCGGGCAAGAAGATCCAGGACGAAGCCGTCACCCCCACCGTGGCCGCCGGTCCGGCCATCGAAGAGGAAGAAGAGGGAGCGCCGCCCGCCAAGACTGACGAACCCCTCAACAAGGCGCTGGAACTACTGAACGCGAAGAACGGCTAGGAAATTCATGACTGCCAAGAATGATTTCGTTGGCTAACTCGTTCACCTTGCGGCCGCATTGATAAGGCGGGTCGGCACCGAATACGGCCAGTCGACAGTTAAGGGTTTTGTTGACATATTACCGATCCGGCATGAAACGAATGCGGCATTTTGCTTTCCGATGCGCCTAAGTTGGTATGGATGTGACGGACGGCAGGGAGTTTGCGGATCAAGAACAAACGTTCCAGCATGAGCGCGATTTCGACGGTCACCGACAAGGGCCGGATGCGCTGCAATAGGGTTACGTTTCCCAGCCTCTTTCCAATTCTCAAGGCTAACTCAAGCTTTCGTCCAAGGTATTACTTAGCAGTTGTCGCGCCCGGCGCTTCCTCCGCCGCCTGGCCTTTTCCTGGCCTTTTCGGACTCTTTGGCGAGCGTATGCACCGGCTCCGATAACGCTCCGGTTCCCTAGACCATGCGCGCAATGTCCCGCAGTTGCCGGGCCGCGGCCTCGAGAAAGGTCTCCGTGCTGGCGCCCGCGGGCTGTTCCAGCCCGGATTTGGCCTGGATGGCGGAAGCGATGCGCTCGGCCAAAGCGTGACGGGTCGCAAGGCTCATATCCAGCCGCCGGGCGAAAAACCCCTCCAGCACCTCCAGGTCGGCCGCCGAGAGCTTGGCGATGCCGGTGGTCGGCAGCGTGAAGGCGGTGTGGGGCTCGGGAATCGGAGCGCGGGGAGCAAATGCCTGCGCGGTGAAGGTGCGGGAGCCCGAATCGCCCCACAGGGGACTCTCCTGCTCGCGATCCCTGACCACCAGCGTGCCGGCGGCCAGGTCGCCCAGCCGCTGATGCTGGCGGGTGACGAAGATGGCGATGACGCCCACGGCATAAAAGAAGGGGAACTGATCCACATAGCGAACCAGGTTGCGGGCCATGGACTCGAACAGGCCGATGGCCCGGCCGGAGCGCTGGATGACGCGAATCCGGGCCGCGCGCTTGCCGGGAGTGCGGCCGTTCCAGAAGGCCTCAAAGAGCGTGAAGTAGCCCCACTGAAGCAGAAAAAGGATGAAGATGCCGATGGCAGCGGCCCATTGGGCCGAAGCCTTGGAGGATGCCTTGATCCCGGGCAGAAATACCGAGAAGAGCACGAGAAGCACCAGTACCGCCGCGCCCCAGATCAGGTAATCCACCAGCAGCGCGATGAAACGGCTGCCGATGCCGGCTAGCGGCATCTCGATGTCCACCAGTTCCGGGGTGTCGATGTTAAGCTGGTCAGAAGTCAGGTCCATGGCGCAAGTCCTCTCAAACCAGTGGATTCTTAAGCGGCGGCCTCATTGGGACCGGCTCTCGTCGCTGCTCTCCCAAGCCGATGCGAGCGGACTGGGTCAGCTCACCCGCGCGGAGTTGCAGGAGATGGCCCTGCTCTACCGGCAGGTGGCCGCCGACCTCTCCGTGCTGCGGCAAGACTCGACCGCCCGCACTTACGCGCAGCATGTGAATCAACTATTGGCTCGCGCTCACCATATCATCTATTCCGGCCGCAAGACGAATCTTCTCACGGTCTTTCGCTTTCTGAGGGACGAATATCCGGCCATCTTTCAGCGCCAGATCGGCTTCGTGCTGGCTTCCCTTGGGGTCTCCGTGGCCTGGGGATTGCTGGGCGCGGTCATTACCAGCGCGCATCCGGAATTCATGCGCATGTTTGTGAGCGCGAAGATGATCGCAACCATGGAGCAGCACCACATGTGGACCGAATCCGTGGTGACCATCGCGCCCCTGGCCACCAGCGCCATCATGACCAACAACCTCACGGTGACCTTTATAGTCTTCGCCAGCGGCATCGTCTTCGGGCTGGGAAGCTTCTACTATCTTGCTGTCAACGGCATGATGCTGGGGGTGGTGGCCACGGCCTGCCATCAATATGGCATGGCGCTGCCCCTGTGGAGCTTTGTGGCGCCCCATGGCGCGCTGGAGCTGCCTTCGATCATCATCGCCGGCGGCGCGGGCTTCCGCCTGGGCCACGCCATGCTCTTCCCCGGCGCCCTGCGCTGGCGGGACTCGGTGGCCCGCGGCGGCATCGAAGCTACCCGCCTGGTCTCCGGCATCATTCCCATGCTGATTGTCGCCGGCTGCCTGGAGGGCTTCTTCTCGCCCTCGCAAGCCCCCGTCTGGCTCAAGTTCACGGTGAGCGGCCTGCTCTTCTCGCTGCTGCTCGTGTGGCTCTTCCGGCCGGTCAAGGCGGTTGCTTGAGGGGTTTGAGAGCAATATCGGCAAAGTCCTCTGGCGGG
>JBEKPA010000229.1:0-6060 GCA_049521195.1 Occallatibacter sp.
TTATTGAGATTCTGCTTCGCCAAGAGAGACCACGATCTCGACGAAGCCTGCGCCCGCCTTCGCAAGCTCTAACATTACGGAAGGCTGGACAAAGGAGGCTGTCATTCGGATACTCGCAACAATTACTTGCAATAATGTATGTTGATTAAGTAGTAATCATTAATGGTTACCTTGCCTCCCGATGGGAGGTCTTTTGCAATCTCCGATCGAGTCCTTATAAAGTTCTTGACACACTCCGTAGGTTTATGGGAGATTAGGTTCGCTTCCCCCTGCCGGTCTTTCAGCCGGCAAGAAGCCAGCGGATTGCACGTTATCCGCTTCCGGCAAGCTCGCAACCTGCCTTAGGGCGCTCAACCCAATCCCCCGAACAACTGGGGCAGGAGTCGTGCCGGAGAGACTGACAAGTAACAATCTCGACCGGCTGACGCGGCAACGCGGGCCTGAGGATAACTGCGTTTTTCTACCCCGGACGCGGTCTGAGGCTATTTCTGTCGATCGAGAGCGGTAACATTCGACGAACCGATGCTGAGATAGCAGTTCCCAAGAATGCACCTCCCGCGAGGGAAATACGAGTTTGGAGGAAACGATGAGTTCGACACCACAAGTCGCACTGAGCGCCGCATTCGCTGCGGCGCGCAACACGGACGGACGCCTGGAGATATTCGGCGTCGGCACGGACTTTGCCCTATGGCACATATGGCAAACCGCGCCCAACACTTCACCGTGGTCCGCCTGGAGTTCGCTGGGCGGAGACATCACCAGCATTCCAGCCGTCGCAGTGAACACGGATGGGCGCCTTGAGGCGTTTGCCCGCGGCTCCGACGGCGCGCTGTGGCACATCTGGCAGACGGCGCCAGACGCTGGACCATGGTCCGCATGGTCCTCGCTGGGCGGAAGCATCACCAGCGATCCGGCCGTTGCCGTCAATTCGGATGGACAGCTTGAAGTCTTTGCCCGCGGCACCGACGATGCCCTGTGGCACATCTGGCAAACGGCGCCGCACGCCGGGCCATGGTCCGCATGGAGTTCTCTGGGCGGAGGCATTACCAGCGATCCGGAGGTCGCCGTCAACACGGATGGACGGCTTGAGGTCTTCGTCCGCGGCACCGACAATGCTCTGTGGCACATCTGGCAAACGGCGCCGCACGCGGGACCCTGGTCCGCCTGGAGTTCCCTTGGCGGAACCATCACCAGCACTCCCTTCGTCGCGGTCAACTCGGATGGGCGGCTTGAAGCCTTTGCCCGGGGAACTGACTATGCCCTGTGGCACATCTGGCAAACGGTGGCGCACACCGGGCCGTGGTCCGCGTGGTCGTCATTGGGTGGGCTCATCACCAGCGATCCTGCCGTAGCCGTGAACACGGATGGACGGCTTGAAGCCTTTGCCCGCGGAGGAGACGATGCACTCTGGCACATCTGGCAAACAGCGCCGCACGCTGGGCCATGGTCAGCGTGGTCCTCGCTGGGCGGAGTCATCACCAGCGATCCGGCCGTTAACCTCAACCAGGATGGGTGCATGGAGGTCTTTGCCCGGGGAACCGGCAACGACCTGTGCATCATTTGGCAGACGCTGCCGCACTCCGGACCCTGGTCCAACTGGGGCAGCCTGGGCGGGACTTTGATCAGCCCGGTCGTCTATCTCGGGCTGAACGAGCAGCATCAGCAGCAAACCGAGTGGTGCTGGTCGGCGACTACAGTGAGCATCACGCTCTACTACACCCCCTCATCCCCGTGGACCCAGTGCACCCTGGTGAACAACAAGTTTGGCCAGACGACGTGCTGCACCAATGGGAGCAGCAGCGCGTGCAACCAGCCGGGATACCCCGATCAGGCGCTCACCACCACCGGCCATCTGGCTTCCACCCCGATGGGCAAGCCCACGCTCCAGACCCTTGTCGACCAGCTCGAAGCCGGTCACCCCGTTTCCATCAACATCCAGTGGAATGGCGGCGGCGGCCACAACCCCGCCACCGATGGATACGACAACCGGGAACCCTCGACGCCGACCCTCGATATCCAGGATCCCTGGTACGGTCCGTCAACCCAGGACTTCAACTCGTTCCCCGCCAGCTACAACGGCGGCGCCACGTGGTACGAGTCCTACTTTACGAAGTAGACCGAAGGAGAAGAAATGCCAATACACTTCGCAGCAGAACCAATCAATGGAATTGCGCTCGTCCAAAAGGGGCTGGGCAAAGTCGCGACGCGAACCAGCCCTCTTTCGGGGCTCGGGGTCGATTTCAACGCCCTTGAGCTATCGCCGCCCCATGCCGTTTACGATCTGCGCGCCGATGCCGTCGCGGCCGGGGGCGGCCTGGCATCCGCCAAGGCTACCGGCTTCCGGTATCTCGTCCGTGGGGGCGGCGCCAACATTGCCGCCGGCGAGGTACTTGCGGATGCCAGCGGCGCCGCATCGTTGCTCGCCAACATCAACTACGGGCCCTTCGTAGAGGCTACTGCGCATGCATTGACGGAGGTAGCCAAACTTCCGGCCGTGAGCGCGGGATCCTTTGAAGTGCGGTTGCTGCGTTTCTCGGCCATCGCGTTGTTGGCCCTCTGGCTCAAATCCGACTCCGGAGGGGCCGATATCGTTTATCCGCTGTCTCCCGCGCCGCCGCCTCTGCAGGCGGAGAACCCTTACTCGGCCGCCGATTTCATCCAGGCCATCCTTCCGCTCGCGCGGCAGCGCGCGGAGAGACGCGGGCCATCGGTCCCCTAAAGCACTCTCAGTGTTCATCCATCGGGCCAACCCACCTTAGCCGTTCGCCGGAGAGAACCACGGCGGACGGCTAGGGTGGGGTACCCCTGACCTTGCACTTTCCGCGAGAATGCCTTACCTTCCGCAAGAACGCCCTTCCTTTTGGACGCAACACGAAGCCTTTTCCAAACAGACTCCTGGCCAGGAGATTTCCATGATTTCCCGGCTTCGGGCGGCGCTTGCCTCTCAGAAAATCGTCCCGCCGCTCAGCGGGCGAATGGAGTGAATCCGGCTCTTGAAAGACGGTGCCCAGGACAGCACGCTCATAGTATGATGATTGGGCAGTCCCGTATTGACGGGCGGGTTCGGGGAGTTTCAGGGGTCGCCGCTCGTTTCAAACCGCTTCAGGCGGGGGTGGATTCGCCCACAAGAGGGGCAGGGGCTCACGGTCCATTTCCAGTTTTCCTTTCAACAGGCGATGAATTCCTGAAGGGTTTGACTGCTTTGTCAAGTCTCGTATTATCATGGATTTCAATTGATCCAGGACGCTTGAGCAGGAATCACGGATAGCATGGATAGCGGCACAACAGTCACGCAAATCGGCAAATACCAAGTCCTGGGCATCCTGGGCGTTGGCGGCATGGGCGTCGTCTACCGGGGACTGGACAAGGCCGTCGGCCGCGAGGTGGCGATCAAGACCATCACCGAGGCGACCGAGGAACTGCGCCACCGCTTCATGCTGGAGGCGCGTTCCGGCATCCTGAACCACCCCAACATCGTCACCGTCTACGACTTCGGCGAGCAGGATGGAAATCCCTATATCGTCATGGAGTTTGTTCCCGGCGATACGCTGGAGAACCTGCTGAATACCGGGCGCAAGTTTTCTCTCATCGAGAAGCTGGAGATCATCAACCAGTTATGCGCCGGCCTGGGGTACGCGCACCGCAAGGGAGTTATCCATAGAGACATCAAGCCGGCCAACATCATGGTGCAGCCGGATGGAAACATCAAGATCGTGGACTTCGGCGTCGCCCGCCTGGAGAATCGCTCCGGCCACACCCAGGCGGGCATGGTCATCGGCACCTTTCACTACATCTCTCCCGAACGGCTGCTGGGCAAGGCCGCGGACGGCAGAGCGGACATCTGGTCGGCAGGGATCATCCTATACCAGTTACTGACCGGGCGGCTGCCGTTTCCCGGCGACGATCCAGCCACTCTGCACCGGGTGGTCCGCGAAGCGCATGAGCCGGTGTCGAGCATTGTGCCCGGCACTCCCCCAGCCATCGACCATCTGATAGACCATGCGCTGGCCAAGGATCCGCTGGATCGCTACGAGACGGCGGAAGACATGGCCGTGGATATCGAAGCCATCAACGATGGACTCAAGCAGGAGCATGTGACCGAGGCGCTGGGCAACGTGAAGACCCAGATGGAGCGGGAGCAATGGACTAGCGTAAGACCGGTATTGCTCGACCTGCTGCGTCTCAATCCGCAGAACACTGAAGTCAAGAAGCTGCTGCGCGAAGTGCAGGAGAAGGTCTCGCGCCAGCAGAAGTCGGTGCAGTTGAAGCAAATCCTGGTGGAAGCCGATGAGGCGGTGCTCCAGCAGCATTATGCCGAGGCGCTTGAGCTATACGGGCAGGCGGCCGCAATCGACCGGGATTATCCCGAACTTGCTCAAAAGATTGAAAACGCTCGCGCATTGAAGGAGAAGGCGGACAAGGTCGCCTCTCTCCTGGAGCAGTCCCGGGAAGCCCGCAAGCGCAGCGATTACACTGCTGCCGGCGAACTGATCGATCGCGCGCTTCAACTCGACGACCGCAATACCGATCTCCGCAACGAACGCGCCCGGATCGTTCAGGAGGCCGAGCGGGCCGCCAAGGAACGCTCGCGCCGGCAGTACAGCGATGCCGCAAAAAGTCTGCTGGCCGCCCGCCAGTATACCGAAGCCATTCAGAACCTGCGCGCGGCGCTGGAGATCGATCCGACAGATGCGGAAACGCAGCGGCTGTTTCAAGAAGCGGTCGATCGCCAGGAGGAACAGCGGCGGCGCAAGATCATCGAACAGATCGGCACCGAAATCTCAGAATCCATTGCAGGGGGAGATTTCGAGCGCGCGCTGGCGCTGATTCAACGCGCGCAGCAGCGTCTTCCCGGCGAGGCGGTGCTGTTGCAGTTGAAGGCCGAAGCGGAAGCCAAGCAACGGGAACAGGCTGCGGTGAAGCTGGTGGAGAAGACCACGCTCGATGTGTACAGTCTTCTTGCCACCAGTCCCCACCAGGCGCTCACCGCGGTCCATCAGGCGCTCGAACAGATGCCGGCGGAACCGCGGCTGATTGCCCTGGAGGAGAAGGTTGTCGAGCAGGTCAAGAGGGCGAGTGTCGAGGAGACGAAGACCCAATACCTGACGCGGGCGCAAGCCGCCATCGATGCCAGGCAGTTCGATCAGGCGATGCAGATTCTGGATTCCGCGGCAATCGAGTGTGGCGAAGCCCCGGACATTGCCTCCCTGCTGAACTACGCGCGCGAGCAGAAGCGGAAGGTTGAACTTGCGCAGGCAGCGGCGAACGCCGTCAAGCAGGCGCAGGCCCTCATCGCGGCCGGCAACCTGGAGGCAGCCATCGCCTTTCTGCAACCTGTCGCATCGGAGACAGGCGATGCGTCGGTGGAGAAGCTGCTGCGCCAGACGGCCGCCAGCCTGGCCGAGTTGGGCCGGCGCATCGATGCGGTCGTGAGCCGCGCACAGGCACTGAGCGAGACCGACACCGCGCAAGCGTTGCAACTGCTCGCGAACCAGCCGCAGGAGATTCAGCAGCACGCGCGCGTACGTGAATTGCGCCAGCGGCTGGAGGCCGCCCTGGAGCGGCAACGCCGGGAGCGTTTGACAACGGAGGCGATCCGGGCTGCCGGCGATGCACTCGAAAAGCGTGAACTGTCCCAGGGTCTCATTGCGCTCGAGGCCGCGCAGCGCGCCGGCGGCGACTCTCAGCAACTCAGCGCGGCAATCGCTGAATACAAGGGCAGGTGCGCGCAGGTGGCCAATGAACTGCTCGGTGCGGCCATCGCGACGGCTGCGCAGGCCATTCAGCAGGGAGACAGGCCCCGCGCCGCCGATGTGTTGGGCCGCGTGGCCTTTGCCGCCGAGTTTGCTGACGCCGGGTTGCAGGAAAACTGGACGCGCCTGACCCAGGAGCCTGGAAAACCCTCACTCCAAGCACAAATTCCCAAGGAACAAGTCAATGCAACGCCGCCGCAGATCGCCACGCAGCAGCCGGCGACCGTCCAGATGGCGGCAAAGAAGAAGGGTGGCGCGGGGCTGGCGCTGTTGTTTGTGGGGCTTGCCGTCGTGCTGATCGCAGCGG